>NZ_JANQVQ010000265.1 GCF_030730205.1 Paraglaciecola sp.
ATGTGCATATATCGCCAATAAGCCAACCACTAAGAAGGCTAGGGCCATTGTTGCCACGAAAAGCATTTCACTGTCATTCATTTTGTTATCTCCCGATTTTTTAGACGGTATGTAAGCCCAATTAACTTAACGCTTTTCCCCCGGTTTGCCTAACAAATAATCTTGGGAATATCGCTCCATCGGGTTGTGTATTGCGGTGATAAAAACTCTCGCCGCATTGCAAATTTTTGCTCAAACCCTTTTGCCGCAATGTGCACGGTCGAGCGGCCAAATCGCGCATTGATGGTGTCGATACAGGACATTAATTTTGGACTATCGGTCGATTGATCAAATAGGTCGTGCTGGAACAATTCCTCTCTGTGCAAATCCACTAAACCTACACCGCAGCGATAGTACCTGATGCCGGGTTTAAAGAGTGTCTGCATGGCCGCCTGCGTCACATTGATAATATTTCGTGTGTCATTGGTTGGTACCGTGAATCGGTGAAAGTATGACTTGCTAAAAAAACCTTCACTGTCATGGGGGGAGCTACTTGCAAAAACGCTCATTGCGCTGGTTAAACTTTTTTGTCGTCGTAGTTTGCTTGCCACAACTTCAGCGTGCGAGGCTAGGGCACTGTGTAATTGAGTTGCATCAGTTATGCGTTGACCAAAACTGCGGGTACTGTATATCTCTTTTTTTGCTGCTCTGACGCCATCCCAACTATGACGGACTTCGCCGTTTAGCTCCCGTACAGTGCCCTCAACTAAGATAGAAAAGTCTTTTCTTATTTTTGTTGGATTTTGATTGGCTAAATCCCACGCGGTTTGAATGCCCATGACGTTTAAGCGCCTGCCTAATCGATTGCCGACACCCCATACATCGGTCACTCCCATATGTGACAAAATAAGCTTTCGCTTCACTTCACTATCGATAACGGCCACGCCATTAAAACCCTCTATTCGCTTCGATGCATGATTGGCCGCCTTAGCAAGCGTAGGTGTCAGACCCATACCAATGCCGATAGGTAATCTCACTTCTCGCCATACCGTTTTTCGAATGGCTGTTGCTAGAGCGTCCCAGCCTTGAGGGGGCGCAGAGCTGCCTTTACCATAATACAAAAAGCACTCATCAATCGAGTATACATTGATGTCAGGCGCGAAGCGGGCACACGTATCCATCATCCGCTGACTCAAATCGGCATAGAGTTCATAGTTACTCGACCGTATTACTGCCCCCGCTTTATCAAGTGCCTCTTTGACTTGAAAGTAGGGGACGAACTTCTTACCAATTCCCATACGCTTAGCAATACCGCACGCTGCACAAATACAGCCATCGTTGTTGGTCAGCACAACAACAGGCTTGTTCCGTATAGCGGGGTTAAAGACTTTTTCACAGCTCGCGTACATGCTGTTGACATCACAAAGAGCGTACATCAAAGCTTCTTTTTAAACGGGCGATGCAATCTGATTGAACGCGTGACTACCCCTTCGATTTGAAACTCGTCGCCTTCACGCAAGAAGTAAGGCGGAAAGCCGCGGCCTGATGACATTAAACATCGCTGTACCTTGTCTATTTTTTTGCAGACAAAAACGCCGTTAAGATTGGCAACAACCACATCTTGATCTTTGATAGTCTGAGCGCGGTCGACAATAAGCAAGTCACCGGAAAAGATACCGTCACCTTTCATCGACTCACCATCAGCCACACCGATATACGTAGCCGATGGGTGGTCAATAAGAAGTTGGTCTAAATCAAGTCCGAGCTGAGTGTACTCAGTGGCTGGAGACTCAAAACCAACAATGCCTGCATGGGCTTTTATAGGAATGAATTTCAACATATACTGTTATTATATACAGTATTAATGTGCTGTCACGAGTTGTTTAATAGCTTTGAAGTAAGAAGGCGTGATGTAAAATTTACGCTTATGATTTGCCTGTAATTTGATGAATGAGCTTTCGGTTTTGGTGAGATAGTCAATTTAACAAAGTGTTACTATCTATCCTTGCCATCTAGCAACAACAGCTGCGGAATAACATCT
>NZ_JANQVQ010000266.1:0-7851 GCF_030730205.1 Paraglaciecola sp.
TGAGAGCGCCACTACTTGATAAAGAAATAGTAGAATTTGCAGCCACCCTACCCTCCGGCATGAAGTTTAAAAATGGCGAAAAAAAACACATTCTAAAAGAAGCGTTTAAGTCCATGTTACCTGACGGTATTTTATACCGTAAAAAAATGGGTTTCTCGGTGCCACTTGCAAGCTGGTTCAGAAATGAAATTAAAGGTCTTGCACAGTACCATATTATTCAGCAAGGTCATGGTTTGAAAGACATCTTTAACCATGACTGTATTCAAACCCTTTGGAATGAACACCAAAATGAAGAAGCGGATCACAGTACCATACTTTGGAGTATGCTTATGTACGAAATGTGGTGGGTAAAATATTCTCAAAAGGCTGCGCATTAAGTGTTTGGAATATATAGATTTATACTTGCATTGAACGTAATGCTTTTTCATATTTTACAATTACCAACGATTGGGCCGTTAGCAGTATATTCATTTTTTATTCTAAGTGGCTTTTTAATGACCACTATTTTACACAACAGTTATGGTTATACCCGTAGTGGTTTTAAAAAGTATGCAATAAATAGATTTCTCAGACTTTACCCGACCTACTGGTTTCTATTATTACTTATCATTTTCATTATTTTTCTAGTGGGGGCAGAATTTGCAAAAGAATCTCACTCAAAAATGCAAATGCCCACTACTATTACTGAATGGACTGCAAACATTGGTATGTTATTCATTCAGTTTAATCCAGTTGAATACTCACCAAGATTAGCACCTCCTACATGGGCACTAACTATAGAGCTGTTTTTTTATACCCTAATAGGGTTGGGTGTCAGCAAAACGAAAAAGATAACTTGGATTTGGTTTGCTGCAAGTGCGTCCTATATTGTATTAACCAACCTAATCACAGGTAAACTTGGAACTGGATACGGCAACATATTTAATGCGTCATTACCTTTTTCCATAGGCAGTTTACTCTTTTTTTATAGAATAAAACTCCTAGCTTTGATTAAAAAAACACCCCACTGCGGAAAAATTTTAACTTCTATATTCTTATTCAATGTTTGTCTTACTTCAGTAATAAGTGCCTTCTCATTTGAATTTTTCCAGCAGCATGGTTGGAAAGTTGAAATCATTTCTACTTGGTTGAACCTACCTTTAAGCGCGTTAATGACTGTTTTACTTTTCAGTATTAGACCACATAGTAAACGATTAAAAGAGTTAGATTTAAAACTTGGAGACTACTCTTACCCACTATATATATTTCATACCGGCGCTGCATGTTTAGCATCTTGGATTTTTGTTCAAATCGGACTATTGTCAAAAGAGGAATATATTTTACCCATTTTTATCTTAGCTTTAATAATTTCCCTTTGCGCGTGCCAGTTAAGCGAAAGTCTCGTTAACAACAAAATAAATAAACTTAGAAATAAGATAAAAGCAGGAACAAATGTCAACTAGTTTTCAATGTTCTGTGATGCATCTAACCTATGACATGCGCATTGGTGGAACAGAAATGGTGATTAAAAACATTATCGAAGACTGTGAGGCAGATACTTTCGATATGTCTATTTTCTGTATCGAAAGTCCATTAGGACCATGGGGACATCAATTAAAAAATTGTGGTATTCAGGTAACCTCCACCTCACGTAAACCCGGCTTCGATATATCGCTTATTAAGGCCATTCGTGCCCATATAATTGAAAATAGGATCGACGTTCTTCACTGTCATCAATATACGCCTTGGGTTTACGGGGCCATAGCGGCATTAGGTACGAAAACGAAAACGATATTTACTGAGCACGGTCGATTTTATCCTGATTCAAGCAGTTGGAAACGTAAGATAATTAATCCTTGGTTGTGTCGTATCACTCAACACATCACTTCTATATCAGAAGCAACTAAACAGGCTTTAGTGGATTTTGAAAATATCCCAGCAAAAAAAATAGAGGTAATTTATAACGGAATAAGAGAGCCCATTGTTGATATTAGTAAAATAAATGAACTAAGAACCTTATTGAAGTTAGACAATAATACCGAGGTCCTAGGCACTATTGCCCGCTTCGATCCGATTAAAAATCACCTTATGATGTTAGAAGCATTTTCGATTGTATTGAAAAGCAAACCGAATACAATTCTGCTTATGGTTGGCGATGGTGATGAACGACAAAATATCGAGAATAAACTTGATGCTTTGGGCATTACTCAAAGTGTGATTATGACTGGCTACGATCCAATGCCACTAAACTATCTTGCACTAATGGATGTATTCTTACTTTCCTCACTTAGTGAAGGAACGTCCATGACACTACTAGAAGCTATGGCATTAGGAAAACCATGCGTTGTAACTGATGCAGGCGGTAATGCAGAAATCATACAACATTCGGAAAACGGCTTAGTCACAGAAAATAATAACCCCTCAGCTTTTGCAGATAGTATCTTAACCTTACTAAACGACAAAGACAGGGTTAAATACATGAAAATAAAAGCAAAATCTCGGTTCTCTAATATGTTTATTGTCAATAACATGAGCAGAAAATTCGCAAGCTTATATATCAATGATGGTAAAAAATAATCATGCTAGGCCTTGATAGAATCAAACAAACGTTAACACTTGTCTTATCGAAATTTCTCCAACAACCCCGAATGCAAGACTTTCTTAACGATAAAGTACGTGTTGGCAGTCAACCTTTACCAACATTGAAAAACATAGATAGTCCTTATCAAAAAGTAAGTGCTGTACCAAATCTAACGAGCCAGCGAGACGACATCATTTTTATCACCAGCCGGTTTCGGAGCGGTTCAACTTTATTATGGAATCTATTTCGGCAGTCAGGAACCTGCACTTCATTTTATGAGCCTTTCAATGAAAGACAATGGTTTTCACCAAAATTACGGGGTGAAAATGTCGATGCAAGCCATCGTGGTGTCTCAGATTACTGGGCTGAATATCAAGGTATGGAAGAGCTGTCTGAACTGTATGATGAAGATTGGATTCGAACTGAGCTTTTAATGACGGAACAAAGCCACCAACCTAAGATGAAGCGCTTTATCGAAAGATTGGTAGAATTGTCACCCAAACGTCCCGTTTTACAATTTAATCGCATAGATTTTCGCTTACTCTGGGTCAAGCAACATTTTCCTAAGGCTAAAATTTTACATCTTTTCCGCCATCCAAGAGATCAATGGTGCTCATTTTTGACCGATGATTCACTAATGAACAAAAATGATGTTGAGTTGACTTACCAAGATGCTTTTTATCTTGATCCTTGGTGTGATGACTTGGCAAAACACTACCCTTTTTTAGACAAACGATTTACTCCCCATCCCTATCAACGCTTTTATGCGCTATGGAAGTTATCATTTCTATTTGGTAAGCAGTATGCTGATTACAGTGTTAGCTTTGAGGCTTTAACTGAGAAGCCCAAGGATGAAATAAACGCTATTTTTGATTTATTCAATATTAGCGTAGACCCATTCTCTATTGAGAAATTATGTAACGTAATTCAGGCTCCTATGCCAGCTCGGTGGAAGAACTATGCAGATGAAGCTTGGTTTGCAGCACATGAAAATGAAGTAGACAACTTAATACTCCCCTTTTTAAAGAGATAGAGTCAAACGAATGAGCAAGGCTTTAGTTTTTAGTGAAATTTTTCCACCTATGCATGGCGGGAGTGGACGCTGGTTTTGGGAAGTCTATAGTAGGCTCGATCCAAAAGAATACGTGATCCTTGCAGGCACATCTGCCGACCAGAGCGAATTTGACGAAAAAGCAATATTAAAAATTAAGCGAATCAAATTCCGCTATAAAAAATGGTCAGACTGGGGGTTGTTATCTGTATCTGGCCTACTTTTTTACATGCATCTATTCATCGATACATGGAAAGTCATAAAACAAAATAACATTAGCGTGATTCATTGCGGTAGATGTATTCCGGAAGGTTTTATCGCTTATTTAATCAAACACATTTTGAATATCCCCTATTACTGTTACATACACGGTGAAGATGTAGAAAATGCCGCTACAAGCAGAGCTTTTAGATGGATAGTGAAGCGTGCTTTAAGGGGAGCTGATTTACTCATTTGTAACAGTGAAAATTCTAAAAGGGTGTTGCTCGCCCATTGGGATGTCAACCCTATTAAAATACAAGTAATTACTCCTGGCGTTGATACCTCAGTGTTCGCGCCCGCAACGAGGAACACGGCCTTAAGAAAGCACTTTGGATGGGAAGCGCGCCCAGTAATATTGACCGTTTCTCGCTTAGAGGCTCGCAAAGGACACGATGTGCTAGTCAAAGCCTTACCTGACATAATAAAAGCGGTGCCAAATATTCTTTATGCCATTATTGGCGGTGGTCCACAAAGATCAGAGCTTCAATCGTTGGTTGCACAACTTAAACTCGAAAATCATGTGCTATTTATGTCAGAACTATCCGATCAGCAGATGGTAGAATGTTACCAACAGTCTGACTTGTTTATTTTACCCAATAGAGACATAGGGCGAAATATTGAAGGTTTTGGCATCGTTATGTTGGAAGCTCAAGCGTGCGGTATACCTGTCATTGGTGGTAACTCAGGCGGTACGCCAGAAACCTTAATAGAAGGAATAACGGGTTTTATTGTTGACTGCAATGTTCCAGAAAATCTAGCCCAAAAAGTAATTGCTATGTTTGCCACTCCTAACGACCTAATTGAAATGGGCCTAAATGCTCGCAAACATGCCGAAAATTATGACTGGCTCATATTATCCAAGAAACTAGAAGCTGTATTTAAAGGTAACACCTGTAATGTCTAACTCAACCCCCCTTATCAGTGTCATTGTCCCCATCTATAATCGAGAAAAGTTTTTACCACAACTATTTAATACTATATTTGCGCAAGATTATGATAATTATGAAGTTATCATTGTTGACGATGGCAGCACTGATGAGTCTGCCAAATGGATTGAAAACAACAAACACACATTTCGTAAAGAGATAACCCTTTTGCAACAAACCAATGCTGGACACTATGCGGCGAGAAATAACGGTTTAGATCACGCCAAGGGCGAACTTATTGCTTTTCAAGACAGTGACGACGAGTGGCCGCCTTATCACTTATCTCAATTTGCAGCTCTATTTGAACAAAATCCTGATGTAGATTGGATCTTTGGACGACTTCATCGTATTGACCATGAAACAAGAGAAACCGTCGAAGAATCAAATTTTGTCACAAAAGAAGGTGTACCTCACCCTTTCCTTCTTTTAAATAGTGAAAATAGAGAAGGGGGACTGAACGTGATTAACGATAAACGAATAGGCGAAGTCGCAGTATTAAATCGTGTACCCGGCAGTACTCAAAGCGCGATTATGCGTAAAAAAATCTATAGCAGCTTACGATTTGATCCCTCGTATCGCACTGCATACGACCAATTTTTTGCAGTACGAGTAGTGCTAGCAGGTTTCAAATTTGGTTTCGTCAATGAGATTCATCAAATTTACCACATTCATGACGCTCATATATCCATGGTTGCAGGCGGTGATGCGGACAAAAAAGAAAAAAGTGCAAGAACCCATATACGTGGTTATGCTAGCCTGCTACCTCATACCCATAGCGACAGCGAAAGGAAAGCGGTTAATAAACGCTTGTCACAGGAGTGGGCGTGGTCTCTCAGTACCGCTTTAAGAGAAAAAAAATTGCACAAGGAAGAATTTAAAGCGATGTGTAATGCGATAAAACTTTACCCCAATGACCCCTTGTACTGGAAAACAGCATTCGCTGCACTCGCCAGATCTATCACTGGTTAAACGATGTCTAAGCGTCCATCTAACTCAAACAAATTAGTACTCTTTGTACCAGATTATAGTGAGGCTAATCCTTATCAGAAAATGTTAGCTGATGAGCTTTCTGACCTTAAAACTAGAGTCTGTTATGATAAATTTTATCCATCACTGTTTCCTCTGTTAACACTGTGGAGAAAAAATCCAAAGATTGACGTGATCCATCTTCATTGGATTGTCGATTTGATCGCGATTTTAGCATGGTCGAAAAATCCGTTTATATTCAAAGTGAAATGTTATCTATTAAGGTTGGATTGTTTTGTCGTAAGAGCCTTAGGGGTAAAAATAGTGTGGACTATTCACAATAAATTCGCACATCAGCAACTAGAACGCTCAAAAGAACTGCAGGTTCGAAGCTCTTTAGTTAAGAGTGTTAATCAAATAATTGTGCATAGTAAAGAAGCATTAAGTACCTTGTGCGAACTTTACCAAGTAGATTTTCAACACAAGGCTCGTGTTATCTTTCATGGTAATTATGCTGGGGTCTACCCAAGCCCCAGTGCTGATAAAGCGGCGCTAAAAAGCAACAAACACATATCTCAAGAGAACAAGGTCATCGCTTATATAGGCATGATTAGGCCGTACAAAGGAGTAGATAAACTCATAGAGGCATTAAAAAAAACGGAGATAAGTAAAGTAACCTTGCTAATCGCAGGCGCACCTCTCGATAAAGCCTATGGCAAGTCTTTAATCTCTCAAGCATCTGCGCAACCTAACATTTTATTTGATTTGAAGTTTCTCAGCGATCAAGAACTTGTCGATAGTTTAGCTATCAGTGACATTATTTGTTTGCCCTTTAGCGATACACTTACATCTGGTTCGGTGATTTTAGCCATGACAATGGGCAAAGCACTCATTTTGCCTGAAAGTGCAAAGGTATTCGGCTGCGTACCACAAAATGGAGCGATTTATTTTTCTGATGCTGATGACTTGGCCAACATTCTAAGCAATATACACCAAATTGATATTAGCCAAATGGGTATCATTAACCTTCAAGCGGCTAACAACATGCCATGGAGCAAAGCGGCGCAATTAACTAATAGTCTCTATTGCGCCCAAGGAAATTAAGTGGCTACTTTTAAAAAAGCATTAATGTTCTCGTTTGGAGAAAAATATCTCCGAATAGTTTTGCAACTTATTTCTGTCACAATACTTGCTCGATTAATTACGCCCGAAGAATACGGCTTATATACTATCGCCGTTATTTTTGTTGGTATTGCATCTATCATCAAAGAATTTGGTATCAATAACTACCTGATAAAAGAACAAGACTTAACCGTAGACAAAATACGCAGCGCCTATGGTGTGCTAGTTTTAATAGCAACAATAACTGCTGTCGTCTTGTTTCTATCCTCTTCTCTTATCGCTGACTTTTATCAACAACAAGAATTGTCTCCAATACTCAAGTTGTTAGCATTCAACATTTTAATCGCACCCTACGGCAGTATCATTCAAACCTTACAACGTAAAGAGCTCAATTTTCAGCCCTCATTTGTTACAGGCTTGATTAGCCAGCTAATCAGTGTCATCGCGATGATTTTGTTGGCGCTCTACGATTTCGGCGTCTATGCCTTGGTGCTAGGGGCAATTATTCAAACTATTAGCCAAGCATTATTAATTCAGCTGTATCGCCCCGCTAATTTACCCTTATTACCTCACCTAAAATTGTGGAAAGAAATAACCTCTTACTCAAGCTTTGTTAGCATTAATGCTTTAGCAGGCCATATAGGGCATAACGCCGCGGAGTTAATAACAGGAAAGTTTCTCACCATTGCTGACGTGGGTATTCTTAATCGCGCTTCAAACACAGCAGGTCTGTTTAATAACCTCTTTACTCAAGCTCTAGGGCCGGTAGTTACGCCTTTTTTTGCAAAATTAAAAGCTGATAAAGGTGACATAGCTCAGTCGTTTAAGACCTTATTACAAATTCAACTGAGCATTGCCTGGCCGTTTTATTTAGTATTGGGCATTTTTTCTGAGATTATAATTCGTATTCTGTTTGGTGAGCAGTGGCTAGCTGCGGCCCCTTTATTAGCATTATATTGTATTGG
>NZ_JANQVQ010000266.1:7951-9029 GCF_030730205.1 Paraglaciecola sp.
ATTGTTGTTGACAATAACAGTAGTGATAAATCTGTAGATATCATCACCAATTTTATGGATAAGTTACCCATCGTTTTACTTCACGAACCAAAGCAAGGTAAAAATGCTGCACTTAATACAGGTCTATCAATCGCACGGGGCGACCTAATTATATTTACCGATGACGATATTATTCCGAATACCGATTGGCTAACAAACTATGAAAAATTGCTAAAAACCCATTTAGACTATGATCTTTTTGGTGGCAGAGTAGAACCTTATTGGCAAACCCTACCAAACAAATATTTACTAAGAGATATTCCTTTGGTTATTGCCTACGCCACCAGAGACGAATCAATACCAAACGGGCCTTGCAAAGCAATGACCATATTTGGACCTAATATGGCAGTAAGAAAGCGCGTATTTGAGCAAGGCATAACTTTCAATGAAAACATAGGTCCTTCTGGGAAAAACTATATTATGGGCAGTGAAAGTGATTTCTTAGTAAGGGCAGAATCGTCCGGTTTCAGAGCCTATTTTGTTACGGCATTGAACGTAAAACACATCGTTAGACCCTTTCAGTTAACTGACGCCTGGTTAGAAAATAGAGCATTTAAAGCTGGTCGAGCCACACTTCACAAAGACATTACTGCAGGGAGAAAGATAAATAGAGTAAAAACATGGTTTGGCAAACCAAGATGGTGTGTAAAAAAGATTATGTATTTATCATTTATATATTGGTTATGCAGAATGTTTAACCTTCCCCAGAAGTACTCCATATTATGGAGACTATATGATACCAAAGGATTTTCTTCTGAATACAAAGCCTTATTATCGATGGGGGAAATACGGTGAGTGTAATCGTTAGTGTCATAATTCCCACTTACAACCGTATTTCATTGCTTTCTAGAGCTTTGGAATCTGTCATCGCTCAGGATACAAATAACATTCAAGTTATAGTAATTGACGACAATAGCACCGACAATACGCAAGCCTTATTAGCAGACTATGCAACAAAACACCCTTTTATATCTTACTACCTTAATCCAAATGAACGCGGAGCATCATCCGCAAGAAACTACGGTATCAGCAAAGCAAC
>NZ_JANQVQ010000267.1 GCF_030730205.1 Paraglaciecola sp.
AGCCCTAAAGTATCGGCCAGTGGCACCACGGTGATCAACGAAGTATGGGGGGTAGCTGCTGCGGTGTCTTATTTTAGCCGCGACTTTGGCTCTGATAACATTGAGTCGAACGGTGACGATGAAATCGAACAGCGTTATTACACCATTAATCGTGAGCGTTTAGGCGCAGCACTGAACGTGGATTTTCGGCCCAACTTTAATAATCAATATTATATTCGCAGCTTATACAGTAAATTTTCTGACGATGAAAACCGCCTAAGAAATACCTTTACCTTTGACGGTGATGATTCAGAAATTGAACGGGAAAGTAAAGACCGCTACGAAGCTCAAAGCATTTTATCTGTCACCGCTGGCGCCAAACATCAACTCGACGATTGGTTAATAGAATATCAATTAGGCTACTCAAAAGCCGATGAAAAAGAACCTCACTCGCTCTATTACACCTTTGTGGGCGAAGAGATGAACATCAGCTCGGATATGCAGGGGCAAGTTCCAACTATTACCCAAGATGCTGCCGCCATGGACATGAGCAACTATGCCTTAGATGAAATTGAGTTTGCTAAAAACTACGCCAAAGATACCGAAAGTAGTGCAAAAATTGATTTTACTCGTTTAGGTGAATGGCAAGGCCACTCTACTGAAATCAAATTTGGAGGCAAATATCGTACACGCGAAAAGTTTAATCGCGCCAATACGTCAATTTATGACGGTGATTTTGATGATGTTGATGCAACTGCATTTGCCACGTCGACACCTGATTGGGGCCTCGGCGATTTTGGTCCTGGCCTGAATAAACACGTTATGCGTGACTATTTTAATCAAAATCGCAGTGCACTAGAGCTGGTTGAACTGGATTCAGAAGTTGAATCCAATGGTGCCACTTACAGCAATAACGAAGACATTTTTGCCCTATATTTAATGGGTAAAATTGATATAGACGACTTACGTATTGTCGCGGGTCTGCGTTACGAAAAAACCGACTTCAGTACCGCCGGCATGCGTGTTGAACTGATTGAAAATGAGCAAACTGATAGCGAAGAGGTGGTCAATACCCCTTGGGAAAAAGACCATAATTACGATTATTTGTTGCCAAGCATTAACGTACGCTACGAATTTAACGATAGCTTAATTGCACGTTTTGCATATACCCAAACCATTTCTCGCCCCAAATTTGAAGATGTGGGTGCCTATCAAATAATCGAATCAAAAACCGAAGAAGACGACGGCGAATTTGTCACGGAACGTGAAGCAGAAGCAGGCAATCCTGAATTACAGCCTTATGAATCCGCTAACTTCGATGCCACTTTAGAATATTACCCCGGTGACATTGGGGTGTTATCCGCTGGCTATTTTTACAAAAATATTGACAACTTTATTATCACTGCAGATGTAGCGGGCACCAGTGGCTGGGAAGGTTTTAAAGAAGTAAAGCAAGCCATAAACGGTGAATCTGCCAAGGTAAGCGGCCTAGAATTAGCTTGGGTTAAAGCTTTCGATAACGGCCTATTATTATCAGCTAACGGCACCTTTAGTGATTCAGAAGCCATCACTGAATTAGATGGTGAGCGTTTTAAAACCACCCTACCTAATCAGTCAGATAAAATTGCTAACTTCACCATAGGTTACGAAAGTAAATTAATGAGCTTGCGTTTAACTACCTCATACAAAAGTGAAAACTTGGATGAAATCGATGGCGATATGATGCGTATGGAAGACGCCCACCAGCAATTGGATTTTATGGCCAAATACTTTATCAACGACAACATGCATGTGTATTTCAACGCCATTAACATCAATGATGAAGCGTATTACAACTATTTCGACAAGCGCAGTATCAGCGCCCAATACGAAGAATATGGTCGCACTTTTGAGCTAGGGTTTAATTGGAAGTTATAGTTCATCATTGCAATTTATCTGGGTTTACCCTGCCCTAGGTAGTGACTTTACCCAATACCATTGGAAAGCGAATACAGTGACGTATTGTTTTGCGAACCTAAGGATGGAATTGCACGG
>NZ_JANQVQ010000268.1 GCF_030730205.1 Paraglaciecola sp.
CTCAAGAGTATCAAACCTGCTATCCATAAGGTTTCGATGATGAGTAAAATAATCGGTTTAATACCAACCGTTAGCAGTCGGCGCAGGTTTGATTTCATGCCGATAGCGGTAATCGACACAACAAGGGCAAAGCGGCTGAGTTCGTTGGCACTGGAGCTTATCAATTCTGGTAAATCAACTAAGCTGTTGATGGTCATGAGCACGACAAAGCCAATTAAAAATCCGGGTACGCCGGGTGATTTAGCCTCAATAACACCTGGCCCGTTCAGCTTTTTGAGATTTAGCTTAATGACTAATAAAATGCACAGCACTACTGGCATTAAATAGGCCACGCGTACTAATTTAGTCAACGTGGCTAAGTCGCCCGTTTGTTCTGATACCGAATAACCCGCGCCAACCACTTGTGCCACATCGTGAATAGTGCCGCCTAAAAAAATACTGGTACTGGTTTGATCAAGTTCAAGTAAGCCCGCTATGATGGGGTAAAGCACCATGGCAATGGTCGATAGGGCGGTTACTCCAACCACGGTCAGTATGGTATCCCGTTCTTTTTCTGGGCTGTCGGGTAAGACAGCTGATATGGCCATGGCAGCCGATGCACCGCAAATACCCACGGCACCACCACTAAGTACCCCAAAACGCTTACTTAAACCAAAGGCCTTGGCCAGTGCAATGCCAACTGCAATGGTGCTCACAATCGCCACAATCAAGACTAGGGCTGTTTTCCAACCTAATGCAGCTAAATCACCGAAGGCGATGCGCAAACCGAGTAAGGCAACGCCGATACGCAGAATATGACAAGCGGTAAATTCGATACCGGCTTTGCATTTAGTGTCTTCATATAAAAACGATAATGCAATGCCAAGTAATAAGGCAAACAGCATGGCTGGCGCGCCATAATGTTCAGACAAAAACAGCGCAGCAAATCCCGTCACGGTTGCCACCACAATACCTGGCAACAGTATGTTAATTTTTTCCATTTTTGACCTTACCACTCAATTAAATACCGCTTCAGTCCATCGCTAGGGCGACTAACACCTGACGTTTGCGTTCGCCAGAATAAGGGCGACGGCCATGCATGGTAATATAGTTATCAACTAATGCCACGTCCCCATCTTGCCAAGGCAAGTCGAACGTATAGTCTTTAGATAAACTGACCATGAGCTCTAGGGCTTCAATCGGAATGGGGCTGTCATCACCAAAAGTAATGGCTTTTGCTGGGTTTTCTCTCACACCTTTCCAGCCCATAAACGCTGCAATTAACTGATTATAAAATACTTTTTGCTCTTGGCCGATATCAATAACAGCAGGCAATATGGGAGTGGTGGCCCGAAGGCTGCCGTCTTCTAACCATGTCCAGCTGTAACCGAGTTCTTTTAATTTGCTTTCGGCTTGCGCAAGGTCACTGACATTAAGCGTGCTTTTCCAACTGCGGCCTTGGCCTGAATTAGCATCATTTTCTGCTGGCATTTGCGTTGTGTATTTCAAACCTTTTGTGATAAAGGCCTCGGCCCACTGGGGCTGTTGACGAGCAAATTCAGCAAACAACATATCCGAACGGCACAAGGGCGTTGCGCCGCCTTGTTCAGCGGCTGCTTTACAAAAGAAAAACAACTTACTCGGTGAAATGGGCGTTTGCGCCATTTCGTGATGCAAGAAAATTTCTACGTCTTTAGGCGCTTCATTAGCGGTAAAAACACGCTCGGTGAAATTAATCCTAACCGCGTTAGACAACGACTCTTTGTAAGTGAAATTGGGATAAGCAAATGCTTGAGAGAATTCGTCAAAGGTTTCAGCTGAATCAAGTGGAAAACCACGAAATAAAATGGCACCAGACTCTCTTAGTTTGCTCTCAAGCTCAGGTAAATGGGCTTTTACCCAAACTGTCGCTTGTTCAAGGTTGGTCACGCTGCCATCATTGACTACAACGCTAGGAAATATAGCGTCACCGCAACGTAATTGGTGAGCGACTTCGACATAGTTTATTGCTGGTGTAGCCATGATTTACCTCAATCGTAAATAGGATAAAAAGTGTTAAATGCCGCTTCACAAAACTGACCGGGATCGTTAAACCTGCGGTTGCAATTTAGGGCGTCGATTGCCGTCATTTCAGTTTCTGATAACTCAAAATCAAAAATGGCTAAGTTTTCTGCTAAACGTTCCGGGCGTGACGTTTTAGGAATAATGGCGTTGCCACGTTGTACGCCCCAGCGCAATACGATTTGAGCAGGAGTTTTACCTATGCGTTTGGCGGCTGCTTTTACTACGTCTTGTTCAAGTACTGATTCTTTGGCTCCAGCCATGTCCAGTTCAAGATACGATAAGGCCCCAAGGGGAGAAAACGCGGTGACTTGAATGCCGTAATTGCTAGCTAGCTTCATCAAACGTTGCTGGGTTAAATAAGGGTGAGACTCTACCTGTAATACAGCAGGTTTGATTGTGGCGTAGCTCATTAAATCGTGTAACAAGCCGGTGTTGTAATTACATACACCAATTTGTGTGGTTAAACCTGCTTCTACTAAGGCCTCCATTGCCTGCCATGTTTCATGCAATGGCACTGGGGCGGTTTCCATGCGCGGCTCGGCGGCGCGTGGGTCAAATATCCATTCAGGGGGATATCTATCGTCAAAATCGACATAGGGCTGGGCGATAGGGAAATGAATGAGGTAGAGATCAAGGTATTCAAGCTGCAAGTCCTGCAAGCTGCGACGAATAGCAGGCTCTACATGTTCTTTGTGATGAAAGGTATTCCACAATTTTGAGGTGATCCACAGCTCATCACGGCGACATAGGCCATCGTCAATCGCACGTTTAATGCCATTACCTACTTCAACTTCGTTACCATAATCGCTGGCGCTATCAAGATGGCGATATCCCGCTTTAATGGCGTTATATACTGCATCTGCACACGTTTCTTTGGATATTTTCCACAGGCCAAAGCCAACTTTCGGCATGGTTTTATTTTGGGTCGACATAGAATTTGTCCTATCGTTTAAAGATATGTCTTATATAAGACATAAGTTAAGGGAGTGTTGATTAATTGTCAAATTTAACTTTCATATAACATCATTCATGAGATTTTGTGCGTCTACGCTATTCATAGCTACACTCTTCTATACAGCATGCGTTTGCTGCTTTAGTGTTTCCCTTAGGTTTAGGTATGAAAGGTGTTGCCTATGAAAATAATCCTCTTATTGGTGAGTTTGACTTATGCGGTTCAGGGAGCATGCCAGCAAAGTGATAAACGTAAACCGCATCATGAAAGCACACGAATAGTTTATTATCCCACCAATGAAACAGACACCCTGTATAACCATCAAAATGAATATTTTTTAGCCTTGTTTAAACTGGCCTTGGCAAAAGTGCCCAATGCAGTGATGGAAATAAAATATGTGTCGATGCCTTCTGTACCTCAAGGGCGCAGTGCTGCCTTGATTGAAGAGGCCTTTTATGACATTCATTGGATGGTGTCTAATACTGAGCGAGAAACCAGATTAGCGCCAATACGAATCCCCTTGTATAAAGGGCTGATTGGTTTGCGTTTAGCTTTTGTTAATAAAAATAACCCTGACTTACTTGCCGATGTAACCAGTCAAGCGCAACTGCAAAACCTCGTAGTAGGTCAGGGACGTGACTGGCCCGATACTCAAATTTTGCTAAACAGCCAATTTAATCTTATTGCCACCACCAATACTAACGCATTATTTAATTTGCTAACCATCGAGCGAATTGACTACTTTCCTCGCTCGGTGATCGAGATTTGGGCAGAGCATGCATTAATGCAACATGCCAAAGTCATGGTTGACCCGCATATCGCTATTTATTACCCAACAGCCGTGTATTTTTTTGTTAGAAAAAACGACATGCACTTGCATGGCGTCATTGAAAAAGGCTTACAAATCGCTATTGATGATGGCAGTTTTGAGGCCTTGTTTACACAGCATTTTGGTGGTTTATTAAAGCGCGCTAACTTGGCAAAACGTCAAATATTTGAGTTAGACAACCCATTTTTACCTAAAGAAACACCCTTGGCCGATGCGCGTTTATGGTTTGATATCAAGGCTACACACCCTGAATAAAGCCAGAGGCCTTGCCACACGAACTCAATAAATCATACGAGTTGCACTCAAGGCTCGTTCCTCTTCGCTTTTTTAGGTTTTGATACCAAACTTAAAATACAGCTGATAATTTTGTGAGTTTCAAAGGGTTTGGCTAAATGGCCATTCATGCCCAAGTCGCTGTATATTTGTTTGTCTTCACTCAATACGTTTGCGGTTAGCGCCACAATGGGCAGATGGCGGTAAGCTGGGTTTTCACGAATGATTTTAAACGCGCTGATGCCATCCATAACAGGCATTTGAATGTCCATTAAAATCAGATCAACATCAGGGTTTGCATACAATTGCTTGATGCAGTCTTGACCGTCTTGACTCATAATCACGTTGGCGCCATGTTGGCTAAGCGTCTCAAAAATAATTTCACTGTTGATTTCGTTATCTTCGGCAACCAATAAAGTTATGCCTGCAAGCGCTCGTGGTGGTTCGGCGGGGTTTATTGCGTCTTGTTTAACACTCAAGGCGCGATATAAATCAATACGTTGGCAGGGTTTGGCGATGATGTGTTCAATAGCCAGTTTGTTTTTTTCTTGGTTAACGCTATCCAGCTCGTAGGCGGTAATCACTATAATCCGTGGTGTATAAGACAGCTGAGCTTGTTTAAGGCGCTGTAAAAACTCATGGCCATCACAGCCTGGTAACATCCAGTCTAGTAAAATAAAATCAAAGGCCTGCGGCTCGGCAAGCAAGCGGGTTAAGGCGGTGTCGGCTTGCAGAAAACAGCTTACTTGGGCACCCATTTCGCTTAGCCGATCTGCCATTAAACTCAGTGTTTCTGGATTATCGTCTAGCAGTAACACGCGAGGTTTGGTGCTCAGTAGGTATATTTCATCGTCGTTGTCGATCATGGCTTTGTTAATGTGTAAGTCTACTTCTGCGACAAAAGTACTGCCTTTACCCAGTTCACTACTTACTGTTATTTCGCCATTCATTAAGCGGCACAATTGCTGACTGATGGTTAATCCAAGCCCTGTGCCGCCATACCGCCGAGTGGTTGAAGCATCGCCTTGGCTAAAGTTTTCAAACAATAAATCCATATACTCTGGCGCAATACCAATGCCGCTATCCGTCACGGTAAAACGAAAGCGATACAGGAAGGAATCGGCCACTTGATGTGCTTTTGGCTGGCCATTGACGATAAGGGTAACGTCGCCTTTTTCAGTAAATTTAATGGCATTAGAGCACAGGTTAAGCAGAATTTGGCTGAGTCTGACTTTATCACCTGACACATCGACGGGTAGATTTGGGGGGAGGTTAATGGTGAATTTTATGCCTTTATCATTAGCTTCTTGACTGAGCATGGCGTGTAAATTGTCGATTACGCTCAGCAACGAAAACGGCCTTTGTTCAAGTTCAAGGGAGCCTGAGTTAACTTTTGAATAATCTAAAATATCGTTGATGATGGTAGCCAAATGATTCGCCGATAGTTTTATTTTAGCGAGATATTCTGCTTGTTTAGGCGCCAAGTCTGTTTTTCGACACAGCTCGGTTAACCCAATTATACCGTTAATGGGCGTGCGAATTTCGTGGCTCATATTCGCCATAAATTGCTGTTTTGCCACCGCACTTGCCTGAGCCCCTTTAATGGCAATACCTAACTGTTCATTGTTAAAGGTGAGCTGTGCCACCATGTCATTTAATTCTTTGGTTTGTTTGCTTACTTGCCGTTTTAATTGGCTTTTTTGTAAAAGCAGCATACGAGTGATAAAAGCAATACCCAAAGACAGCAGTAGGCCTAACATTAATAAGACTTTGTAAACCATAGCAATTTCGAACAGCTGGTGGTCGTTGTGGTAGAGGTAAAGTGTCCAGACTTGCTGGTTAACGTTGATAGAAAAGGTATAAGAAATTGTTTTGCTTGGTGGCAATGCACTCACTAATTGATTTTCAGGATAGGCGTAAAAATGCTGTTGGTGATCCTCAAGCAAATAAGAAAAATGCTTGTTACCGACTTTTTTCATTATCGAATCAAAGTGGTTTACTAAAAAATTGCCTGAGGTAATAAAGCCTCGTCCAAAACGTTTAGCTCCTAATTCGATAGGAAAACTAATAATGTACATGGGCTGAGCACTTGTTTTGTCAGCAAGTGGGTCAAGTATCATAGATGAAAACAAGCTCTTTCCCGACAGACGTGTTTTTTCTAATAAGGGATAAACAGGCGAGTGAGGGCCTAGGGCCCGTCCTAACATATTATTTTCTGGCGTTAAAGGGTAAGGGTAGGCTACCGCCCACAGCTGATTATTAATATAAACCGGCTCTTCAACGTGCGTATCATTTATCGAAAAGAAGCCCATATCCGCAAATCCTGGCTCTGGATTTTGACGCAGTTTGTCGAGTAGTGGCGGAATGTCTTGTTGGTCAACCCGCACAACCCAAGCAACGCGGCGATAGTCATCTTCATTGAGGTAAACCAATTGAATGAGGGTATTGAACTCTTCGTAGCTTACCCAATCTGAAGTGGCAAACAGGTTGGCCACCGAGGCAACTTGTACAAAGCGATTTTGAAAGGTTTGTTGTAGCTCGTTGGCAATGGAGTCAGCTTGGTTAAAAGATGCCGCTTTAAGTTTTTCTTTTTCGCTAGACACAATTTGTTCATAAACCAGCCAAGATGAACAACTGCCTAAACCTAAAATAACGATAAAATAAATATTCGCGACACGGCCATTAAACAAAAAATCACGCATGTTACTTTCTCAATAGTAAAGGAAACCAATGTGATCCGTCATTTGAATTTATCCTGTGTCTAAAAAGCTACTATGACTCACTATGGGGTATTTTAAAAGTGATGTGATGCCAAGAAGAACAAACCGATAACGATTATTCAGGACAAAAGGGCGAGTAGTTTAACTATTAAGCGGTACCACCCCCTGCTGCGCTAGCAGTTCCGCAGTGCTGTTAACTCAGCAGGGGTATGAATATGTTATAGCGCAGTATGATAGCCGTTAAACAATAACTTTTCTGCCGCAGCGCCAAAACGTTGCAACACAGCTATGTCTTCTTTGGTAAATTCCCGCGGTTGATCAAATATGATACAAAAAGTGCCTACTTCATAACCTTGCCCAGTGTGCAAAATACTGCCAGCATAGGCACGAATAAAAGGCGGGCCTGTTACTAAAGGGTTATTGCAAAAGCGCTCATCTAAGGTCGCGTCTGGTACAACAAGATACTCTTCCTCGGCAATGGCATAAGTGCAAAAAGACACACTCTTAGGAGGCTCGGGACCTTCAATACCTTGACGCGATTTAAACCACTGGCGATCTTCAGCAATGAGGCTGATTAAACAGGCTTTACTATTAAAATAGTGCTGGGCTTCAAGGGTAATTGCATCAAGCTCTTGGTCTTGCTCGGTATCGAGAATATTCATATTTTTGAGGGCGCGAATTCGTGCTTGCTCATATTCTAGTGAGTGTACCTTGGTCATGTATAACTCGTAAAAACAACAGAAAAACCAAAAAACTGCCGCCCTGTTGTTTATCAGTAAAAAGGCTGAGAAATTGGCGCGAGTTTAGCACGAGCGTATAAATAGTGGTTAGTATATTTGGCCTAATTAACGCAGTTTATAGCCTGTTTTTTTTGCGGCATTCACGATGTTGTAAGTTACATGCGTGGCTTATTCATTTAAGGGACACATAAAACCACCTACTGGCGCTATAAACAATCTAAAACCGCATGAAATTTAGCCATGGCAACGATTTTTTGGGCCTACTAAGTTCATTCGCAATCGCTATTAGTCAGGGTCTTTAGGTACGTAACCCAACCAGGTTTTCAATGCTTTACGTACTAAAAACAGAATAACGCCAAATAGTAAGGCCAGCAGGGCAACCCAAAACTCAGTCGCTTTTTCCCAAAAAATATCAACAAAGCCTTGTTTGCGTTGCTCATTGATGACCTCTTCGTCAACCACTACATTCACGCTTAACTTGTTGGCCGTTTTAGGTATCGCAGGGCCTGAGCAATCGTCTGTATTAAATAGATTAACAGTGGCACTCACCTCAAAATCACCGGCGCTTTTTGCGCTTAAATAAAACTTGGTATCAACGCCAGAAGGATGCAAAAAAATACATTTTTGATCAGGGCCTGTCACATCGAAATCGGGTGCGTTGGCCTCTATCAAGGCATATTCACCCGCGGCGTTAATATCTGATACAGCGCTATTCATTGAATTATCCCGCGGCGGTTTAAAGTTAATATCACCTATCCAGACGTTGAGTAATCCAGTGCTACCTGGCAATTTTAAATGTTTAGAACCAGACACAATGACATGATAAATTTCAGGGACTGTGGCGGGCTTGTTAGCCTTTGTATGAGGGGAACGCATCGGTCTTGGTGGGTAAGCCATTTCTTGATTATATTCACTATAATCGGGATGTATTGAGTATAATTTACCTGAATTGTATTGAAAATCTTTGGCGTTGTTTGCACTCGCAGCCGGTTTAGGCCATGGCGCTGGTGTTATTGGTTCTGACGTTTGTTGATTTGCTGAAGGCTCGGTAACCTCCGATTTAGGTGGGGGAGCAGTATTATCAGGCGCAGACTGTGTGACATGAGCAGTTTCAGGTTCAGGTTTTTCACAACCAACAAGAGTCACTAGCAATAACAACAAACCAATAACTCTAAGTTCACCGTGCAATACGTGACTTAGAGGCATAACAAATCCCTATCAAGTTTTATAAAATCGATCTGATGCTAGTTTATTTTTTGTACAGAAACAAGCGGGGTGCGGCTTGATGCGATAAGTTGTAGCCATTTTATTTTTCATTCTTAGTATGTGTTTTACACATAATTTTCAATGGCTTAAAAGCAGCGCTAAAGCCTTTTATAGCGAAAGGCAAACATTCGCAGCGCTAGCGTTAATAAGCAATAGTTATCTTAGTGCCTACGAAATCGGGGGAAGA
>NZ_JANQVQ010000269.1 GCF_030730205.1 Paraglaciecola sp.
TGGGCGTTAATTTCCGCTTTAGAGTGATCGCTCAATCGAAAATCAAATATACCCAACGGCGTTAATCGCTCAGAGCCGCCCTCCCAAGGTTTGCAAAAAACAGTTGTCTTTCCAAACGACAATAAATTTTGACATTCAACCTTATAATGCAAGTAGCCGTTGATATGAGGTTTACACCTTCTTTGCTTTTGCAATTGTTTTGAAGCGCAGCGACAACTGATTTTTAATCTGTTTGCTTGCTTCGAGTCGCCGGTAATCTACCTGTAATCACCACGTAATAAGCAAATAATCCGAGCAAAGAAAAAATAATCATGCTGATTGTTATGGCCTGCCAACCTGAAACAAACAGGGTATAAAAAAGCATGCCAATAACCAATAAAGTCGGTGTGGCAACTAAGGCGATCATGACCCGCACATTGGCAGGGATGGGGGCTTTATTGGTTTGAGTAGAATTCATTGCTTAGCTCTCATTGTGTGGTGACGCTTAAAAGCTGCCATTTAGAGTCCTACAAGACCACATCATCTATGGTATTTCAATAATTTGTTTTTTATCGGTTTAGGGCTTTTAACATAGAGCTTATTTTTGATAGCGGCACCGCCCTGAGGTTTTTACTGAACAATGCCACAAGAAGATTGTTGCACAGGTGGCTATCGGTATACCATCAGTCAAACTTTAATGGCGTGCTCTTTTTATCCGGGATCAAACATTGTGAATGCAGTATCGACCAATAACTTAGACAAACTTCCTAATATCGATAATTTGAAAAGATTGCTTCAATCCTTAGCGGTTTTAGACTTAGTTTTGTGCCCTGAATGGGACAACAGATATTACTCTTTTGACGCGCATTGGGCACCGGGTGAGTCAATGGCCTCAATGCGCAACGGTTGTGGAGATTCTTTTACTGTGCTGTTTACCGCCAGTGGCTGCTTTTTTAAAGGTTTTGCCCATGAATCCACGTTATCATCGTGGCATCAAGGCAATCTAAAGAAATGGCAAGTAGCGCTTAACAAGGTGCCTGCTGAATTTGCTCATGCGGTGTCTGAACCTGCCTTTGATATAGACAATATTTCCTTTTGTTTTTGGCGTTTGGTAGGCGAAACAAGCTGGTCTACAGCAAGCTTTGCAACAACTGAAACCGATGATCCTGATGGTTCGTTGTTTCTTTTAAACTGCCTAGTTGGCGATCCTCGAAATTATCAAGAGTTTGCTGAAGATTACTTTGAAACGGATGTTCCTCTTGCCGTCATTCAGCATGTTTATCAGCAACTACCGTTAACTCACAGAGTGATTCAGCAACTTAATCCAGAGCTTGAACTGGCTGATTTTTATGATGAATTAGTGGATATAGGTTACCCTATGAACAATTCGCAGCACTAAAAACGCCTTGTTCTACAAGCATGAGTCGCGATGTAATATTGCCGATATTTATTAATGTGACTCATCCGCGTAAACCCATCTGTGATGTGGTGATGTAAGTGGTAGAGGCAACACGCGTAGCAAAGCGTGATAAGGGGCTTACGGGCGGGTAGAAAATTACCGCATTGGTCTATTTAATTGCCGGCAAACACCCTTATACATTCAAATCACTCATTATGGGCAATGAATCGAAAGCGCCAAAATGTGCAACCGTGAAAGCACCACATTTAGTCGCAAAATCAATGGCTTTTAGTACATGTTGAAAGTTAGCCACCCATTCCACAAATGTTTTCGACGAACTGTTTTCACCCGCAACTCGATACAAAAAGCCACCGACAAAGGCATCACCTGCAGCGGTTGTATCAACTACGTTCGCCTTGGGCGCAGGGTAAGTACCATCAAAATTTTGCGTATAAAAGGCGATGGGCTTACCTCCATCGGTAATAATCACTAATGATACCCCTTGTTCTATCCATGATTTAACCACTTGCTCAACGTGCTCAACCCCATATAACTGCACTAACTCATCGCGACTGGCTTTGATGATATTTGCCATGATTGCCGCGCTTGATATTTTGCCTGCTGCATCTTGAGTCGGGGGCCAAAAAGCCGAGCGAAAATTAATATCTAAACAAATAATCGACTGGTTTTTCTTGAATATTTCCAGTGCTTGCAGGGTGCAATCAAGTTGATGTTCGTTGGCTAGCATGCCAGAGCAAAAGGAGACGACTCGTGTAGGTTCAATAATTTCAGCGGTGAAATCACTGAGCTGTATATCGTTGTGCGCAGCGTGTGTGTCATAGAATTCAAAGCTGCGCTCACCAAGGTGATCTAAGGTCACAAAAGCCAGAGCGGTTTTACCCGTCTCAGAAAACCCAACAAAATCAGTAGAGACACCATTATTTTTTAGCGCGTTGATTAGGAAATGACCAAATTGGTCTTTACCCACTTTACCAAATAAAAAACTTTTCCCTCCTAATTTGGCCACGGCCACCGCGACATTGGCTGGCGCACCACCGGCATATTGGGTAAAGGTGACGACTGTGGGATCTTTCTCTAAACAGGTGCTTGATAGCAGGTCGATCAATGCTTCGCCGATTGCTAGTACTTCCATAGTTGAGTTTGCCTTCGTTTATCCACTAAAAATAGATGTTTGGCTTGGAAACTTGCCCAAGCCAAACAAGGTTTTTTTAAAAACGTTTGCCAACGGTTAGGGTAAAGGTACGCGGTAATACCACCCTTGCATTAAACGTGTTGGTTTGGCCTGCAACGGTTTCTCCCGCTCTTGGATCGCCTTCTGATAGACCCTCAGAGTTATTGATGTTTTTCACATCAGCGCGTAAGTAATATCCTTCCTCGTTCTCTACCGCAAAACCAAGGTTTAACATGCCGTACATGGGTAACTCTGCGGTATTGGCGTCATCAGCGTAGCGTTTTCCGCTCCATGAATAGGTAGCGTTAATGCTAGCGACACCCCACGCAAAATCTTCAAATTCATAACTGGTGGTCAGCTGTCCAAAATGTTTTGGTACACGTACTGGCAGGTTGCCATTGATTTCGACCGTAGCAACATTGCCACTGTCATTTATAAACTCAGCAGCAGGGGTGTTAACAAATTCTGGGGATTGATAAGTGGCGGATAAACCGACTTTCCATCCCTCTGTCACTTGTAAGTTAAACTCAGCTTCAAGGCCTACGGTTTCGGTATTTCGAAATGCTTGGCGCTGCACTACGTCGCCGTTGACTACGGTGGGTACGTTAAAAAACAAATCATCGGCTGAGGCAAAATAGGCGGTTAAGAAGGCGGCAACATCACCTGAATTGTATTTTAAACCGAGCTCAGCCATTACAGTGGAAGCAGGTTTTGTTTCACGGCGCTGTGAGCGATTAAATTCGTCTATTTCAGCTTGACTCGTTAAGCCAGTAATTGCCATGTACTTATCTACGTCAGGCATACGAAAGCCATCAGCGTAGCGAGTAAATACGGCAAAATCTTCGTTTACGATGTAGTTAGCTGCCACCGTCCATGCCAGTTCACTGTATTCAATATCAAAATTACGATAGGTGCCATCACCAAAGGGTAAAACGATATTGCCGTTGACGGTGTCGGTATCACTGCTAAAACTATTTATTTGATAGTCACCTTGGTTTTCCGCTTCGCCATTGGCTTTTAATGTTTCGTAGCGAGCCCCAAGGTTCAAGGTTAAGTCATTGATTTCATATTCAAAGTCGGCATAAGGCGCAATGGTGTTTTCGCTGTAAACGATGTTTGCAAAACCATGCGAACCCGCTTGGATCCCTTTATAGGTGCCACTGGCAATATCGTTGCCGTTGGCGTCCATAAAAGCGATATCTAGACGTTGTGGTAAGGGCTCAACAGACTGTAAAGTGTTGATGCGATAATCAGTAACTTGACCGTTTATGTTAGAAACAAATAAACCAAAAGTAGAGTAAAGGGTGCCTTCACTTAAATCTTCATAGGTATGATGTAATTTTGTTTCGTTTTGTACGTTATCACCTTCAAAACGACGGTGCCAAAAGCCGGCGTTAATGCCAAAGCCATTGGTATTGTATGAGTCAACATTGTTATTGTTGGCCAATTCAAATCCTGTACCTGCATCACGTATTTGGTAATTCAAGGCGCCATCTACCATAGCATCAGCAAGGGCAACGTTGTTATTGTCGTAAATAGCCTGCGCTTTGCTGGCTAAAGATTCGGCATTGCCGACATTAATGATGCCAGTAAAGGTGGTTAACATGTCGGTATAACGAACTTGATTGCTGAAAATCCAGTTGTCGTTCAGTTCAACCTCAGTGGTATTGCCAATATAGGTAACATTGGCGTAGTTACCATCCGCCACATCTAAATCGAGATCTCCGCTGGGCGTATTGGCGAGACGCAATAAACGTGCACCTGCCGAGTTACCCGTTGTTCCATCACGAATATCCATGCCACCCGGTATCGTTTGCGCATCAGTGGTTGAGCCTGTTAAAGGCTGAGGAATGAAAAAGAAAGACTTATCGTCTTGTTTGTTAAACTCAAAGCGGGTGAAGCCGCTGTCATCTTTGAAGAAATGTTTAATATTGGCGTTAATTTCACCACCTTGGTTAGCGGTATAACCCGGATCACGAGCAGAATCATCTTCGCGATACCAGCCGCCGATAGCGTAAACGGTTTGATCATCAAGAGAGCCACTGACCCACGCTTGCGCCCCTAAACGATTGTTGCTGTTGGTTTCAAAAAATACATCCCCTTCGGTATCGTCACCGCCTTCGCGAGATAAAAAGTTGATAAAACCTGCTGGGGCGCTGCCCACAAATATGGAAGAGGCTCCACCACGAATGGCTTCAACATTGCCAATAAAATTCGATAAACGGGTAAAACGGTCGTTTTGAGTAAACAGAATATCTTGGTTGTAAAACACCGTCATACCATCACGCAACAAAGCGGTGAATTCTGTTTGAGTTGATAGTGGAAATCCGCGAGGTGCCACGTTATTACCAGTTTCACCACCGGTGTCTTCTGCATGAAAACCTGGAATGCTGCGAACCAATTCACCCACACTGTGCGGGGCTAAGCGTTCTAAATTTTCCTCACCAAAGGTTGTCATGGCATTTGTCGATTCAATTTTTACTTTTGGACGTGATGTACCACTGACAATAATTTGTTCAAAGTCGAGGTTGCTCGCTTTGTTTGCTTCTTCGCCAGACTGTGCAAAAGAAGTATGAGAAATAGAAGCCGTTACCGCTGCAGCTATGAGGGTCATTTTAGTCGAGCATTGCATGATGTGTTTTCTCCATTAATTTTGAGTTTTTAAGCTGACAAACTTTGTTAATTGCCTCTTATTAATCGAATGTTTAAGGCGGTTAACAAAATTGTTAATGAAATGTAGAGTAAATATTTTAATAAATCAACTAATGTTATTTATTAATTTTTGTTAAGTTTGCCCACAGCTGAAATCTATAACTTGTTAAAGAGGGTGTTAAGGGGATTGAAGGCTGCGGTTTTATTGAGCTAAAACAGCAGCGCTAGGCAAGGCGAAGTAGGTTTTTTACTGATTAAATAAATGTTGGCTATCTTGAGAAAAATTGACTAACAAAGGCAAATTAGCACAACCAATAGACTGGGCCTTGCTGCCGATTGAGCCACTGACTATTTTACTCGGTGATAAACCGCGGGTATCAGCTTGCGATATTTTTAATGCTGTTGCTGCAACAATTTTACTTCGCACCGCGCCAGGAATGGCGCCGTCGATGACGATAGCTTCAAAGTCAAAAATGGCCATTGAGCACAGAGCAGCATAGGCTAAGCCTTCGGCTACCTTGTCAATCCATTGGTCTAATATGGGGCCAAGTTCGCCCCAATATTCGCTAGACTGCCACAGCACTTTGGCGTCGTGGCCCGCTTCAATCAACATTTTTTCAAGGATATACAACGAAGATTGCATGATTAACTGTTGTGACTCTAACTCGCCATTTTGATTGATAATGGGCTGCGGTAAGGAGCCGATAGCGCCTGCATTACCGGTTTTACCGGTGAACAGTGAGCCGTTTAACACCACACCGCCACCAATAAACGTACCAATAAAAACGTACATAAAGTCGTTGAAATGATGAGGGTTACCAAAACTTAACTCGGCAGAGCAGGCCGCCGTGTCATCGTTACAAACATAAACGGGTAGGTCGATAATACTCGTAATGCCTTGAGTGTAATCGAAGGTTTTCCACTCGTTCATTACTTCAGCAGGCGCCCCTGCTTCTTCAGCCCAGTTCCATATTTCATAAGGGGTGGCGACGCCAATCCCCAAGATTCTGGCACTGAGTTCGGCGCTTAAACTTAGGGTTAAAACTTCTACGCCTTTTTTTAAAAAGGCCAACAAATTGGTGACACTCGGATAATTACAGTTTTCGTGTAAGGTGGCGCGCACATTGCCAGTAAAATCAATTAGGGTAAGGTCGAAGCTACGTCGTCCTACCTTTAGGCCGATGCTAAAAGCGCCCTCGGGATTGAGTGCAAACGGGACCAGAGGTTGACCAACACGACCTCGTTGCGGCTCCTTACGGATCAATAATTTATCAGCCTCTAAGCTGTTAATAATGACGGTAACCGCTTGGGCTGAAAGGCCAGTTTGTTGGGCTATCTCAGCTTTTGGAGAACTGCCTTGCTGACGAATGAGTGATAAAATTCTGCGCTCATTATGCGCACGTAAACCTGATTGACTGCGCCCTTCACGAAGATTAGTGTTTTTTGTATTTACAACTTTGTCGGTCATTTCGTCTACTTTTGATGCATTAACAAGACACCCTAAGGTGGTGGGTTATTATTTTAGCTGACTCTCTTAGGCTAAACTATATTAGTTTGAATTAATAAAAAATAGCGTGAAAGAGTAATAAATAAATTAAGTTGATTTATTGACAGGCTATTTTTTTGTTGGTTAAATGCGTTAACTAAAAATTAACAAGTGGTCGTATCGCCATGCAACAAAAAGCCCCATTAGTCTCAAGAGATATGTTGGTTCCCTTCATATTATTAACATTGTGTTTTGCTGCGTGGGGTACTGCAGCCAATATGACCGACCCCTTAGTCAAAGTGTTTAGTAAAATTTTCACCATGACGTCATTGCAATCAGCCTTAGTTCAATTTTGTTATTACGGCGCTTATTTTTGCTTAGCCATACCGGCGGCATTTATTAACAAGCGTTTTTCGTATAAGACCGGCGTACTCACGGGGCTTGGGTGTGCTGCAATCGGGGCTTTTATGTTTTACCCCGCAAGCCAAACCATGACGTATGGCTTCTTTCTTACCGCTTTATTTATCTTGGCAGGTGGTCTCTCTATCTTAGAAACCTCGGCAAATCCTTATGTTATGGGTATGGGCAGTCAGTTGACGGCCACCCGCCGCTTGAATTTTGCTCAGTCATTTAATCCGGTTGGAACCAGTTTAGGGGTATTTTTAGCCGCGACCCTTATCTTGCCTCAATTAAATCAAGCATCAGCAGAAGAGCGCAGCAGTATGACAGCCGATCAGCTGGTTTCTGTTATGAGTGCCGAATTAGATGCCGTGATGGTGCCTTACGTCGGGTTTGCTTGTGTGCTTGTGGTCATTTGGTTTGCGATTGCCATGCTCAAAACACCTGAAAAGTGCAAAGCCACTGAAGCCAGTAAACACACTGATTTTAGAGCAACGATACGTCGATTGTTTAACAATCGTCATTATCGATTTGGTGTTGTTGCCCAGTTTTTTAATGTTGCTGCTCAAACCTGTGTATGGACCTTCACCATTCAATATGTGATGGAAGCGCAGGGCGGCGATGAGGTGTCTGGTGGCAAGGTCTTGCAATACAGTATGTTAGTGTTTTTAGTCTCTCGATTTATTATGACGTGGATCATGGGCTTTGTCAGACCCGCAGCCTTATTAAGCGCGATGGCGGGGCTGGCTTCAATATTGTGTTTGTACATGATAATCATGCCGAACGAAACAGGGGTATGGGCCCTGATTGGTATTTCAGCTTGCTTGTCTTTGATGTTCCCAACTATTTATGCTGTAGCCTTACATGGCTTAAATGATGATGCAAAGTTTGGAGCGGCGGGTTTAGTTATGGCCATATTAGGCGGGGCAGTGATACCTTTATTGCAAGCATCCTTTATCGATAATTACAGCGCCGCGTTTTCTTACATCGTACCAGCGTGTTGCTTTTTGGTCGTCGCCGCTTATGCGGTATTTGATTTGAAATCGAAATACAGAGCGTAATTTAACAACCATGGAGCAAGGTATGTCCCTACATTTTTTGAGTGAGATCACCGGTTCGTTTTCTCAACCCGCGGCAGAGAACCCCACTGTTGCGATGGTTGAGGCTGCTTATAAAGAAATGAAAATTGACTGGCGCTATATTAATTGTGAGGTGCCACCAGCGCTTTTAGCTGATGCAGTAGCAGGCGCCAAGGCCATGAATTGGCAAGGATTTAACTGCTCTGTGCCGCATAAAGTGGCAGTGATAGCGCACCTCGATGGTTTGGGTGAATCTGCCCAACTCATTGGCGCGGTAAATACTGTGGTAAAACGCGGCGCCGACTATATTGGTGAAAACACTGATGGCAAAGGCTTTTTACAAGGATTGAGACAACAGGTTGAACCGCAGGGTAAGTCGGTCATGATATTAGGTGCTGGCGGCGCGGCGCGAGCCATTGCGGTTGAACTCGCCTTAGCAGGGGTGGCATCAATCACGATCGTTAATCGAAATGAAAATCGCGGTCAAACCTTAGTCGATTTGCTGAATGGTAAAACCACCGTCAAAGCCCACTATCTTTCATGGGACAAGACCATCGATATACCAGAAGACATTGATATCTTGGTCAATAGCACCACTATCGGCTTGTACCCCCATGTAGAGCAAGAAGTTAACATCAATAGCGAAACCCTCAGAGCCGAGATGGTGGTAGCGGATGTTATCCCTAATCCGCCAAAAACAAAGCTGCTAGAAGCCGCGCAAGCAAAAGGTTGTCAGGTAATTGATGGCCTCGCCATGTTGGTCAATCAAGGTCTATTAGGAATTAAATATTGGACAGGGCAAGATGCTA
>NZ_JANQVQ010000270.1 GCF_030730205.1 Paraglaciecola sp.
TAATATTCCAAGCTGTGCTGTGGTTTTTCAAGGCCTGCGGGTAGGGCCATGTTTGAATAGCCTTGAAAATACAAAACACAGGCATCGCGCCACCATCTCGCCTCTTTTACCTGAATCGCTAGCGCCATGCGCACCTGATTAAATTGGTTGGGCTCTATCTTGTCTTTAAGTCCCAGCCACTGCGCTTGCATCAGCTCAACTGCCGCTGCACCAGCATAATAATGTTCCACCAGCTCAACCCACAAGGTCTTACCTGAGGCCATGGTGTAATCCCATGGAAGATGATGAAACCATAAGAGTAAATTATCAGGGGTCTTCTTGGGATCATTGAAAATCTCTTGCCAGTAAGGTGCATATTGCGACACGGCATTGGTACCATCTGTTGTACGATCTAAACCAATACCCTTGTCATCAGCGCGATGATAATAAGTTGGGTTCCAGTCATCTCGACCTAAGTTGTCTACCCATGGCCCTGGGCCGTAGTGATGCCCCGTATCCATCAAATGGTGTAAACCGAGAGGGGTCATATAATTAACGATGTTTTCCCGAGATTGCATCATCATCGCCACTATTTGCTCACTGGCTTTAGGGTCGTGAGTTAAGGTCATGGCCACCCATTCACGGGCAATGTTCTGTGCACTTAAGTCGTGATCCCACGCTAAACGTCCCAATACATACCAGTTGGCTTGGCCAAAAATATGGCCTGTCCAATTTCTATCTGCGCCAATATTGGCCACTCCGGCCATGACCGTCAGCGGCGCTTTCGACAAACTGCCATCGATCACTTTGGCTACCGTTGAGCCCTCACCGTTTGTATGCGTATCGCTGTCTAAGACTTCTTTATACATGCTGCCTAAATACGCAAGATGAGTACTAAAGCCGAGATACTCTTGCGTTACTTGAAATTCCATAGCCAACGATGTCTGGGGCATCGCGCCAAACAAAGGACTAAAAGGTTCCCGTGGTTGAAAATCAATTGGGCCATTTTTTACTTGTACACTGACGTTGGATTCAAAGTGACCATCAAGGGGTACAAATTCGTTATAGGCTTGCAACGAACGTTCGTGCTCAGAATCATGGGCGTATACAAACGCACGCCACAGCACATTACCACCAAAGGGTTGCAAAGCCTTGGCTAACATATTGGCCCCGATATCATGGGTGCGCCCATAATCACCCGGACCGGGCTGACCTTCTGAATTAGCTTTAACTAAAAAACCGCCAAAGTCAGGAATAAGTTGATAGATTTCAGCTGCCTTCGCTTGCCACCATTGTTGCACTTGTGGGTCGAGAGGGTCAGAAGTAGGTAAACCATCCAACTGCTGCGGTGAACTGAACTTAATTGATAGGTACACTTTGATGCCATAGGGGCGAAAAATATCAGCTAAGGCCTGTACTTTACGTAAATAGGCAGGCGTTAAAATAAGGGAATTAGAATTCACGTTGATGGGCACTATGCCATTAATACCGACAGAGGCATTGGCACGTGCATAATCGTAATAGCGCTGCTCTTTGTAATCAGGCAATTTGTGCCAATCAAAAATTGATTCACCGGCAAAACCACGTTCAGTGTGGCGGTCTAAGTCATCCCAATGATTCAACATGCGCAATTTAATTTTAGGTGCTTGCTGGATATCGAGTTTGGCCAGTGACTGCTCGGTTTGCACTAATCGTAATAAATGAAAGGTACCGTACAACAAGCCCACAGGATTTTGTGCTGAAATTCGAATCTTGCCTTGCTGAGTCTGGATAGCGAAGCCCTCGTCAGTTGCATCAGCCTGTAACGAAGGATTAAGGGATATAACGAGTGTTGCTTGCTGGGCGCTGTCAGTAAAGCGTGGCTCTTGGCCTAATAGCCCTGGCAAAGCCAGTTGTAACTCTTGCATGATGACTTTGCCCGTGTCTGTTTGCGTATCGATGTAGATACTGCCAAGCTGCTTAGCGTAGTTTTTACGCAAAGAAACGTCGCTGAGTAAGTCATATTTGAGCCATAAACGATAACCATCTTCTCCTTTGAAATCAGCTATCGAGGCATTGGCTTGCTGAATAAACCCACTAAAAATAATAGCCACACACCAGTAACAAAAACGATTCATTTTTTGTTTCATCCTACTTATCTGTAAAACCAACCACATTAGGCTTTAACAACTATTTAACGTATGGAGTCAGCTTACCCTGTCACGGTAGTGAGTAACATTACCCAATTTAATAATCGCAGAGTGAAATTTTCCAATCTGCACAGTAAGCTGAGTAATTGATAAAATTGTTTGGCTTTTGTGATACTTCCGTGATGTTTGCCATTCAGACTCTTTCTCGTTAGCCCACTAATAAATAACGAGGAACCTTCCATGAAAAAACTATCTTTATTCTGCAGTACTGGCCTTATGGCCATGTTGTCTGGCCACGCAGTAAGCGCCGACTTGAGCATTGAAGTACAAAACTTAACGCAAGGCATTTATTTTACCCCCTTGGCCGTTGTGGCGCATACGCCAGATGCCAGCTTGTTTGAAGTCGGTCAAACCGCCAGCACTGAAATACAAATGATGGCAGAGGGTGGCAGCTTAGATGGTTTAAGCACTATTGCCACCGCGATTAATGCTGATGTGTTAGCTAATCCGGCCGGCGGCTTATTGGCCCCTACGATGAAAACCAGTGGTGACTTAATGACGGCTGATGGCAATACTGTGCTATCAATTGTTGCCATGATTTTACCTTCCAACGATGGCTTTGTTGGCCTCGATAATTGGGCTATTCCTACAGAGGCAGGCACTTACACCGTTTATCTCAACGCCTACGATGCCGGCACCGAAGCGAATGACGAAATACGCGGTAGCGGCGCGCCAGGTATGCCCGGTATGCCAGTACCACCACCCTTAGAGCCAGCACTTGGCACAGGTGGTAGTGGTATGGCCGCGACTGATGCCAATACGACAGTGCACATTCACCCTGGCAATATCGGTGATGACAACGCAACTGGTGGCAAAAGTGACGTCACTAACACGGTGCATCGCTGGTTAAATCCTATCGCTAAAGTCACCGTTACGGTTAAGTAAGGAGCTCAGTATGTTTAAACCAAATACATTGGCTCGGGGACAACTCGTGCTGTTACTCAGTTTTCCGTTTTTGCTGGTTGCCTGCGGTGATGACACCAAAGAAGTCGAGGTGATTGTAGAAGTGCCTGCCCCTGTGCCTACGCCGGTGGATGTCAGTTATCAAATCACCGTGACAAACCTCACTCACGATCAACCCTTATCTCCACTTGCTGTGGTGCTGCATGATTCAGGCAATTTGTGGACTATTGGTGGTGTGCCGTCAGTTGAATTAGAGAGGATGGCAGAAGGGGGAGATAACAGCGGTTTGCTGAGCCTAGGCTTAGTCAGCGCATCAGGTGCAGCACCGATTGGACCGGGTGAAAATGAAACCGTTGAAATTACGATCCAAGACAAAACAGACGCCTATTTGTCGGTTGCCAGCATGTTGGTGAATACAAATGACGGCTTTAGCGGTCTTAATGCTTGGCACTTAGATAATTTGGCGGTAGGCGAAAGCTGGACTACGACCTTGGGCGTGTACGACGCAGGTACAGAGGTGAACTCAGAACTTGCCGGCACGATTCCAGGGCCTGCTGATGGTGGCGAAGGTTTTAACGCTATGCGCGCAGATACAGGCTTTGTGGCGATGCATCCTGGCGTAGTAACCAGTGATGATGCGTTAGCGTCATCAGTACTGACTGCCAAACATAAGTTTGATAATCCGGCGCTACGGATAACCGTGATGCGCAGCCAATAGGCCTGCGCACTTAGTGCTTTAAGGCAAATGTGCAGCCCTTTTTATAAGGGCTGCTTGTTTTTTATTACATACAGTCATCAGGGAATAAACATGTTAGACAGAATTTTAATCGTTGAGGATGATGCCGACATTGCTGATCTGATACGCGTAAACCTGATGGAGTTAGACGTTGAAATTGACCATCAACAAGAAGGTGAGTCCGCCTTGCAAGCCGCTTTACAGGAGCATTATTCGCTTATTTTACTGGATGTGATGTTACCGAAAATAAACGGCCTAGATATTTGCCGACGTGTACGTGAACGTAAGCCGGCACAGGCCATCATCATGTTAACCGCAAAAAATTCTGAACTTGATCGGGTACTGGGTTTAGAACTTGGGGCAGATGATTATATGACGAAGCCCTTTAGTGTCAGAGAGCTTCAAGCACGAGTCCGTTCGCAACTGCGCAAAGCCCGCGCCTTAGAGCAAGTCATTGAAGAACAGCGCAGCACTCATCAGTCTCAGGTTATTGACATCGGCATACTACACATCGATAAATTGCATCATCAGGTAAAAATGAAAGCCGATACGATTGACTTAACCGCTACCGAATTTGAGCTGTTATTGCACTTAGCAAGTCATCCCAATCAAGTGTTTAGCCGCAGCCAGTTATTAGAATCAGTTTGGGGTTATCACCACAGTGGTTATGAGCACACGGTAAATTCACACATTAATCGACTCAGGGCCAAAATCGAAAGCGATGCTACCCAGCCCGCCATCGTACAAACCGTATGGGGCATTGGGTATAAATTCAATCCGCAAGGAGTAGCATGATGAAATTGTGTTTTTATCAGCGTTTATCCCTTTCGGTGGTGTTAGTCATGATGAGTGTCATGTTTGGTTTATTTTGGTTAATCGGACAATTGCAAAACCAAACCAAACTAGAAGCAGAGCAAAAACTTCACCTGGGATTAGCAGAACACTTATTAGTGGATGCGCCATTGCTCGCAGAAGGCAATTATGAACTCAGTACTTTAAAAGATTTATTTCATACCTTGATGATCATGGGGCCTAATTTTGAATTTTACTATTTAGATCCACAAGGAAATATACTGGCCTATTCAGCGGAACCACAAAAAATTCTACGCAAACAAGTGGGGCTTAAGCCTATTTTGCAGCTTATCGACGGTAACACCGCCTTGCCTCTTGTAGGTGATGACCCTAGACAACTACAGCGGAAAAAAATATTTTCTGCGGCACCCGTTTATCGCGCAGAGCAATTGCAAGGCTATCTTTACGTTATTATTGGGGGCGAAATTTACGACTCCATACTCGCCAATATTCAAAACAATCATAAAATGCGAGAACTCGCGCTATTTATGGCGGCAGGCTTAATATTTTTGCTGGTGATGATTTTAGTGCTGTTTAAATTTTTCACTAAACCTTTGCAGTTATTGAGTGAAGATATGGAAACCATTTGCGCTGCTGATTTTAAGCGGGAGCAACTGCCACATAATTTAGCCAAATGGGATAAAGACAGTCACAACGAAGTTCACCGTTTGGGGCAGTCGTTTACCAAAATGTTAAGTCACATCGAACAACAATTTAGTGCTCTGCAACATATCGACGACCAGCGCCGCATGTTACTCGCCGATTTATCTCACGATTTACGTACGCCCTTGGCTAGCTTGCAAGGTTATATTGAAACCTTAGCCTTAAACCCTGACTCAATAAGTGCGAATGAGCGTAAGCGTTTTATCGACATTTCCTTAAAAAATGCTAAAAACCTCAAACACTTAATTGACCAAATATTTGAACTCACTTATTTGGAAAGCGGCCAAGTCACTCTTAACCAAGAATCTTTCCCCTTAGCTGAGCTATTGCAAGATGTAGCCGCAAAATTTGCCATAAAAGCCAACCATAAAAGCATTGCAATAAACGTGAGTGACATGCCACTCAATTACCGCGTGTTTGCGGATATTGACAAGCTCGAACGTGTCTTGAGTAACCTAATTGACAATGCAATCCGCCACACGCCGCACGGGGGGCAAATATCGCTGCAGGTTTTGCCACAAAAAGAGAGTTTACGGGTCAATATTAAAGATACGGGTATTGGCATCAGTGATAAAGAACTTGCCTACATTTTTGATGCTCGTTATCAGGCCACTAATAGCGCTAAAGACAACACCCTTCATACTGGCTTAGGCTTAGCCATCAGTTGCAGATTAATGGCCTTGCTAAATTCTAAATTAACCGTAGAAAGTCAATTAGGGCAAGGAACCTGCTTTAGTTTTGAGTTAAAAACGGCTCACTAGCAGAAAAATCGGCAGCGCTGATACCCTGACTAGGCATCTCGATTTTGCACATAACAATTGCGTCCTTGTGCTTTGGCTTGATACAAGGCTTTATCGGCTTTTTTTACTAAGTTTAAGGCATCAGATTGTAAATCGAGTTTTTCTAAACAAAAGCCTACCGAGCAACTGACATAGTCTTGGCCGAGAATTTTACCATGAGGGACTTTTTCACGTGCCCATTCGGCTAGTATCTGCTGCGCTAATTCAATGCACTGACTTTGCTCACAATTAGCTGCTACGACGATAAACTCCTCACCACCGTAACGCGCAACTATATCGGTAGTGCGGCGAAACACCTTACTTAACAAAGAGGCTTGAAGCTTTATTACTTCGTCACCCTGCACGTGGCCGTAACCATCGTTGTATGATTTAAACGAGTCTAAATCGATTAAAAACACCGCCACTGTCGTGCCATTGCGTTTACCTAGCTCAAGCAGTTCTGCAAACCGTTTTTCATAACTGCGACGGTTTAAAATATTAGTGAGTGGGTCAATTTCGTTTAAAACCAGCAATTTTTCATTGGCGATGGTCAAACGATCGAACGCTTTTTTAACTTCATACACCCCAATTAAACCTACGACTAACGCCGCTAAGACAAAGCCAATACTCACCCCACTTTGTTTACCATAGACAGGGTAATTCAGCACTAAAACTAAAAAACCAATAAATGCCACAGCACTAAAGGCCACTGCAAAATCAAAGCGGATCCTAAATACCAGTAAAGTAAACAGACTATAAATAACGGTGCCTTCATAAGGGAAAGCAAAATTCGCCAACTGCCAGCATTGCAAAATAAGCCAATAGTTAATGTAAACAAGCAGCAACATCGATACGCTGACCACTAAGCTATGGATTTTTATATATATCGGCAAAAAAGTCAGTCCAAACAGGAGTAAACAAATCGGAAGTTGCATGAATAAACGCGAATCTAAATACAGTGAATGGAGCGAATTTGGCAGTAAGGCTAAGTCAGCCAAAATAAAACTGCACAATATGACCACACCAATTAAAATGATGAGCCTTAAATGTATCAAATTAATGGATTGGTGTTCTTTTACCATATTTTCACTCTATCCTATTGCCTAAAGCGTTACCCCTTAGCAGTTGGGGCTAAATATCTAGTTGTAGCTCAAGCCTTTCATAACTCAAACTGTTTTGACATCGTTTTAAAAAAATTTCGTTTCAATTTGATTATGATTTTAACTCGGTCTCTTCCTGTTATTATTGATGCCCGCCCCTATGAGATTGGACGCATTATGTTAGATGTACTATTCACCGCCATGGCTTTGCTGCTTATATTCGAAGGTATTGGACCGATGCTGTTTCCAAACAAGTGGCAACAGTTTATTACTCAGCTAGCACAGCAACCCTCTAATCAACTGCGCACCATGGGTGGTGTACTCGTGACCATAGGCATAGTAAGCCTTTATTACCTTCTCTGGTAGTTTGTTATTTTTACATCTAATTACCCTGATTTTGCTATTTAGATGCTGGTTGTTTTTTGTTAGAATCCCCGCCTAATTTTTCTGACTCCCTACTATTCATGGCTAAAAATGTTGTTGTACTCGGCACCCAATGGGGTGATGAGGGTAAAGGTAAGGTTGTTGATTTACTCACGGATCAAGCAACTTACGTCGTTCGTTATCAAGGCGGACACAATGCGGGCCACACGCTAGTTATTGACGGTGAAAAAACCGTTTTACATCTTATTCCATCCGGTATTTTACGTGCAAACGTGACCTGCGTTATTGGTAATGGTGTGGTATTGAGCCCAGAAGCGTTGTTAAAAGAAACGGCGATGCTTGAAGCGAAAGGCGTGCCGGTTAAAGAGCGTTTGCGCATCAGCGAAGCTTGCCCATTGATTTTGCCTTATCACGTTGAGCTTGACTTAGCCCGTGAGAAAGCCCGTGGCAACAAGCCGATTGGCACGACAGGTCGCGGTATTGGACCCGCTTATGAAGATAAAGTCTCGCGCCGTGGTTTACGCGTGGGTGATTTATTTAATGCAAAAGACTTTGCCGTTAAACTGAAAGAAATCCTTGAGTATCACAACTTTGTTTTGACCCAATATTACAAAGTTGAAGCGGTCAGTTATGAAAAAGTGCTGGCTGACGCCTTAGCGGTAGCCGATATACTCAAAGCCATGGTGGTTGATGTCACCGACGTGCTAGACCAAGCTCGTCAGCGCGGTGATTGTATTATGTTTGAAGGCGCACAAGGCACCTTATTAGATATTGACCACGGCACTTACCCTTACGTTACGTCATCCAACACAACAGTGGGCGGTGTAGCAACAGGTGCCGGCTTTGGACCACTTCACTTAGACTATGTACTTGGTATTGTTAAAGCCTATACCACTCGTGTGGGTTCTGGCCCATTTCCTACTGAGCTTGACTGCGCAGTTGGTGAGCACTTAGGTGTTAAAGGTCATGAGTTTGGTGCGACCACAGGACGCAAACGTCGTACTGGTTGGTTTGATGCCGTTGCTATGAAACGTGCAGTACAAATTAACTCGATCACTGGGTTTTGTTTAACCAAGTTAGACGTATTAGACGGCTTAGAAAGCTTAAAAATATGTATCGGTTATAAACAAGCTGATGGTTCAGTTAAAGATGTCCCACCAATGGCTGCCGACGGCTATGACGTGATCACACCAATATACGAAGAAATGCCAGGCTGGAGTGAAAACTCCTTTGGTGTAACCGACTATGACAAGTTACCCCAAGCGGCCAAAAATTATATCAAACGCTTAGAAGAAATTACTGGCGTGCCCATTGATATTATTTCAACCGGCCCTGACCGCAACGAAACTATCGTATTACGCCATCCTTTTGATG
>NZ_JANQVQ010000271.1 GCF_030730205.1 Paraglaciecola sp.
GGGGGACCTGCGGATTAACAGTCCGTCGCTCTAACCAACTGAGCTAAGGGGGAATTTTACATAGATAACAGAAATTGTGATTGAACCATACTTAAAAACAATGATGACGCTTTTAGTTTGGCTCCCCCTCCCCGACTCGAACGGGGGACCTGCGGATTAACAGTCCGTCGCTCTAACCAACTGAGCTAAGGGGGAATCTTATTTCTGGGTTGAAAACTGGATTTATTAGTAACAACCTCCCGTTTTTCAACGGTGGCGAATGTTAATGAGACACTGGCTTACTGTCAACACTCAAAACAAGAAAAACGACAATCTTTTTTCTATCTGCGCAAACCTTGTGCAATAGTTGCTTTTTATTTGCGCGGGCGCTTGTTTTTTAGGCTTTTCGTTGAGATTTTGAGTACTTTATTTGTGCACTGCGTTAGTGCAGTAATTTTATGTGCTTTTGGTTATTTGCATATATTCAAAAGGTATTAAAAATGCATTGAACACTGTTTTAGTATACAGTGTTTAACAAAAGTGTAACCTTGTTAGCGGAGGTCGAAGGTTAGTGCCTGCTAACAAAAAATATTGCCCCTCTTTAAGCAAAGTCACGTGTTACCTGTGTCTGGCTTAGTTATCCACGAAACCTGTGGATAAAGCTGTGGGTTAAATGTTGGGATAGGAGGCTTTGATTTTCAAATGATTGTCAATATCTATTTATCTAAAACGGTGAATTATGTTTTTTATTAGTAAAAACAATGAGATAGTTTTTTTATTGGTTTTAATAGATTTTTTTTTCAGCAGGCTTCGCTTAGATTTTAAACGTAATTTGCTTGTGTGTTGTTTTATAAGGAAAAATTTAAAAACACTTATTTTAAGAGGTAAAACTCGAATAATTTAATTAAAGTCAAGATCTAAAATGGCTTTTAATCAGTGTTTTTTTATGGAGTAAGACGGTTTAAACGTTTAAAAAAAGATTGACGTGTTACTTTTATGCAACAGGTGTTTATTTTTTAGGATAAGTGTCGACACTCGTCGACATTCTTATAAATAGTAATAGTTGAATACGGGATATCGCGTATCATATCTGCCGCGATTACTCGCACTACAATTACATTACGTGTCGGTTTTAGCCAAATTTTGCTAAAGCTTAAGAGTAAAGTGTAAGAACTCATTCGCTGTTGTCATCAAAGGTCACTGGGATGGCTACATCCGCTTTTTTATATTCTATGCAGTCAAGTGAGAGATAAGTTGAGAAAAGCATCTAAATCGAGTCCTGACTTGTTGCAGCAGGACGTAGCAACAACATTAAAATCGATGACCATACCGATGATTATTGGCATGATTATGTTGATGACCTTCGGTCTGGTCGACACTTTTTTTATCAGTTTGCTTGGTACTGATGAGTTAGCGGCGATCAGTTTTACCTTTCCGGTGACCTTCACCGTGATCAGTTTAACCATTGGCTTGGGGATCGGCACTTCCGCCGTGATCGCGCGTTTACTTGGCGCAAAATTGCACGAGCAGGCTAAAGAAACGGCCACCGGTGCGTTGATGTTGTCTTTCATTCTTGCGGTTTTTTTAGCCTTAATTGGCGTGGTAACTGTTGACCCCATTTTCAGCGCAATGGGCGCCACGGCTGCTGAGTTAGTGCACATCAAAGATTATATGTATGTGTGGTACGCCGCCGGGGTATTTTTGGCAATGCCGATGGTGGGTAATAGTGTATTACGCGCTTCTGGAGATACCAAGACACCTAGCTATGTCATGGCGTTTGGAGGTTTGATTAATGCCATACTTGACCCGCTGCTTATTTTTGGTTGGGGGCCTGTCCCTGCGCTTGGTATAAAAGGGGCTGCTATTGCAACTCTTATCGCTTGGGCTGTAGGCTTATTTTATATTCTGTATCTCTTGGCGATTAAACGTCAATTAATGCAAGCAAGACTGCTTAACTTACAAGAGCTAAAGCGCAGTAGTGGTGGCATTTTAAAAATTGGTTTACCCGCAGCGGGGGCAAACATGTTAACGCCCATCGCGGCAGGTGTCGTGACATCATTCATAGCAAGTTACGGTCAGGTCGCGGTTGCTGCATGGGGAGTAGGGGGGCGTCTTGAATCCATCGCATGTATCGTTATTTTGTCGCTTTCGATGTCACTCCCCCCTTTTATTAGTCAAAATTTAGGGGCCAACAAATTAGAGCGAGTACAACAGGCGTTTCTCCTCAGTGTCAAGTTTGTGGTAGTTTGGCAGTTAGTCATTTATGCGGTGGTCGTTCTATGTGCTGGTTTAATGGCCAACATCTTTACAGATGATCACGAGGTCGCCGAGTTAATTACATTATTTTTATGGATTGTGCCTTTGGGGTATGGTTGTCAAGGAGTGATAATTTTAGCTAATTCATCTTTTAATGCCATGCATTTACCCATGTCTGCTTTAGTCCTTAACCTCGTTCGTTTATTCGTGGCCTACATTCCTTTTGCCTTTATTGGTAGCCACTTTTTTGGATTAACTGGCATTTTTGTAGGCATTGTATTCGCAAATATAATAGTGGCAGTTGTGGCCTTTATTTGGTTTAAACAAGTAATGAAAGCCCAAGTATCTAAGTTCCCACTGTAATAAAAAGAGTTTTTAAACATGAGTCGACCCTTTGAATTAAGTTCAAAATATTCCCCCGCTGGTGATCAGCCCAAAGCTATTAAAGCCTTGGTAGAGGGCTTAGAAGATGGTTTGGCACGCCAAATATTACTCGGCGTAACAGGTTCTGGTAAGACCTTTACCATGGCCAACGTTATTGCCGAAGTGCAGCGTCCTACTTTAATTTTAGCGCACAACAAGACCTTAGCGGCGCAGCTATATGGTGAGATGAAAGAGTTTTTCCCAAATAATGCTGTTGAGTATTTTGTCTCCTATTACGATTATTATCAGCCTGAAGCCTATGTTCCTTCCAGTGATACGTTTATCGAAAAAGATGCCTCAATCAACGCCCATATTGAGCAAATGCGTTTATCGGCTACCAAGTCATTAATGGAGAGGCGCGATGTTATTATTGTGTCAAGTGTGTCTGCCATCTATGGACTAGGTGATCCCGAGTCTTACATGAAAATGTTAGTGCATTTTCGTGTAGGCGACACCATGGACCAGCGCGATATCTTACGACGCTTAGTGGAAATACAATATAAACGTAATGATGTGGCATTTGAGCGCGGCACATTTCGGGTTAGAGGTGATGTGATTGATGTGTTTCCTGCAGACTCCGAGCGGCACGGTATCCGCGTTGAATTGTTTGACCAAGAAATAGAGCGCATCAGTATTTTCGACCCATTAACTGGGGCGGTGGAAAAAACCGTTACTCGTACAACGGTATTTCCTAAAACCCACTACGTGACGCCCAGAGAAAAAATTCTATCCGCAATTGAAAACATTAAAGTTGAGCTCAATGAGCGCCGTGAACAGCTCAGGTCAGTAAACAAATTAGTAGAAGAGCAGCGTATTAGTCAGCGCTGCCAATTTGATATCGAGATGATGCAGGAGCTGGGGTATTGCTCAGGGATCGAAAACTATTCTCGTTATTTGTCAGGCAGAACGCCAGGCGATCCTCCTCCTACCTTAATCGATTATTTTCCTGCTGACGGGCTGATGTTTATTGATGAAAGTCACGTAACAGTATCGCAGATTGGCGCGATGTATAAAGGGGATCGTTCGCGTAAAGAAACCTTAGTCGAGTTCGGTTTTCGCTTGCCTTCAGCGCTAGATAACCGGCCCTTAAAATTCGAAGAGTTTGAGCGAATTTCTCCGCAAACCGTTTATGTATCTGCTACACCTGGTAAATTTGAATTAGAACATGTGCCAGACATTGTCGAGCAGGTAGTGCGACCTACAGGCTTAGTGGACCCTGAAATCGAAATAAGGCCGGTTGGCACTCAGGTTGATGATTTACTCTCAGAGATCCATAAATGTGTGGCGCTTAACGAAAGAGTGTTAGTGACCACACTAACCAAACGCATGTCTGAAGATCTCAGTGATTATTTAGACGAGCACGGCGTCAAAGTGCGTTACCTGCATTCTGATATTGATACGGTAGAGCGCATTGAAATTATTCGTGATTTGCGCATTGGTAAGTTTGATGTGCTGGTGGGCATTAACTTGCTCCGAGAAGGTTTAGATATGCCAGAAGTCTCGTTGGTGGCAATTTTAGATGCGGACAAAGAAGGCTTTTTGCGCTCTGACCGCTCCTTAATTCAAACCATTGGACGAGCAGCACGACATCTTAAAGGTCGAGCGATATTGTATGCGGACCGGATGACAGGATCGATGCAACGGGCCATTGATGAAACGAATCGACGTAGAGAAAAGCAAACCGCCTATAACCTTGAGCACGGCATAACGCCTACTCAATTGTATAAGCCCGTCACCGATATAATGGACGTGGGTGATGGCCATGATGACGGCAAGGTTAAATTGCGCAAGGTCGCTGAATCTGGCAGTAGCTATAAGGCGCTAACTACAACGCAATTAATGCAAAAGGTGAGCGAGCTTGAAAAACAGATGTTTAAATTTGCCAAAGAGCTGGAATTTGAAAAGGCCGCCAGTTTGCGTGATGAAATTGAGTTGGCTCGACAGCAGTTGGTTAAACTCTCATAGTCCTGAAATTTGTGTTGTTAACTTTCACTGAACGTTAAATTTCCATTGTAATATCGTTGCCACTTTTCTAAGATGTAGTTTAGTATCAATAATTATACCTAAAAGTGGTGCTTTACATGTTAAACCGTCTACAAGAATCCGATATAAAACTTTTACGGGTTTTCTATGCCGTTGCGTCTTGCAACGGTTTTACTGCTGCGGAGCCCGTTCTGCGTATGCAAAGGCCAAACATCAGTGCCGCCATTAAGAAGTTAGAAGAGCGACTGGATTTAGTTCTCTGTCATCGCGGCCGAGGCGGTTTTCAAATGACCAAAGAAGGGGAAGTGGTTTTTCAAGAAACTAAGCGCATTTTTAACGCTTTTGATAACTTCGTTTTCAACCTTAAAAGTCTGCATGATGATTATTCAGGGCATATCACCCTTGTAATGATGGCTGGTCTGCCTCTTTCTTACCATTTAGCCGTGAGTAAGGCCGTTAAAAGCACCATGAAAAAGTTTGTTGATATCCATGTCAACATTCAAACTCGTTTGTACAACGAAGTTGAGCACGTTGCCTTATCGGGCGAATGTCACTTGGTATTATCAACGTATGACATGTTAAAACCTGAATCGGTGACCTTTCACTCGACCAATGTAACCTGTCGAGGTCGATTGTATTGTTCACCTTCTCATGCGCTAGCAAAATATAAAGAAGAGCTGCCCAAAGGCGTGCGCATTGAAGATTATCCGGCTATTGGTATTTCAGGCCTATCATCGGCCAACTATATTTCTGACGATAGCCGTATGGCGATACAGACATTTTCTGATTCGTTTGACGCGTGTTTATCGGCCATCATGACCGGCGAATATGTGGGGTTGTTGCCTGACTACGTATTGCTAAACCAAGGCTCTGGACTGGGTCTTGTGCCTGTTGGGGGGAGCATGTTTGAGTTTAAACATGAATTATTCTTAATGAATGGTAAAAATACTCGTTTGAATCCAGTATTACGTCATCTTATTAAAGAAGTGAGTTATTTTATTCAGCAAGTAGAAAAGAAATAATAAAACCACGAACTTAGTGTTGTACTTAAATAGTGCACAAAAAGCCTTCTCATCAAGGCTTTTTGTACACTGTCATAGGAAGGGTGTAATGTTTACCGCTCGACATAGACTCGAGGTTTACGCTTCATATTCCAAAGGATCCTTCTTCCCATTTTTGGCAAATGCTTCTAAGCGTTCTTGGCAGGCACCACATTTTCCACAAGCATGTTCACGTCCGTTGTAGCAGGTCCAGGTTTGAGCATAATCTAAGCCCATGTCAAGACCGGCAGTTAGGATCGCAATCTTACTTTGATGTAAAAATGGCGTAACGATTTCAACCGCTTCGTAATTGGCGATAGCGCATACATCGTTCATGCGCTCGACAAACTCTGGTCGGCAATCAGGATAGATAGCGTGATCGCCTGAGTGCGCACCGTAATAAACCTTGTTTGCGCCCAATGAAACCGCATAACCTACAGCCATCGAGAGCAAGATCATATTTCGATTAGGCACCACCGTGGTACGCATACTTTCTTGTTCGTAGTGGCCTTCTGCCACGGCAATATCAGAGGTTAACGAAGAACCGCCAATTAGCTCATTGATAGCTGAAATATCGATGATCTTATGTTTAACACCCAGGCTTTTGCAGGCATTTGCTGCATAAACGAGTTCCTTTTTGTGCCGTTGCCCATAGTCAAACGACAAAGCATAGACTTCAGCCCCATCTTTCACGGCCATATTGAGCACAGTGAAAGAATCCATTCCTCCCGAAAAAATAACTACTACTTTACTTGCTGTCATGTTTAGCTTCTTTATCTAACTACAATTGGTTAAGATCTTATGTCATCCGATAGGTAATTCCCAGACACCTAAGTCGAAAACATGGCACAAATGAGGAAGGGCATTGAGTCAGTACAAAATAAATGAAGTGTTTGAATCAATTCAAGGTGAAGGTAGCTTTACGGGTGTACCTTCAATTTTTGTGCGTCTACAAGGCTGTCCAGTGGGTTGCCCTTGGTGTGATACCAAACATACTTGGACTTTAGATTCACAATTAGAGCGCAGTAGTTCAGCGGTTATGGCCGAGAATGGCGAATCAGAGCACTGGTTTAATCAAACGGTGGAGCAATTATTGGCGTTATTTGCCCAGCATCACTATCGTGCTAAACATGTGGTCATTACCGGTGGGGAGCCTTGCATGTATGATCTTGTGCCTTTATCCAGTCGTTTAATTGCCGCTGGTTATTCCGTGCAAATTGAAACTAGCGGTACCTATGAAATTTCAACACATGAAGATACCTGGGTTACCGTGTCACCTAAGGTAAATATGCCAGGGGGCAGGGCGGTGCTTGCCAGTGCGATGCAAAGAGCTAATGAAATCAAACACCCCATTGCTATGGAAAAACATGTTGAAGAGCTAGACCAAGTATTAACTTTACTTGATACTGACGCTAAGCCGCTGATTTATTTACAACCGATTAGCCAACAAAAGCGCGCGACAGACTTAGCCATAAAAATCTGTATTGAACGTAATTGGCGTTTATCACTGCAGACCCATAAATTCATTGGAATAGAGTAGTCAGCGAACCGTGTTAGACCTTAAGCACCTTACCCAGTTTTTTCATAATTTTGCTGAGTCTATAATCAGGGGTATACCGGAGGTCGCAGCCAGTTATTGTGTTATCCCCAATATTATTAGGGATAACAGCAAAAGAGTGCTGAACACAGAAGACGAATTAACTCAGTTTTTTATGTCCTTTGAGCGTAAGTTAAGTGGTTTATGCATTGAGCAGTGTGAGCCTATAATTCATCAAACCTTACGTTTATCGGACGCCCTAATTTTTACCACGATGCGCTGGCAACTGCCGAATCACAATAATGAGCTAATTGGAGCTGGTCGTCCTCCTATACCCTACAAAAAATGGATGATGCTCAATTGAAGATTATCGTTACGGTTGTCGATGATGAGAATAAACAGTTGGAAGCATGTTTACCCACTGAGTTGAAAAATGAATGATTAAAGTAATATTGAGTTTCTTGGTATTGATTGCGTTTAGTGCGAACTCCTTAGCCGCATCGTGGCGTATTAACTACCCTCGTCCAATGTCAGAAAATGATAGGCGTGCGGATTATCCCCTTAAATTATTAGCCCTCGCGTTAGAGGAAACGGGCGTCAATTTTAAATTGGTCGCTTCAGATCGCATCATGCCGCAAAGTAAAGCGCTTAAAAGACTGATGGATAATCGGGAAGTGAATGTTGTTTGGAGTATGACGGATGAACAACGAGAAGAGCAGTTGCTACCCATTCGTATTCCTATTTATAAAGGCTTGATTGGCTGGCGGATATTTTTAATCCGCAAAGACATGGATTCGCGTTTCAAATATATCCAGAGCTTTGAACATTTATTGAAGCTTTACCCCATACAAGGCAGTGATTGGCCAGATACTAAAATACTGCAAGCTAACGGTTTTGATGTATTAACTGCGAATGAACACGACGCCTTGTTTACAATGTTAGCTAATGCTCAAGGTGATTTTTTCCCGCGTTCAGTGGTTGAAATTTTTGAAGAAATAAAAACCTATAATCCTGACAATGAATTTGAAATAGAGCCAAAGCTCGGTTTACGTTACCCGGCGGCCATGTATTATTTCGTTAATAAAAATAGCGTGCCTTTGGCAAAATTAATTGAAACAGGTTTAGAAAAAGCGATTAAAAGCGGAAAGTTTGATGAATTGTTTTATGAAGAACATCAGGCTTATTTTGACCAAGCTGATATGAATAAGCGTACATTTCATCAGTTGCAAAATACTTATTTGCCCATTAAAACACCTCTACATCGCAAAGAGTTGTGGTTTGAAAATAAACAACCTACGTTGATCATCGATACTGACGGCGTTGGACCATAAAACTGACCTACTATAGCTAAAGACTTGGGTTTCACTGACACAGCCGCTTCGCGTTAAAGATTATGTGCTGCGCCCACTAAGGCATGCACTTCGTGCACAAAGCATTCGCTGCGCGAACTGGCATCCAAGCCTTATTTCAAGCCTCGTCCCGAGGCTTGACTCACTTTTTACCAACAGCCGCAAAAAGTATGGTCGGATGGCAGGGATGCCATTAGAAAAACGCAATGGATTGCGGTGGGCGCAGCGCATGCCATGTGCACAAAGTGCATAATTTCCGTGGCTGCAGGCCATGTATGGTAAGCGTAGAGATAAAACCCGCTTTTGCTTCTACAAAAAAGCCAGCTTAATCGCTGGCTTTTATCTATTAAAGTTTGAGCTATTTA
>NZ_JANQVQ010000272.1 GCF_030730205.1 Paraglaciecola sp.
TTTAAAAAGCACTGAGTATCTTAACGGCTCCTTGTTGTAGCAACGTTAATTTGGTTATTTAACTGGAGAATATCACAGTAGTAAAATAGCAGCCGTTCTAGACTGCTCTCTCTGGCTAGGCTGTATTAAAAAAATCACGACGAGCAACTGTAATAAGACAAACCACCGACATTAAAATATTCAGGTGGTTTGCGCTTATAATATTTGTCTTCCATTTCCTGTGATTGCTCTGCATAAGGCTGTGTCATAACGTCCTGCAGCTCTCGAACCAATGTGTAGTTTCCTGTATTTGCTTGCTGATAGGCAGGCACAACAAACCACTCTCTTAAACAATATTTAGGGTTTACAAGCTTCATTTGCCTAGAGAGTTCTGCGCGAGAACAGGGGGAATCAACATGAGCGCTGCAAATGAGCAAGTTCCATTTTGTGAGCCACGCTGACCAGCGTTTTTCTATTTCCTTTGTAGAGTTGTAAAAGCTTTTTTTGAGTGGCTCAATATCATCCGGTACAGTTGATAGCTCACGAAAGAAAATAGTGTAATCGACAGGCGTTTGCACCATAAGAGTTTGAAGCTCACTGAATAACTCTGAGTTAAATGTGCCAATGCCCAATTTTGCTGCCCACATTTTCTCCATTTTTGCTTGCATCACTTGCGAAAAGCCAAGTTGGATCGCTTCAAGCTGCTTCAAATTGTCTTGATCTGATTCAATTAAAGGCCGCAACGCAGTACAAAACATTTGGAAGTTGCGCTGTGCCGCCTCTGTTTGGTTTAAAAACGAAAAGTGGTGCCCGCCACCCGTCCATGACTGAAAGTGCGGATTGAACACATCGCAGAAACCAAAAGGCCCATAATCAAGCGTAAAGCCGCCGGCTGCGCAATTGTCGCTATTGAAATTGCCCTGACAAAAACCAACTCGGATCCAGTTGGCTATGAGAGAGGTCAGTCGCTGGCAAAACTCATCAGCCAGCAAGATCACTTTTTCGGGGAGACCCAGGGTTTTATCGATAACGGCAGCGTATTCACGCTCAATCAAGTGCAGAACAATCTGCTCGAGCTCTTCCATGGCGTTGGGGTGTTCATTGCTGCGCGCACGGCGAGCGAAAAGTTCAAGTTGCCCGACCCTGATGAATGAAGGTGCGACCCGTGTTGAGATGGCGGCTGCCTCCGATATGAAGACGTCAGGATCCCCAGATTGAGCTGTATAGGAGTACCATGGCCGATTGACTCTCTGTGTTTTCGACACATATAGACTCAGAGATCGTGAAGTAGGTACGCCAAGCGAGTGCATGTGCTCTTGGGCCAAGAACTCTCTGATACTTGAGCGCAGAACGGCACGACCATCGGCACCGCGGCAGTAAGGCGTTCGCCCACCACCTTTCAATTGCATTTCCCAGCGATGACCTTGAATGACCGCTTCAAGCACAGAAATGGCGCGGCCATCACCATATCCATTGCCGGTGCGAAACGGGCATTGCTGAGAGTATTCGGTACCAAAAATTGAAAGTGCATATCCAGTCGCCCAACCAACGTTACGCATCGGCATTGGCACCTGTGACATGTCGCCCGAAAACAAGCGAACGAAGTCAGCTGTTTCTGCCAAGCTATCAGCAAAACCGAGTTCGTGAAAAAGGTGTTTGCTGTGTGCTACATACTCAGGATCGATAAGTGGGGTAGGCTTAACGGGTACATAGTGGCCAGTGAACACTTGGCGTGGAATGTGGTCGGCTCCGTCTGTTTTTGCATGCGGATCGCAGTTGAGCGTGTCCATTAGCGAGTAATTGACCAATGTCGCGAGGTCATCGAGTGTCGCAATGCTTGGAGTGCGTGTCTGCTGGATCATTTTTAATTCTCGAATTGGCTTAGTAGCTGGATTATCTATTGTCCCTGAACCATTTCGATAAGCAAACTTTTCAAGCTTGATTATAACGGCATGGACTTGAACAAGACTCTTAAAAATTAAATCATGATTGTAAATCGATTTAAAAGCAGAAAG
>NZ_JANQVQ010000273.1 GCF_030730205.1 Paraglaciecola sp.
CTTATTTTGGCTATAAAAAATTCCAGAATTTATGGAAGAAAGCGAATTGAAACATGGTGCTAGGTCTGAACACTATATTTTTCAGACATAAAAAAAGACGCCTAAGCGTCTTTTTTCATTTGAATCTTATCTTAGCGACGAAGACCTAAACGTTCAATCAGAGTCTGATAACGCTCGGCATTCTTACTTTTCAAATAATCAAGCAATTTACGACGTTGGCTTACCATGCGTAACAAACCACGACGTGAATGGTGATCTTTCTTATGCTTTGAAAAGTGGCCTTGTAATTTATTGATGTTGTTAGTCAATAAAGCAACTTGTACTTCAGGTGAACCTGTATCACCTTCTTTAACACCAAAATCAGCTAAAATCTTTGCACTTTCTACGTTAGTTAGTGACATATTTTTCTCCAATGTATGACCGGCGCTAACCGGAATATTTAAACAAACCTGCCAATCACTAATTCAGCAAGTCAAAAAGAGCGCGTATTATAGCGATGAAAACAAAGATAGCAAGGCCAACAAAGCAGTTTAAGCCATTACTTTAGGCGTTTTTAATTAATATTAACTAAAAGCCTGTAAGCATTAAAATTACAGTGTAATAAAGAGGTCTATTTGCAAAAAATTAGCAAACTTGTTGTATATTCAGATATTCCATAGGGTTTCAGTTATTAAAGGTATTGTTATGAAAAAAAGTGTTGCCACGATATTGCTGTGTTTAGTGAATTTTTTCGCTTTTGCACAGGAAGAACCCACACCTCTTCCACCTGTGGATGAAAAATACATGGGCGTACACCCCATGGTTTTGGTCAGTAACGGCTCTCGTATTTACGCCTCTGTAATGCCTACTTATGAAGAACCTCGAAATGTGCAGCTTATTTATGACCTCGATAACACTAATCTACCTTTATTAAATTTAGTGCGTGACGCTGATTTAGTGACCATAGTACCAAGCGCTTTTAACCTTGAGCATCTTATACGCGGCGAAAGACTTACTATCAATGCTGATGTTTATATGGGACATTTTCAACGAGGTGGAATGCTGACTTATAAAAATATCGAAATTCTATTAGATAGCCAACTGTATTTACGAAAACTTGAGGAACTAGAGCAATCACATATTAGGCAAAAATATGAAAGCGCTCTGTTGCCAAACAATCAACGTTTACTAGTGCATCAAATTCAAGCTGCACCTAGCTATGATCAAATTATTTTATTATTCGACGATGTAACTTGTATCACGGAATTTGTGAGTAAATCGGCAGTACCAAGCGCAAATGAAACTTATCGAAAACTTGGCTTTTGCGGCTCAATGAAGCCACTTTACTATGAATATCAAGACTTTGAGAAATAACGCTATACTCGTTGCGATTTCAAGATGATTAAATTTCGTGCAAACAGTTATTTGTTCAGACTATTACGTGAACTAAACGAAATTGCCCTACTCTATTAATATGACAAACTTGTGACAAAATGCGCTTGCTTTTCTGTCACTTTGCCCCAAGCTTGTAATTGAGTCACCAAAGAAAATTGTATTCATTTAAAGCAAAAGGAAAACCTATGAAAATAAAGCTTTCTGGTCACCATGTTGATATTACCGATGCCGTCAAACAATACGTTGACGAAAAGTTTTCCAAAATCGAAAGTCATTTTCCCACTCTTATTTCTCTAGACATTATCGTAGCAAAAGAGCATGGCGAGTATGAGGTTGAAATTCGCACTAATTATGAAGGCAGCAAAATATCTGCCTCTGGTAGTGACGCAATAATGTATCCCGCATTAGCAAAAGCAGCGAAAAAACTCGATGCAGCACTTAGTCACCGCAAAGGACACTTAAAAGGTAAGCTTCATCAAAAGCCTACTTGCACCACGCCTGAAATTGCTCACGAAATAATCCAAGGGATGGATCTGAGCTAATCATCTGCTGATCATTGGGTTAAGTAATTGCGTTGTTAGTAATTTACTTAGCCCCCTGTATCCTTAACCTGAGTGACAATCAAACTACCCTGCAGTACTCAGTTTGGCTAAGGTCTTCCATAGATCTAAGCCTGTCACTCCCAAGTTATGGTTCGCAAGTTTTACGATGCGACTTTCTCCCTTAGCATCAAAATTAATATCTTCTAAATTAAGTTGAATCAACTCGCCTGTTGCTAACTCGTTTTCCACGAGATGCTTAGGGATATAGCCCCAGCCACTGGCACTAAGTAACATTGATTTTTGTGCCCACAAATCGTTTGTGCGAACCTGTGATGGGGCCACATAGCCAAACAAGCCATCAAGGTCGAGATCAAACAACACGGTTTGGGGTTTTAATAGAGGCAAATGGTCGATTTCGCTAACAAAACGAGGCACCTGTTCCTTAAGTGGTAGTGCATTTTTATGAATAACCGTAATGATCTCAAATCGACTAAAAGGTAAGGTATCAAAATCAGCAAGTTCATAAAAACGGTCAATCCAAGGAGAGATAGCAATATCGCCCTTCCCCTCAATTAACCGCTTAATGGCACCTAAGTTACTTTCTGAACTTAGGTAAAATTCTGTTAAGGGAAAACGTTGCTGCACCTCACTGACCGCATTAAAAATAGGCAAGCTGTGACTAATAGTTTCGTACACTAGCTCAACTTTTCTCTCTAAGCCACTGGCTAAATGCACCGCGATAGCATCAATATGTACTTGTTGTTTAAGTAAAAATTCAAAATGTCGTAGTAACTTTTGACCTGCATCTGTCAAAGACAATCTATACTGTTCTCTATGCAATAGTTCCAGTTTTAATTCGTCTTGTAATCGTTTAAGTGCAATGGATATTGCGGGTTGTGTTTTGTGTAATACTTTAGCCGCAGCCGAAATGCTGCCTAGCTGCGCCACAGTGACAAACATCTTAATTTGCTCAAGTGTCATATAAATTTAATTTAAGTAATTGGTAAATCTAATTAAATATAATATAAATTCATATTACTTTATAGTAGGAATACTTATTTAAAGGAGTGGTGCCAGTGCGTCTTAACTTAGTTATTTTATCGATGATCTTTTCTACGGTTTTAATCAGTAGTTGTCAGGAGCAACCGAAAGAGGCGGCAGCACCGCAAGCCAAACTCGTCAAGGTTATTACATTGGTTGATGAAGGCTATGGTCAGTACCGTGATTTTCCAGCTATAGTGGAAGCCAGTGAGGACGCAATCTTAGCGTTTAGAGTAGCAGGGCAACTCAATAAACTGTTGGTCCTGCCTGGAGCGGAAGTCAAAGAAGGAGATGTTCTTGCCTCTCTTGACCCTACCGACTATCAGTTAGCCCTAGACAGTGCTCAAGCCAATTTTGATTTAGCATCGTCACAGTTTAAACGTTCAGAACAACTGCTGTCTCAACAACTTGTCTCTCGTGCAGGGTTTGATGAAGTGAAATCACAGCTTCAACTGACGCAGGCAGCGCTAAAGGTAGCGCAACAAAACTTAGCTTACACCAAGCTTATCGCCCCTTTTGATGGCCAAGTGGCCCAGCGCTTTGTGCAAAATTTCGAAAACATTACTGCTCAGCAGCCCATCGTGACCCTGCAAAAGATGCAGACGCTAGATATCGCTATTCAACTGCCAGAAGACTTTTTGTCGCATATTGATAAATCCACAAGATATCAACCCGAAGTGCATTTTGAAGCCAATAAAAGCGCCATCTTTCGCGCTAAATTAAAAGAATATGATACTGAAGCAAATGCAGCGACCAAAAGCTTTAAGGTGGTTTTTTCCATGCCAAGGCCAGAGGAGTTTAATGTGTTGCCCGGTATGTCGGCTACGGTCAAAGTTGAGCTTGATAAGGTCATGAAATCAAAAATAGACGGTTGGAAAATTCCAGCGTCTGCTTTTTTTGGGCAGAACCAAGACAAGCAAGAACTGAGCTATGTTTGGCGGGTCAATGAGCAAGACAAATTAGAAAAAGTGCAAGTCACGGTAAGCGGAATCACTGAGAGCGGCTTTACCGTGACATCTGGTTTACGTTTTGGTGATCGCATTGTCGCTGCAGGTGTGCAAATGCTTAACGAAGGTGACACCGTAAGAGTGTGGCAAAAAGAGCGAGGCTTGTAACATGGATTTCGCTCGCTATTTTATTAAAAATCGCACCACCAGTTGGATGGTGACATTGATACTGCTCATTGGTGGTATTATGGCTTTTTTGGAGATCGGCCGTTTAGAAGATCCTCAATTTACGATCAAACAAGCCATGATCATCACGTCTTATCCGGGCGCCTCTCCTACCCAAGTTGAAGAAGAGGTCACTTATCCCCTTGAGAATGCCATTCAAGAGTTACCCTACGTAAAAAATATCCGTTCATTTTCTAGTGCTGGACTGTCTCAAATATTAGTTGAGATGAAAAGCACTTATCGCAAGGATGACTTGAGAAAAATCTGGACAGAGCTGAGGCAAAAAATCAGTGATAAACGTTCGAGCATCGCACAAGGGGCCTATGAACCTATTGTGAAAGACGATTTTGCCGACGTGTATGGCATGATGTTGGCCATCTCAGGTAAAGGCTACCAGTACGATGACGTTCGCGACTACGTCAACTATCTGAAACGCGATCTAGTATTAGTGGATGGCGTGGGTAAAGTTATGTTGCAAGGTGAGCAAAAGGAACAAGTTGTAGTAGAAATCTCGCGTACAAAAATCGCTAACCTAGGGATTAGCCCTGACCATCTCAGCGCCTTATTATCGACTCAAAACCAAGTATCAAATGCAGGTAAAGTCAAAATAGGGAGTGAATATATTCGGTTTAATCCCACGGGCGAGTTTCAATCAGTAGATGAACTTAAAGATTTGATTATCAGCAGTACCGGTTCTAGCAAACTTATTCATTTAGGTGATGTAGCGACCATCTATCGCGATTATGCAGAGATTCCAACCAATCTTATTCGCTTTAATGGTCAAGAAGCCATGCTTTTAGGCATTTCATTTGCGGATGGGGTCAATGTGGTTGAGGTGGGGCACCGTATAGAAGCGCGTATTCAAGAACTTGATTACATGCGCCCAGTGGGTATGGAAACCAATTTTGTTTATAACCAACCGCAAGAAGTCGATAAATCTGTTCAAAGCTTTTTACTTAATTTAGTTGAAGCCATCGTCATCGTTGTTATCGTATTGCTGCTCTTTATGGGTTTACGTTCAGGTCTGCTAATTGGTCTTATATTGATGATAACGGTGCTCGGCACTTTTATTTTCATGCAGCAAATGGATATTACCCTCCAGCGCATATCACTTGGGGCGCTGATTATTGCACTGGGTATGTTAGTTGATAACGCTATCGTGGTAACCGAAGGCATACTCATTGGTTTACAACGTAAATTAACCGTAGCCCAGGGTGCCTCTGCTATTGTTAAGCAAAACAAATGGCCTCTTTTAGGTGCCACTGTGATTGCCATTATTGCCTTTGCCCCAATTGGTCTTTCAAGCGATGCAACAGGTGAATTTGCCGGTAGCTTGTTTTGGGTATTGCTGATTAGCTTATTACTGAGTTGGGTAACCGCTATTACTCTCACTCCCTTTTTCGCATCCCTTATGTTTACTGAAAAAGGCGAAGATGAGGAAGAAGAAGAGCTGTATCAAAGTATTATTTTTAAAGCGTTTGGTCGTTTATTAACTTTAGCCCTTGCTTGGCGTAAAACCACTGTCGTCGCTTTAGTCGCTTTATTTATCGGCTCTATCGTGAGTTTTGGACAGGTCAAACAATCATTTTTCCCCCCTTCAACAACCCCCATGTTTTTTGTTGATGTGTGGCACAAATCGGGTACTGACATTCGAGAAAATGCAAAGGTTATGGAAGAAATCGAGGCGCATTTGCTTAAAGAGCCCGGTGTAGAAGAAATAACCACAACGGTCGGCCAAGGCTTATTGCGCTTTTTACTAACCTATCAAACAGAAAAGCAATACAGCACCTATGCGCAAATGGCCATCAGAATGACTGATTTAGAAGCCTTGCAAGCAGGCTTACCTAAATTGCGAGACTATATGCAATCTGAGCACGGTGATGTGTTTTTTAAGATCAAGTTGATGGAAATTGGCCCCTCTACCGATGCTAAAATTGAAGCTCGCTTTTCAGGCCCCGACCCCGTCATATTGCGAGAGTTGTCAGAGCAAAGTAAAGCAATACTAAGAGCGGATAAAGGCGCACTTAATATTCGCGATGATTGGCGTCAAAAAACCTCTGTCATACGACCTCAATTTAATGAAGCCAGCGCACGTCGAGTTGGGGTCAGTAAAGCCGACTTAGACGATTTATTGTTAACTAGCTTTAGTGGTAAAACCATTGGGGTATATCGAGACGGTGTTAATTTGTTACCCATCGTTACTCGTCCACCTGCGACAGAACATTTAAGCGTAGAAAACTTGCAGAGCTTACAAATTTATAGCTCAGTCGCGGGTCAGTTTATTCCTGTCACTCAAGTAGTAAGCGGCTTTGATGTGGAATGGGAAGATCCCATCGTCGCCAGACGTGACCGCAAGCGCACCATCACTGTGATGGCCGATCATGATATTTTAGGTAGTGAAACCGCGGCAAATTTATTTGCGCGGATCCAAGCCCCCATCGAAGCAATCCCGTTACCTAAGGGTTATTCGTTAGAATGGGGGGGGGAACATGAGTCATCGACTGATGCCCAAAAAGCCTTATTTGGCTCTTTACCACTGGGCTATTTGATTATGTTTATCATTACCGTACTACTCTTTAACTCAGCCCGCATTGCAGGTGTTATCTGGGCTTGCGTGCCTTTAGCGTTGATTGGCGTGAGTTACGGATTACTCTTTAGCGGCTATGCATTTAGTTTCATGGCTTTGCTTGGTATGTTGAGCCTGTCTGGCATGATCATCAAAAATGGTATCGTTTTGGTAGAGCAAATCAAGTTTGAACTTGAGCAAGGTAAAGACGCCTACAACGCGTTATTTTTAGCCACCTTAAGCCGTGTAAGGCCGGTATGTATGGCAGCTATCACCACAATACTAGGTATGATCCCCCTGCTATTCGACGACTTTTTCGGTAGCATGGCTGTGGCAATCATGTGTGGACTGGGTTTTTCTACCTTCATTACCCTCGTATTTGTGCCAGTGCTGTATAGTTTGGTATTTAAAATTACTCCAGCAAAATCGTAAAGAAACGTTTTAGCCTAGCCCTTGGAGGCTGGGCTAAAACAGTTTTATTCAAGTAAAAAATTCCCCTGTTTTTCTAGCAAATCATTTTCAATATTCGTTCTGTCTTTTAGACGTACACCAGAATAATCTAAACGTTCAGACTCTTTAATTAACCACATCAAACGGCTTACCGCTGCTTGAATTTGTAGACCTTGAGGTCGAATGTTAGAGATACAGTTACGAGAAGCATCCGTTAAGCCAACTTTGGGCTTATAGGTGTAGTAGATGCCTAAACTGTCTGGAGAGCTCAAGCCTGGTCGCTCACCAATTAACAAGATAAGGAGTCGACTCCCTACTATTTCAGCTATTTCATCACCAACAGCTACTCTGGCTTGTTGAGCTAAACACACTGGGCTGTAACTCAAACCGGATTGTGTAAGGTGCTCAACTATAAGAGCCGTCACCTCAGCACTATGCTGCTGCACGGCTGTGGAAGACAGACCGTCAGCTACGACTATGGTGGCATCGTATACCAAGCCAGTCTGAATTTGTTTTTTTAGCATTGCTTGCGAAGCAAGGTTTAATTGTCGGCCTAAGTCAGGGCGTTGCAGGTAAACCTGCCGATCCGTTGCTTTACTGTGTAGGGTAATAGAGGGTAAGGCTGCTTCTGACAACTGTTGTTGGATATTTTCAAAATCGATTGGGATATTTACTGCGTCACGAGCTTGAGCATGGGCTAGCTGAAATGCCAATTGCGCTTGAGTCGTTTGACTAATACCTGTGCGGCCCAGGCCTATTCTTGCATCAGTATAGCGGCGCAAGCTGCCCCATGGATTATCAATCGCTATTGTTTGTTTGTCTGCATGATGGTTTTTCATGGCTTATAACCTTGCCTTTAAAAATGAAAAGCCCTCTGGTAAAGATCCATTACCGACTAATAGACCTCGCGTATCAGTAATCCCCATCTTCACCAACCAAGCAAGAAATTCTGGAGCAGGTTGTTTATGTAACGTTTGGCGCAGGTACAAGGCATCATGAAATGAGGTACTTTGATAATTTAACATGATGTCATCTGCACCTGGCACCCCCATAATAAAGTTAACACCAGCCACCCCCAATTGCGTAAGAAGACTGTCCATATCATCTTGATCCGCCTCAGCGTGGTTGGTGTAGCAAACATCACAACCCATTGGCAAGCCCAATAATTTGCCACAAAAATGATCTTCAAGCCCTGCTCGAATGATTTGTTTACCGTCGTACAAATATTCTGGTCCAATAAAACCGACCACAGTATTAACCAAAAGCGGATTAAACTTGCGCGCAACAGCATAGGCTCTGGCTTCACAGGTTTGCTGATCGATGCCATGATGAGCATTAGCAGACAAGGCACTTCCCTGCCCCGTTTCAAAATACATGACTTGGTTGCCGATAGTGCCGCGTTTTAACGACAATGCAGCTTGATGGGCTTCATGCAACATCGATAAGTCAATGCCAAAACTCATGTTAGCCGCTTGAGTACCCGCAATAGACTGAAAGACTAAATCCACTGGCACGCCCTTTTCAATCGCTTCAAGATGAGTGGAGACATGAGTCAACACACAGGATTGAGTTGGAATATCAAATCGTTGAATAACATCATCAACTAGGTGCATCAGACGTGTTACAGCCTGATAATTATCTGTGGCAGGATTGATACCAATTACAGCATCACCACTACCATATAATAATCCATCGAGTATGGAAGATGCGATACCGGCAGGATCATCCAATGGATGGTTAGGTTGCAAGCGAGTAGCCAAATTGCCGCGAAGCCCAAGTGTATTGCGAAACCGACTGATCACTTCTATTTTTTGCGACACCAAGATTAAATCTTGAATACGCATTATCTTTGAGACTGCCGCGACCATTTCAGGGCTTAGCCCACTGGATATCTGCTGCAAACTGCCTTGATTTGCCTCAGTAGATAAAAGCCAGTTACGAAAATCACCAACTGTCATATGGGAGACCATCGCAAAAGCCTGCGCATTGTGGCCATCAATGATCAAACGGCTTACCTCATCTTGCTCATAAGGAATAAGCAAATCTTCAAGAAAACGTTTCAAAGGTACATCAGCTAAACACATCTGAGCAGCGACACGCTCTGTGGCATTTTCTGCCGCCAAGCCTGCTAAACAATCACCTGAACGCAATGGACTTGCTTTGGCAAGTAAAGTTCGAAGATCAGGAAAAACATAGCGGGTTACACCAATATTGACTTGATAAGGCATGCTGGTCCTGCTTAATTCACTACTTTGAGCTTCATTTCTAAGCAAAAGGGCCATTGATGTCAACTGAGTAAACTGCTTCTCATTGATTTCAGGTTTAAATGAGGGATTAACAAGAGGGGTAAAACAGGTTTTTAGTCAAAAATAAAACAAACTACAGCGCGACGCTGTCGCACTGCGGTAGTATGACTAAACGGCTTCTCTGACAACAACTCGCTTAGGTTGCACTCTGTGCCCTTCTTCAAGCACTCCCACACCTAAGAAAAGCCGCGCAGTGGGTGAATAAACTCGTACCTCATCGCCAGGGTTTGCTGTGGTGTGAATATCACTTAATAAGCGTGCGGAGTTACCATTATTGTAATAAATCACTTGCTCAGGGCTAAGAGTAACCTCAGCTAAACACTTAACAGCGGTGTCCATTGGTAGCAATAGCGGGTCAAGTATGTCAGCTATCGGTAAACCTTGCTCTTTGGCTTTTGAAACACATGCATCGAGCTGTTCAAAGGTCAGCATTTTATCACTAGGATAATCGGTTACTTGTGAGCGATGTAATTTGCTAACAAAGGCACCACAGCCAAGTGCTTGGCCCATATCATCGACTAAAGAGCGGATATAGGTCCCTTTACTACAATGCACTGTCATATCAATTTCGTCGCCTTCAAAGCGCTCTACCACTAAACTATAAATAGTGATATCACGGGCTTCACGAGGAATATCAATACCTTGACGTGCGTAGGTGTAAAGCGGTTTACCTTGATGCTTTAAAGCAGAAAACATCGAAGGAACTTGTTTTATAGGGCCACGGAACAACTCACATACTTGGGCTAACTGTTCAGGAGTGACTGCAACCTCATTGGTTTCAACCACTTCACCAGCTGCATCAGACGTTGTTGTCCGTACCCCTAACTTAGCCGTCACTTGATAGGTTTTATCAGTATCGAGTAAAAACTGTGAAAACTTCGTTGCTTCGCCCAAGCATATTGGCAACATACCTGTGGCGAGAGGGTCAAGCGCCCCCGTGTGACCAGCCTTGGCAGCACCGAATGCCCATTTGACCTTTTGCATGGCTTGATTAGACGAGATATCCAGCGGTTTATTTAACAGTAAAATACCGTCGACCAACCTACCCTTACGTTTTCTGGCCAAGTGTTATTCCTCGCTTGGCTTATCAGATTCTTGTTCATCTGGCGTGCGGCCAGCTAAACGGGCACGTTCGGCATCTTTGTTGCGGGTTTCACTGACTAGGTTAGCAATTCGGATCCCTTCAGTTAATGAGCCATCGCGCAAAAACTTTAAGGCGGGAACCGCACGCATGCGCATACGACTAGCAAGTAAGGTCCGAATATAGCCTTTATTTTCTTGTAAAATGTTGAGGTATTCTTCCATCAATTCTTCATCATTTTCAAAAAAGGTCACGTAAATCTTGGTGTAGGCCAAATCACGAGATACTTCTACAGATGATACCGTCACCATGCCTAAGCGAGGATCGCGATTTTTAAATTCATTCTGCAATATGCTGGCGATTTCTTTGTGAATTTGCTGACCAACACGATCAGTGCGGGAAAATTCTCTTGCCATCTTAATGTCTCCTAACACCATTGAGGTGTTTAGTATGTTACTAAAACGGAGGCCTAAGCCTCCGTTTATATTTACTCTCGAACCAAAGCTAGTTTTTGAGAGTGACTATCTCATTATAGTTCGCGCTTAACTTCTACAATTTCAAAGACTTCGATCTGATCGCCAGCTCTAACATCGTTGTAGTTTTTCACGCCGATACCACATTCCATGCCGTTACGCACATCTTGTACATCGTCTTTAAAGCGACGTAATGACTCAAGCTCACCTTCATAAATAACCACGTTATCACGCAATACGCGAATTGGATTACTACGTTTAACCGAGCCTTCAATTACCATACAACCAGCAATTGCGCCCAATTTTGGAGACTTAAATACATCACGAACTTCAGCCAAACCGATAATTTGCTGTTTGAATTCAGGGGCTAACATACCCGTCATCGCAAACTTAACTTCATCGATTAGATTATAAATAATGCTGTAGTAACGTAAGTCAATTTCTTCAGCTTCAATGATACGACGAGCTGTAGCATCAGCACGAACGTTAAAGCCGATAACAATCGCACCTGAAGCATTCGCTAAACTCGCGTCTGTTTCAGTAATACCGCCTACTCCGCTACCGACAATATTCACTTTAACTTCATCAGTAGACAAACGCATCAACGACTCAGCGATTGCTTCAACAGAGCCTTGAACGTCAGCTTTAAGTACCACATTCAATTCACTAAACTTACCCGCTTCCATATTGGCAAACATGTTTTCCAATTTAGATTTTTGTTGCTTAGCCAGTTTAAGCTCACGCTGTTTCATATTACGTTTAGAGGCCACTTCACGCGCTTTTCGCTCGTCTTGCACGACTAAAGCTTCTTCTCCGGCAAGTGGAACTCCTGATAAACCTAGTACTTCAACCGGAGTAGAAGGACCAGCAACATTAACTTGTTTACCATTTTCATCACGCATTGCTTTAACGCGACCGTATTCAATACCACATAGTAAGATATCGCCGGCTTTTAATTGCCCGTGTTGAACAAGTACAGAAGCAACTGGGCCACGTCCTTTATCTAAACGAGATTCAATAACAATCCCTTTAGCTGGACCAAACGGTGCCGCTTTTAAATCTAACATTTCAGCTTGAACAATAATTGCGTCAAGTAAATCATCGATGCCCATACCCGTTTTAGCCGATACGTACAGGAATTGGTTTTCACCACCCCATTCTTCAGAGATAACTTCAAGTTGTGACAACTCTTGTTTTACTCTGTCAACATCAACCGAATCTTTGTCCATTTTGTTAACAGCAACGATTAACGGAACGCCCGCCGCTTTCGCATGCTGAATGGCTTCTTTGGTCTGTGGCATTACGCCATCGTCAGCAGCAACAACCAAGACAACGATATCAGTTGCTGTCGCACCACGAGCACGCATTGCAGTAAACGCGGCGTGGCCAGGGGTATCTAAAAATGCGATACGGCCTTTTTCAGTTTCAACACTGTAAGCACCGATGTGCTGGGTAATACCACCCGCTTCACCATCAGCCACTTTGGCACGACGGATATAATCCAGTAATGAGGTTTTACCATGGTCAACGTGACCCATAATAGTAACAACCGGCGCTCTTGTTTCTTCTGCGTGTTGTTCATTGTCAGCCAACAACTCGTCTTCAAGCGCGTTATCGTTAACTAATTCATACTTATGGCCCATTTCTTCAACCACTAATACCGCAGTTTCTTGATCAAGGACATGGTTAATCGTAACCATTTCACCCATTTTCATTAAGGTTTTAATGACTTCAGTGGCTTTAACAGCCATTTTACCCGCTAGTTCACTTACGGTAATACTTTCACCAATTCGCACACTTCGCTCCACTGGTTGAGCCGGTTTATTAAAAGCGTGTTTCAAATCAGAACCGGCATTTTTCTTAGACTTTTTACGTCGTTTAGAATTACGCTCAGATTTAATATCGTCAGCATCTTCTGCTTCTTGTGCATAACGATTTGAGTGCAAATGCACTTCTTCAGTTTCTTGCTTCTTACGTCGCTCTTCTTCTTCTTTCCAGCGACGAGAATTTTCTTCTGCTAATTTTTTAGCTTCTTCAGCAGCGCGTTTCGCATCTTCTTCAAGTTTACGTTGGGCTTCTTCTTCTTGCGCCTTACGGATTTTTTCTGCATCGGCACGTGCTTTATCTTGCTCAGCTTTTTCAGCAGGACTTAATGCCGACTCTTCTGCTTGTCGAGCTTCCGCTTCTTTTTTACTTTTCTCAGCACGAGCAATGCGTTCAGCATCGGCTTTCGCTTTGGCTTCTGCCGCTTTTTGCGCTTTTTCTTCTGCTTCTTTTTTAGCTTGCTCTGCCGCTTCTTGCTCAGCTTTTAGCTTAGCTTCTTGTTCAGCAGCTAAACGCTTTGCTTCTTCTTCTGCAAGCACTTGTTCTTCTAAGTCAGTACGTTTAACGTAGGTACGTTTTTTACGCACTTCTACGGTGACAGCTTTAGACTTACCAACACTCAAGGTGCTGGTGGTTTTACGTTGCAAAGTCATACGACTTGGTGCACCAGCCCCAAACCCACCATGTTGCTTACTTAAAAAATCAAGCAATTGGCGTTTTTCTTCTTCTGTTACATTTGCACCAGCGCTTTTTTGGATGCCTGCACTGTTAAACTGTGTAATTAATCGGTCTACCGAAGTGCCTATATCGGTGGCGAGTTTTTCTATGGATACGTCTGCCATAATGGTATTCCTCCTGGTGACCTATTCTTCATTAAACCAAACGATATTTCTGGCAGCCATAATTAGCTCACCGGCTTTTTCTTCGTTTAATTCTTCTATATCTGCTATCTCGTCAACACCCTGCTCGGCTAAACTTTCGAGATCGGTAATGCCGCGACTGGCAAGTAAATACGCTACGTGCCTGTCCATTCCGGCCAAGTTGAGTAGCTCTTCTTTTGGCTCTGCAGCTTCAAGGGTTTCTTCGTTCGCTAATGCTCGGGTGGTTAAGGTTGCACGCGCTCGACTGCGCAATTCTTCGACCATATCCTCGTCTAGACCTTCAATGTCTAATAATTCGTTGATAGGTACATAAGCAATTTCTTCTAAGGTGGTAAAACCTTCATCTACCAGAATGCTGGCAAAATCTTCATCGATGTCTAAACCTGCCGTAAAGACAGCCAGTACCTTGGCGTTTTCTTCCGCATGTTTAGCATTCAAATCCTCAACCGTCATAACGTTGAGTTCCCAGCCAGTCAATTGACTTGCTAAACGCACGTTCTGGCCACTACGACCAATAGCTTGCGCCAAGTTATCAGACTGCACAGCAACATCCATAGCGTGTCTGTCTTCATCTACTACAATTGATGCCACTTCTGCTGGGGCCATTGCATTGATAACGAATTGAGCGGGGTTGTCATCCCACAAAACGATATCAACACGCTCGCCGTTTAACTCACCTGATACGGCTTGTACACGTGATCCACGCATACCCACACACGCACCGACAGGGTCAAGGCGCTTATCATTGGTTTTAACGGCGATTTTTGCACGCGAACCCGGATCACGAGCTGCGGCTTTAATTTCTAGCGTTTCTTCGGCAATTTCTGGCACTTCAATACGGAACAATTCAACCAACATGTCAGGGTGCGTACGGCTGATAAACAACTGAGCGCCTCGTGCTTCTGGACGAATTACATACAATAAACCGCGTACACGGTCGCCTGGACGGAACGTTTCGCGAGGCAACATATCGTCACGATATATTACGCCTTCAGCATTGTTTCCTAGGTCAACCACGATATTATCGCGATTCACTTTTTTAACCGTGCCAGTCACTAACTCACCAACACGCTCTTCGTATTCTGCAATAACTTGATTACGCTCTGCTTCACGTACTTTTTGTACGATAACTTGCTTAGCCGTTTGGGTCGTAATTCGGTCAAAGGTAATTGACTCAATTTGTTCTTCAACAAAATCACCTAATTGAATTTCAGGCTCATCAATCTGAGCCGCAGAAATTGACATCTCTGCCATAGGGTTTTCTTGTTTATGATCGTCTTCAACCACTAACCAACGACGGAAAGTATCAAAATCTCCGGTGTCGCGATTGATATTGACGCGAACTTCGATATGGCCTTCATTTTTCTTTTTGGTAGCACTTGCGATAGCAAATTCTAACGCTTCGAAGATTTTTTCACGTGGTACTTGTTTTTCATTAGATACGGCTTCAGCCACTAATAGAATTTCTTTATTCATTGTTGCCTCACTGATTATGTTCTTACCAGAGCATGCCTTATCACCTGCTTATTTATAAGTAGGGACAAGGTTTCCTTTCTCAATATTCACAATAGCCAACACAAAGGTTTGGTTATCAACTTGTACGGTTAAATTGCCATTTTCACAGGCAAGAAGCTTACCTTTAAAATTACGTCTGTCGTTCAATGGCATCCGTAAACGCACTGACACGACTTCACCCACGCAACTTACATAATGCTGTTCTTTGAATAATGGACGATCCATGCCTGGTGATGACACTTCTAGGTTATATTCAACGCTGATTGGATCTTCTACATCTAATACCGCGCTGACCTGATGGCTCACATCAGCACAATTTTCTACCGTGATACCGTCTGGATGATCGATATAAACACGTAAAGTAGAATGTTTACCGGCACGAACAAATTCGATACCAACCAATTCGAAGTTTAATGCTTCAACTGGTGCGACTAACATGTCAGTTAATTTTTTTTCAAGCTGTGACAAATTTTTGCTCCAAAAACAAAAAAAGGGCTAATGCCCAGAGTATGTTTACAAATTACGACAAAACGGATAACAAAAAGCCCCTAACAAACGGGGCTATTTGGTTCTGGACCCTAATCCACTTATTTCACTAAAATGTAAAACAATGTGCATTTTAGGCAGTGGTTGCAGAAGTGTTAGGTCGTTGTATGTGAAGCGATTGCTACAGTAAAACTCGTTAATCTTCCGCCTTTTTGCGAAACGTTACTATCCAAATCAGAGGGAGCCCGTCTCAAAAGATGGCCGCATTATATAGAGTAAAACAGCTATTAGCAACTGCTGAAATAGGCAAAAGCCTTTTCTTAGGCAGGCTCTTTACGCTCTTAACGGTTTAACTTATTTAATAACACGGCGCGTAGTTTTCTGGCGCTATTTTCATCAATGGCATCTAGCATACCCCGAGCATGCGCCGGGATATGATCCTGCTCTGCGGGCCTAAAAACATAGTAGTCAAAAAGATGCCGCCACGCTTCTCGTTGCTCAAGGGGTAAAGATTTTATTGCCAACATAGCATGGTTTAGTGCATCACTTGGTACACCCACATAATTGGGCACTTGGCGCCACCAATAATTAACTAAAATATTAAAATCAGACAGCGCTTCTACGTGATGCCACCACATACTAGGGATAAAAATCCCATCGCCTGCTTCAAGTTCTGCAACCAATGCATGCTCTAGGGCCGTTTTGAACTTAGGAAAACGTATAAAATCTGGCTGATGAAAATCCACCAAGCTCGCCGGTTGCCCAGCGGGGGTAAAATCCAATGGTCCAATATAAAGATTATCCAACTGCTCAGGCCCAAATAAGGTAAAGCGTCGCTTACCTGCTGCCACGCACGCCACGTTATCAGTCACATCATAATGTGCGGCAATACGTGATTGATTACCGACCCAAATGCTCACTAAGGGTTTATCTGACAGTTGCGGTATATCGTTTTGAGCATCACGCAGACCAGGTAATATCTGATCAACCGATGTCGAACCGACATAAAGCCCTTTGCGCTGGCTTGGCTCATCTGCAATCAAAGCATCCAGCAAATCCCTGAAATTCATCTGCTGGCGGGCAAAATTAAAACCCGTTAAGTCTTCATTGTAAAAAAAACGCCCTTTTTCTTTGGCATCAGCAACCATGGCAAACACGGGTTTATCATTATAAAAGCGGCGTAGATAGTTGGCGGAATCTACAATCGAAGACTGACTGTGTTGCACTAAGGGCCATGCTTTAACTAACCCTTTTAGAATAACAGGTTCAGTCGCCCTTAATATGGATTCTGAAAGCGCCGAGTAATCCTCACAAACGATGCTTTTCACGGAGTCAAGGGCGCTAAACATCAGTTGATAATATTTGCTTATTTTTTAATTCAATTAAATGGGACATGGCTGCCATTGACGCCATTACCATATAGATATGCTGCATGTAGCCTCTTTGATAAAGACTGTACACGGCATCTGCGGCCAAGCTTGTAAGTTTTTCTTCATTAATGCTGTATAAACTACTCAATTCATTATTTGAGCCGTCTTGCAACTTCACCTTGATCGACACCGATTCTATCAGCTCATAGTGTAACAAGGTGTCTATAAAGGCTCTGGTTTCAGTATCGCCTTGATGTATAGCATTAAGGACAGAGCTCACTTGCTGTAAGTAGGGGCTTTGGCCGCCTTGCTCTAAAAACACCGCCTCACCTTCTGACTCACTTATTCGTGGACTATCCATGTCGATATGCACCACCGCCTTGGGCTCACCTTGCGTTTCTTGACTGCCAGGCTCAAAGCCAATTAAAAAAGGACGGCGCTGGATTGCCAGTGGAATGTAATTCGCATGCCACCCGTTATCATCTAAAAACAAGTTTTCTTCTACAGCAAAACCAAACAAAGCGATGGCTTCGAATTGGCCAGTTTCACTATTTTTACGAAACAATATCGGATAATCACCTTGGGCATGCCTAAACTCCGAGGTAAATAAACGGCTGTAACTGGTGGTATCACCAAAATTTGGATGATGGTGAGTCAGTACCCTTAAGTTTTTGTGAGTGATGTTATCGAGCTGTTGATGATTAGGCATGAAGTATCCAACTATTAATTATTGTGTTTAATCCGTACAAAAAACTAAATTTTTTGCAGACCAAATTGACGAATTTTATTGATTAGGTCTCTGTTTGTAGGCAAGCCTGCCAGTAATTTTTGCGCCATTTCGCTGTTTTTACGAAACTGCGTATCGGCCAACTGAGCGTTTTCGGACCGTCTTTGCGTTGCTCTTTTTTGTGTTTCAAAACCCATTCCATAGAGCACATATTGGTAACTAGCAGAGGGAAATATTTCATCTACTTGAGTAAAGTCTTGGTGCCAAGGTGATTCATGACGCCACAACGTTAAGAGTTCTTGCAATCCTTCAGGGATAGTTTCTGGACGGCAATTATCAATCCAATACTGACTATCTGTGCGCTTAGTTAATACGTAGTGCAGTTTTAAAAAATCAATGATCCTATCCCAGCGATACAGAAACTTTTCATTAAAACGTTTTGCTACGATATTCATCACACCGCGTGTTGCTGGTAATTGCTCGCTGATCATCGCTGCGGACAACTCAACCAACACTAAAGCTGATGCTTCTAAAGGCTCTAAAAATCCGGCCGCCAAGCCTACTGCTACACAATTATTTTTCCAAAACACCTGACGATGGCCAGGATTAATATCCAGTTGACGAATTTTTAGCTCGTCAGCAATATCAGGACGACTCAAGCGTAAATAGTCGCGCAACTCAACTTCGGCTTTTTCAACTGTGGTATGTTTACTCGAAAACACATGTCCCACACCACGACGTGATGGTAATCCGATATCCCAAATCCAACCGCTCGATTGGCCGGTAGAAATGGTATGTGAAGCAATGGCGCTTTGCTCATCAGGATAAGGCACATGACATGCTAGTGCGGTATCATTAAATAAAATATGCTTTTTACTGATAAAAGGCACATTGTAATGTTTACCAATAAGCAATGCGTGAAAGCCACTGCAATCGATAAATAAATCACCGCTAATATCGCCGCTTTGTTTGGTGCTCACCGACGCAATATCACCATTTTCATGGCTATTTACCCCAGTGACATGATCAAGAAAATGTTTAACACCTAATTTCTGTGTGCAATGTTTTTGCAGAAAATGCGAAAACTTACCCGCATCTAAATGATAAGCATAGTTGGCAACATGGGCATATTCGGGAGTAGTATTTTGCTTTGGCGCCAGGCCTCGTTCACATAAGTAACCTTGAAAACTGACCGCATCAGCAAAAGAGACTTTATCAGCGTGTTGTTGCCAAAACGGCACTAAATTTATATCGCTATAGCCTTGCGGCAAAACTAAAGGATGGTAATACGCGTCGTTTTCAGCGCCTGTTACCCACTTGGCAAATTTTGCCCCTTGCTTAAAAGAAGCATCACATTCGCGAAAAAATTCCGTTTCGCTGATCCCCATCTTTTTCAGTGTGCCTCGCATAGTCGGCCACGTCCCTTCGCCCACACCAACAGGATTAACATCGGGAGACTCAATCAATCTGACTTCTATACCCTGCTCGCTATTAGCTAAATGCTCTGCAGCAATCACGCCTGCGGTCAACCATCCCGCAGTACCGCCACCAATTATAGTAATGACGCGAATAGAATTATCGACCACGTGTACCACCCTCATTTGTACGTTTAGACAGCAATAAATACGACTCTAGGCGCTAAAAAGTTTGCTTAATATAGCACGCTTATTTAAAGTGAAAAGCCGCTAAATTAGCGGCTTTTCTACGTATATAGATACTAATTAAAAAGTATAACGCGCACCTAATGTATAACGTGGTCCATATTGGCGAGCAAACAAGAACTGCTCTTCATAACGACCATAACCTTGTTCAGTCTCGTTGGTAATGTTTAAACCTTCAAAGAACACGGTCAGATTATCATTCACGTCATAGTTCACACTCATGTCAGTTTGTGCATATTCTTTGCCAAACTGCGGTGGATTTTCTGCCGAACCTTGTTCTTGACCAACACCGATGAGGTAGTTGTCACGCCAGGCATAAGTGACTTTGACCGATAAACCGTCCTTCTCATAAAACAATTGGAAGTTCGCAGAATCACTCAAACCTTCAAGGGGAGATTGGCTCTCAAAACTGTCTACGTCAAATTTAACGTCACCGTCTACCAAGGTTGCGTTTACGCCCGCACCAAAGCCTGATTCACCAAAAAAGTGTTGTACGGCAAATTCTATTCCGTCTACCTTTTTAGTATCGCCATTAGTGGGTTGTGTAACTAACCACTCAACTAAAGGATCGTCATTGTTTTGGAATACGATAACGTTACCGGTTAGTTCATCAAATTCACCACCGCCATTGGCGATGATTTGCGTCCAGATATCACCATCAGCTGGTACAAAACTTTGATCCCCTGCAGCGTCTTTCAAGTCTTGAATCGCTGCCGTTGCACGAGGGCCTAATAAAGGATCGCGCAAACCGTCCACAGTAATAGTACTGGTGGTGCGGGTAATAAAGTTTTTCACACTTTTACGGAAATACCCCAACGATACATAGCTGGCTTCGCCGTAATAGTACTCGAATGTTAAATCTATATTTGACGATTCAAACGGTAATAAGCTGGGGTTACCCGAACTACCATTACGACTCCCCGGCTTTGGACTTCCAGATAGTGAACGTGAACCTAATAAGTCACCTAATGGAGCACGAGCGATAGTCTTACCTACCGAGAAACGTCCGTATAAATCTTCCATTAATTCAATTTTAAGATCTAAATTAGGCAAGGTAACGTTGTAATCACCGGTGCCCTCTAGGAAGTTTTGGTCTCCGGTTTTGTAACGTGTCTGCCACTCTGTGGGGTTTGACCATACGATGTAATCTTCTACGTTTTGCAATACGTTACTCACCACATCACTTTTTTCGTAGCGCAAGCCGACATTGACATCAACTGGCATATCGGCCAATTCAAAATACATGGATGCAGACACGTAAGCACTTGATGTTTTCTCTTCTACATCACTGGTGTTATACACACCAAAATCTGGATTGAGTGGGTCAAGTGGGAAGTTATCAAAATACGCTGCCATACGCGCAACGGCTTCAGCATAATCAAAACTGTAATAATAATTAGTACTTAAATTACTGCCTCCACCGGCAAGGGCATCTAGGAAATCCCCGGTGTCTTGACGGGTGAACATGCTGTCAGGAAAAACAGCCATGTTGCCGTTGTAGCCGTTTGGCCCAACGTTACCATTGTTTGCACTGTATCCACCGAAGGTTTGTTTAGTATGCGCCAAACCTACTTTTACATTAGTTAAGAAGCTATCATCAGGGTTAACCCATTCTGAGTGCAACTGTGCTTGCTTAACCGTTGACTCACCTTGTCCACGACCGAACTGGGCAAATAAGGGGTCAAAATCACCAGGTGCAGCTTCCGCCGCTCCATCAGGCCATGTCATCGTAAACTGTGGAACTTCACCAGAGGTGAAATCATAGGTTTTATCAACGATATTATTCGGAGCAAGAATTACATTACCAGCATGGCGACTACCTTTATCTGCGCCGTTATCTGAAGCATTACTGGAATCGTGGTAATCAAACTCAATATTGATATCGCTAGTTACTTGCCATTCAAAATTAAAACCGATGGACTCTGCCTCTACTAAGGTGGTGCTTCTATTGGCTGAATGAGCGAAATCGTTAGCGGTTTCAGTAAAGTTAACCGCGGTTCCATTTTCATCTAATTGGTAAGAGGTAATGTTACCGCCAAAGTTAAACCACACACCAAAGCCACGACCATCCACTGAGGTTTCCGCTTCAGAGCGCACGTAATCTAAAGTGAAGGTCATGTCGTCACGCGGGGCATATTGCAGTGTTAACTGACCGTTTAAACGTGAACGTTCCACATCATTAATATTGTAAGAAATTTGACGAGGAAAGTAGGTATGCCCTAATTTTTCGCCATCCGCATCGGTAGCCCGCAAATCTATTGCGTCATCACCTGTAGCATTGCCTAAACCTTGGTCGGCTTGCCAGCCAGGAATGTTAGCACTTTGTTGTTGAAAATCACGTTGCTGCATAGATAGCGACAAGGCAACGCCAAAGGTATTGTCGGCAAAGGTATTGCTGTACAAAGCAGCGATTTGTGGCGTGACCTCATCACCTTCAACCGTAGACGTATCATAAATGCCTTTACCAGATACGGAATATTTTAGGCCCGGCGAATTAAGGGGTTTTGCCGTAACAATGTTTACCGTTGCACCTAAACCACCGCTTGGGTTTTCAGCTCGTGCAGTTTTCACTACTTCTAAAGCACTGACGCCTTCTGAAGCTAAGTTTTCCAAACTGTAAGAACGCGTATATCCCGTTCCTGGCATTTGACGGCCGTTTAGGGTGACTAAGTTTTTGTCAGGACCAAAACCACGCACGGTTATTTGGCTACCTTCCCCATTTGAACGGCTTACAGTAACACCGGTAATGCGCTGCAACGATTCGGCTAAGTTAGTGTCAGGGAATTTACCCATGTCTTCAGCTGATATTGCGTCGACCACACCACTGGCTTCGCGTTTCATGTCCATGGAACGCGCTAAACTGCCGCGTATCCCTTTAACTTGGATCACTTCAACGTCATCTGCTGGCGCTTCTTCTTGCGCGAAAACCGGCATGGTCATCGCAGTACCTAACAACATCGTTATAGAAGCGGCTAGGCGTTTTTTATTAAATGTTTGTTGATTCATAATCGACCTACTCAATTGTTATCAATGTGCTATTAGTGTTAGCTGTATTCGTTTCTTGGCCATTTAGGGTGTATGGCGACCCGTCAGAGAGCCGCATTATCATTGACTTTCTTCCAAACGAACGTTGTCAAACTTCACACTCATTGGTCCGGTAGGCTCGATTACAAAAATGTTTGCAATTGATGTCTCGTCAGCAAAGTTACCAGGCGCAAATCGGTTACCATTTGCCAACAGCTCAGCAATATTGATCCTAACTGTTGTCCATTCTCCTAGTGTTGGAATAGCCACTGAGGTATCACTGACTTTTGGCCAGCCACTGTCAAACTTGATTAACAATTCAACGCCCGAATCCAGACTTGCCACGTTCACATCAAATACTAAGGCGCTTGATGCTCCCCAAGAGCTAACATCAAAGGGCACACTGGCATTAAAGTACACATTACCCACAGCACCTGTTTTCACCACTTCAAGTACGCTGCCACGCTCATCTTCTGCAACTTCACTGTAACTAATGGCGCTGTCTGGATTGTAGCTATCAAAAACTAGGTCAGTAGATAATGCATCATCATACAAAGAGGTAACTGTCGGCTCAGGTGGATTTTCCAAACGAATGTTGTCGAACTTAGCAGATAAGGCACCTGTGGGCTCCAGAACAAAGATATTTGGTATGTTGGCACTGTCTGCCGCATTACCTGGCGCAAAACGATTTCCATTGGCTAATAGTTCAGCAATATTGATGCGTACTTCAACCCATTCGCCTGGTGCAGGTAGAGCGACAGAATAATCACTCACTGCGGGCCAACCACTATCAAACTTAACCAATAACTCCACCCCTGAATCAACGCTAGTGAGATACATGTCAAAAACAATCTCTGCAGCATCACTCCAGTTGCTTAGGTCGTAGGCAGGTGAAGCGGTTAAATAAACATTACCAGTAGCACCTGTTTTTACTAACTCAAGTACATTACCGCGCCCGTCCTCTTCGATCTGAGCGTAGGTCACAAAACTATCAGGGTTATAACTATCAAACACTAAATCTGATGCTGGCGCATCGCTGTAAAGGGTGATGATTTCAGTCCCAACAGGGTTTTCTAAACGTATATTATCAAACTTAACACTCATTGGGCCTGTTGGTTCAACAACAAAGATATTCGTTACGCTTTCTGGCTTAGCAAAGCTACCAGGTGCAAAGCGGTTTCCGCTGGCAAGTAGTTCCGCAATATTGATTCTGACTTCTGCCCACTCGCCTAATGCTGGCAGCACGACAGTGTAGTCACTTACGTTTGGCCAGCCACTATCAAGCTTAACTAACAACTCAGCTCCAGCTTCAAAACTCGCCACGTTAACGTCGAAAACCAATTCGGCATTTGGGCTATAACCTGTTAAATCAAAGGGTATAGCAGCAGTGAAATACACATTTCCGGTTGCGCCCGTTTTGACCACTTCAAGCACATTACCTCGGCCCGCTTCTTCTACTTGAGAATAAGATATCGCACTATCAGGGTTGTAACTATCAAAGCTCAAACCGGCACCTAAAGCATCATCATAAAGCATGGTTAATGGTGCTGGACCACTAGTACTTGGCGGAACAGGAATTGGCGCTTCACCAATAACAAGCGCCCCATCAGGATTTGCTTCACTTGCCTCAACTTTGTAGCCTTTACGAATGGTTTCACAACCTTTACCCGTATCTGGGTTAACGGAACATTCATAAACATGGACATAGTCAATTTCAAAGGTTTGACCATTGGCAAATGCTGTTTCATCAATGCCAGTGTTATTCACATTTGAAGGCCAATCGCCACCAACAGCTAAATTAAGTAACAAATGAAATTCTTGATCAAAGGGAGCAGCATCCCAATGTGTTTCAAGCTCACCGGTAGAAATGTCAAAATATTCCGCAAACCAACCCCGGTGGTTCAAGCCAACCGCTTCGCCCTTACCGTTATATTTGATTTCAGATGCCATTTGCGTTGCATATAAATAACCATCAACGTACCAACGAATTTCACCTTCTTGCCACTCTAAGGCATAGGTATGAAAATCGTCTGCAGGGTTTGCCATATCAGGCAAAGCATAAGCCTTTCCAGATGACTTATTTGCTGGCCATTCTTGACCGTAGTGCAGAGTACCGTGCACATATCCTTCAACATTACCGTCAGCATCTACGGTTTTTAAATTTACCGCTTCGATGATGTCGATTTCACCTGACTTAGGCCACCCGCCATAAACATAGTCGGTGGGTAACATCCAAAATGCAGGCCATGAGCCTTGCCCTTCAGGTAATTTTGCACGCATTTCAAAGCGACCATATTTAAAATCCGCTTTGTATCGGGTATTTAGCCGTGCAGAGGTATAAGGAAGTGCTGCGCCCTCTTCTGCAGGTTTAGCTACTATTTTTAAGGTTCCGTCTGATACAAATGAGTTGTCAGCAGCGTCGGTGTAACATTGTTGCTCGTTGTTACCACCACCATTGCAGTTGACTTCATGAGTCCACTTTTTGGCGTCAATAGTTGCGCCATCAAACTCATCGCCCCACACCAAAACCCAATCACTAACGGGCTCAGTAGGATTGACTACATCAAATTGAGTATTTGACTCAGAGCCGCCCCCACAGCTAAACAAACTTACAGCAGCCGCAACTACCGTCAGTCTTTGAATTTGTGTACTAATTGTGTTCATGCATTGAATTCCTAGTAGCAAAGTAAAACAAATGGAACCACACCCACATAATGTAAGCGCTTTCATCAAAATTAAATCAAAATGCTTAAAAGGTCAACATTTAATTAACATTAAACATTGCGCTTTGTTACAAAATCAATACCTCCAATTTGTATGATATATATGCTGAATATGGCGATAACCACGGAAAATGGGTAGCACTGCGCAGTAGTATGCGTATAAAGACAGTCCCTAATGGGTTTCAAACAAATCGGCGAACTGCAAAGGTAAACAATTTAGTTACAATTCGCGACCGTAAAAAATGAAAGCACTTACAATTTATAAACTAAATTGATTTAATAAATAGAATAAACGGTAAGGTAAAAATGATAAACAAGGTATGTGTTGAAGACGTCAACACATTAGGGCATGCACAGAGCGCTGTGCTTTCTGTGCATGCCTATTTTTACAATTCACATTTTAACAATGCAAGGTCTTTTGTTTGCGGCGTTAGTACGATGTCTGAAATAACAATGCTGGTATTTTCACTTGCTTGTAAGACGAACGGCGCGATAACTGACGCAAAATTTACACCTTTATTCGTAAAGCACTGTAGGTCAATTGTAATGGTTTGCCACTGGTCGTTATTTGCATCTATTAAGTCGACAAACGAGGTTTCGCCCTTACATTGTTCACCACATTCTATTGATAGCGAGATAGATTCAGGCAGGCCAGACAATAATTTGATATCAAATTGAATAGTTGAATGGCTGTCGCTTAGTGCACGAAAATCTTCAGGAAAGTTGCTCATTAATAAAAATTTAGCCTGACTGTTATCAAGCCAGGTGAGTTGCAATGAGTCTTCTTGAACCCGTCTATCTTGAGTACGAATAGCCATACTAGCTGTACTTAAGGTACTGCTGTTCATTTGCATCACGTTACCGTCATCAAGGGTTGCAACGTACCAAGGTGCAATCGCACGCCTATCAAACAATGCGCGAGTTTGAGTGCCTGAAGCCTCCTCAGCAACAACCTCATTTAAGTCATTGGCTAGTTCAGCAGGGCTGGTATAACTCAGGCCATAACCTAATTTGAATAAGGGCTGATAATCCTCATCATAAAAATTTAGTGGGGTTTGGCTTGGGGTCATGGGCCATGAAAAAGGCAAGCGCCCCGTGAAGTCATAGCTAGCGTCACCCGCTTCGTTTGCCATGATGACATCAGCCACCCCCTCGCCTTGGCTGCCAGGTAACCATGCTGCAACAAAAGCATCTGAAGCGTTGAGCTCAGGGTTGACCCACAGAGGACGACCACTTAAAAAGATGCTAACAGTGGGAATACCAGCTGCTTTAAGTTTTTTCAAAAGCGCTAAATCTCGCTTATTGCCACGCTGGTATTCAAGGTTATCGATATCACCATTACCTTCGGCATAAGGCTCTTCACCAAATACTACAATAGCAACATCAGGTTTATCGGTATATTCTCCGGTTTCCGAAAGCACAATTGTGCCGCCAGCGGCATCGACTTTTTCTTTTATACCTTGATAAATAGAATGACCACCGGGGAAGTCTTGGTTGTTATTACCTGTACCTTGCCATGTAATCGTCCAACCGCCGGACTGCTTGCCGATATTATCAGCGCCATCACCTGCGATTAAAATCGATTGCTGCGGCCTAATCGGGAGCAATTGCTTGTTATTTTTAAGCAATACTAAAGACTCTCTCACTGCCTGACGGGCCACTGCTCGATGGGCTTCGTTACCGATAACATTGTCTAAGTTTGCGAATTTTCTATCGGCTGGTGCAGGCTTAGTAAATAAACCTGCACGTACTTTAACGCGCAGGATACGGCTTACAGCGTCGTCCAGTCGCGACATCGAAATAACGCCGGTTTTTACTTGCTCTAAGGTATTTTCATATAGTGGCTTCCATGCTGGCGTCGCCACCATGTAGATATCAAGACCAGCATTCATTGCTTGTGGACAGCTCTCATTACTGCATCCCGGCACCTGTCCATGACCATTCCAGTCGCCCACCACAAAACCATCAAAACCCATTCTTTCTTTTAACACTTCAGTCAGTAAGTAACGACTACCATGTACTTTTTCGCCATGCCAACTATTAAACGAGGCCATTACCGATTGAGCTCCTGCGCTTAAGCCCCCCACATAACCTTGTGCATGGCGCTCGAACAAATGTTGTTCGCTTGATACGTTGTCACCTTGGTCATCACCATTAACAGTACCGCCATCGCCAACAAAATGTTTTACCGTAGAAATAACATTGTCGTCATTGAAATAGCCACTACTAGGATCACCCTGTAAGCCTTCCACAAATGCATGAGAGTATTCTCGAATTATTGCGGGATCTTCTGAATAACTTTCGTAAGTTCGCCCCCAACGATCGTCCTGTACGGTGGCCACGGTGGGAGCAAAAATCCAATCAATACCTGTGGCCATCACTTCTTTAGCGGTAATTTTTGCAACTTGTTTCATTAAGTCTGGGTTATGGGCTGCTCCCAAACCAATATTGTGTGGAAACAACGTCGCGCCGATAACATTGTTGTGACCATGCACAGCATCGGTGCCCCACATTGTGGGAATGGTAGAGCCGTCTTCACGGTCATCTATGGATGCTAAATACATTTTTTGTGCTAGGGCTATCCAATCTTGTGGCGTGGCATGTTTATCATTATTTGGAAAAGCACCTCCCCCATTCAGGTACGAGCCAAAACCATAACGGCGCATGTCTGCCACCGTGATATCTCGGATTTCCGGTTGAATAGTTTGTGCGACCTTTTGTTCGATCGTCATTGAACTCAATAAGTCAGCCACCTGGGCTTCAACAGTAGGATCCGACTTAATCTGAATATCTAACGCAGGCCAGAAGTCTGGCACTTTCGTTGTTGTCGCTTTATTTTCTATTGTCGTATTGTTGTCTGGTGCTTGACTGCAGCCTCCAACAGCAACCAAAGAGAGTAGCAACGCAGTGTGTAAAGGGGTAAATTTCATTAAAGGGGCACTCCTGATGAGTTAACTTGAGCATCATTCTGGCGAGGATTTGAACCAAACAATGCAAAATACGCGATATATGCATAACAAAGTACGGGTAATAAAAATGAAAGTTGCAAGCCAATTTGGTCGGCCAATAAGCCCTGGACAACCGGTACAATGGCACCGCCTACAATCGCTAAACACAGTAATCCAGAGCCCTGACTGGTGTTAGCCCCTAAACCAAACAAGCTCAGACTAAAAATGGTAGGAAACATGATCGAGTTGAATAGGCCAATCAACAGTATTGACCACATGGCCAATGGGCCTGAGCCTAAAATAGCGATCATTAATAAACAGACTGAAATCAAACAATTAACGCTCAGTAAAAGTTTGGGTGACACTTTCTGCATTAGCACGGCACCGATAAAACGTCCTACCATGGCGCCACCCCAATAATAGGCAATATAATTAGCAGCCACTGCTTGAGGCATATCTGCGATGTGCTTTTCGCCTAAGAAGTTAATCAATAAGCCACCGATTGACACTTCCGCGCCAACATAAGCAAATATCCCTAAGGCGCCTAACGTTAAATGGCGATGTTTAAATAAAGATTTCATGGATGAGATTTGCGTCGTATCAACTTGCTGAGGCTGAGTGCCTGACAACTTTACGTTCAAAAAATAAACCGCGAGCGCGACCAGCATTGATGCCAGCACAATATAAGGAACGATGACCTTTTGTGCTTCACTTTCGACATTTGATTGCACAGTGCTAAAAAGTAAATACCCGCCAATAATCGGCGCAATTGTGGTGCCTAAAGAATTGAAAGCCTGAGTCATGGTTAGACGGCTACTCGCCTTGCTCGCGCTGCCTAGTAACGTCACTAATGGATTAGCCGCAACTTGTAACACCGTAATCCCAGAGGCCAATACAAATAAGGCCCCTAGAAACATCCAATATAATTCTAATACAGCCGCAGGGATAAATAGAAGACAGCCCAATGCCGCCGTGAATAATCCAGAAGCAATGCCTTTTTGGTAACCAATCTTTTTAACAAGATTACCTGCAGGAACTGAAATAATGAAATAAGCACCAAAAAAACAGAATTGAATCAAATTAGCTTGGGCATAATTTAAAACAAAGATGTCTTTTAAATGAGGGATCAAAATGTCATTGAGGGCGGTAATGAAACCCCACATAAAAAACAACGAAGTTAGCGAAACTAGCGCAAAGCCATGTTTCTGTTCAGGTGCAAGCTGAGCATGAGCATTGCCTACCTCAGCCATTGGTATTTGAGCCATTTTTAACCCTTAGTAACAATAATTGAACAAAAAAGCCTATCGCGAACCCATTTTATTTATCTTTATCAGGCTTTAAAGCATTGATAAATAAGAATAAATTGAGCGCATAGCGCTTCACTGTAACATTTCTAATTGACGCAACATTAACATCGATATAACATTCATGTAAGCGCTTACAATAATTGCAACAAATAAAAATGTCTAGTTATTTATTGTTGTGAGCTATGCAAGCCTTCCCGAAATATGTCGTATAAAAAGAGAACTACCATGCTAAAGCAACCTGTCCTTCTTACCCATTCTCTGCAACTACCCAGCGACTCGCGTTTGTTGTCGAGCGATTTTACTTTTGGCGTGGCCACTGCGGCGTTTCAAATTGAAGGTGGGGCAACTTCAAGATTAAAAAATATATGGGATACCTTTTGCGACAAACCCAGCACAATTAAAGACCACTCAAATGGCTTGACTGCCTGCGATCACTTTTCCTTGTGGGAACAAGATATCGATTTAATCGCTTCATTAGGCGTTGACGCTTACCGCTTTTCGATATCATGGCCACGGGTGATTGATAAACAGGGACAATTAGTCAAAGACGGGGTAGATTTTTACAACAATATACTGGATAAATTACAGGCCAAAAATATCAAAGCCTATGTCACTCTCTATCACTGGGATCTACCTCAACATATTGAAGATATGGGTGGATGGCTCAACCGTCAAACAGCGTATTTATTTCAAAATTATGTCGACTTAATCAGCAAGGCCTTTGGCAACAAAGTATTCTCTTATGCCACTCTCAATGAGCCGTTTTGCAGTGCCTATTTAGGTTACGAAATTGGTGTGCATGCGCCGGGCTTAATCGGCCCCGAGTATGGAAAAAAAGCAGCTCATCATTTACTTTTGGCTCACGGTTTGGCCATGCAAGTTCTACAAAAAAACTGTCCGACTGCCTTAAACGGTATTGTGTTGAATTTCAGTCCTTGTCATAGTCTCACCGAAAATCCCGCAGACCTAGCAGCCGCTAAATTGGCCGATCAACATTTTAATCAATGGTATATCAGACCTGTTTTAGAAGGGGCTTATCCCGATTTAATCAATCAGCTACCCCATGCCCATAGACCTGATATTGTTGAAGGCGATTTAGCGATTATCTCGGCGCCCTTAGACTATATTGGCGTTAACTATTACACCCGCGAAATCTATCAGGCAGAAACTCAACAAGGGTTTCAAAAAGTCATGGATAAACCGCTGCCCCTAACCGACATGGGTTGGGAAATATATCCGCAAGGTTTATCAGAACTTTTACTCGACTTGCACCGTACTTATAAGCTACCCCCCATTTTAATCACTGAAAATGGTGCGGCCATGCCGGACAAAATTATCAACAACACCGTTAATGACCGACAACGTTTAGACTATTATCAAAGTCACTTATTGGCAGTAGACGACGCAATAAGGCAGGGCGTTGATATAAGAGGGTATTTCGCCTGGAGTTTAATGGATAATTTTGAATGGGCAGAAGGTTATGTCAAACGTTTTGGTATTGTGTATGTTGATTACGCAACGATGAAACGAACAATTAAGGCCAGTGGTTTAGCGTATCGAAATTTATTAAACAGCAGACCTCATCGTGTAAGTCATTCAATAGGTTAATTTATCTATGCTACATACTCGAGAAAAAATTGCCTACGGACTTGGTGACACTGCCAGCAACATCGTTTTTCAGACGGTCATGTTGTTTTTGTCTTTTTTCTATACGGATATTTTTGGTATTTCGCCTGCAATAGTCGGCACTATGTTTTTAGCCGTAAGAATTTTGGATGCGGTCACCGACCCACTGATGGGCGCGATAACGGATCGCACTCAAAGTCGCCATGGTAAATTTCGTCCCTACCTACTCTGGCTCTGCGTTCCTTTTGCCGCGATCAGTGTACTCGCATTCACCACACCTGATTTATCGATGCAGGGCAAAATTATTTATGCCTTTGTGACTTATAGCTTGTTGATGATTGCCTACACCGCAATCAACATTCCCTACTCTGCTTTGGGTGCGGTGATGACCAGCGACCCCGGTGAACGAGTATCTCTACAATCTTATCGCTTTGTTTGCGCCATGCTTGGTGGTTTACTCGTCACATCATTGACGTTGCCCCTGGTTGATTGGTTTGGAGCAGGAGACAAAGCCAAAGGCTACCAACTGACTATCGGCGCGATGAGTATCTTGGGCATTGGATTATTTTTATTATGCTTCTTTGGCACTAAAGAAAGAGTAATTGCACCGAGTGATGTTAAAACCACTCTCAAACAAGACTTTAAATCACTGCTGAAAAATGACCAATGGCGCGTGTTATGCGGGGCTGCTCTGTTTTTATTAATTGGCATGGTGCTGCGCTCAACACTGGCGATTTATTATGTGAAATACTACTTACAGCGCGAAGAGCTCATCACTGCGTTTATCACCTTAGGCATGATAGGCAATATAGTGGGCTGTTTATGTTCACCTTATATCGCCCGAAAAATCGGTAAAGTGAAAGCCTATATCGGATTGCAAGTCGTGGCTGCGATTATCAGTATGTTGAGCTATTTTATTGGCGCAGAGCAACTGTTCTTAGCATTTATTGCGTATTTTCTGTGGAGTTTCTTTATTCAAATGGCGACTCCACTTCTATGGGCAAAAATGGCGGACACGGTAGATTATGGACAGTGGTTAACGGGGATCAGAATAACCGGCATTGTATACTCATCAGTGGTATTTTTTATTAAACTTGGTCTTGCTCTTGGTGGTGCTTTTGCAGGTTGGTTATTAGCTTTTTATGGCTATGAAGCAGGAGCAGAGCAAAGTGATAGCGTGAAACAAGGCATCGTATTTTCATTTGCTATTTATCCTGGCATCGCTTCCTTGTTAGTTGCTTTTATAATGCGCTACTATCGCCTAACCGAAACAAAGGTCAGCAACATTCAAAAAGAGTTGAGTAAGGTGACCTAAGCACAACTTAATGCCTTTAAGGCAGCAGTGTTAATGGAATATTAGCTACACTATGGCAACAATTTATCAAGTCTCAGAACTCGCGGGTGTATCATTGGCAACCGTATCGAGAGTTATTAACAATAACTCTATTGTCAGTGAAAAAACCAAAAACAAAGTCTTATCAGCCATGAAAACGTTGGATTACCGTCCCAATACTATGGCGCAATCCCTTGCATCAAACCGCTCAAATAGTGTTGGAATTTTAGTTTCAGAATTACACGGTTCATTTTACGGCACCATGATGAGTGACATTGAACTTGCCCTACGTGAATTTGGCAAACATGCGGTTATCACCGCCGGCCACAGTGATGAAAAAAGCGAAAAAGAAGGGGTTGAGTTTCTAATTAGCCGCAGCTGCGATGCACTTATTTTGCATGTAGAAGCGGTGTCTGATGACTATCTAATTGACCTTAAAAAACGCAATATCCCTTTTGTTACAGTAAACCGCTACATCCCAGAAATAGCCTCAAATTGTATTTGCCTAGATAACGAACTAGGTGGTTACATCGCTACCCATTTTTTACTCCAACAAGGCCATCGTGACATTGCCTACATCGCAGGGCCTTTATGGAAAATAGATGCCAATGATCGTTATAAAGGGCATTTACGTGCCTTAGCTGAATTTGATGTACAGCCTCATCCAAGGCTTATGTTTGAAGGTAACTTTCAAGAAGAAGGAGGGCAAAAAGGCGTTCAATACTTACTGGAAACAGGCTTATCTTTTAGTGCCATTGCTTGCGCAAATGATGAGATGGCCGCTGGAGCCATGAGTGCCTTACGTGAAAAAGGCCGTCATATTCCTGACGATATATCGGTTATGGGCTTCGACAATCTCATTTTCAGTCGTTACACCTACCCTAAACTTTCAACCATTAATTATCCTATCTCAGCAATCGGCAAAACCGCTGCCAGCTGGGTACTTAATAATTTATATATTGATCGTAAAGAAGATATTCAGCATCTATTCACTCCAGAGTTAGTGGTCAGAGACTCTGTCAAAAAAATTAATTAATACATTTTGATCGCTTCATTGTCCCGTCCTAAAATAAATTGACGGTGTT
>NZ_JANQVQ010000274.1 GCF_030730205.1 Paraglaciecola sp.
ATTCGGCCGTAAACGACCTCCTACAGGTGCTTGCAGCTCTTCTTCAACAATGCGCTAATTTTGCACTGGGTTTGATGCCGAGAATAAGGCCTGTTTTATCAAACATCATTTCTACCTTGTCGCCGGTGCTAAACGTTCCTTCAATTTGATGCATGTTACGCAGGGCGTTGATTAACTCTTGCGATACTTTAACCACTTGCTGATCGCAGGTTTGCAATTGCCAACCATCGTCCATCTGTTGTAACACGGCTTGTTTTTGGTGATGAAAGGCCAGTACTTGCTGCTGAGTTAGGTAGTTATTGTAATGTTTGGCATAGCGTTCTGATATCGCATCTGATTGTTTACGGGGCGCTAATGAATGCAGTTCAATGGTGGTGTATTGCTCAGCTGCTAATTGTGGCTCTAAATTTTGCCACGAATATTGGTGCCAAAACACCAAACCAAAGAGCAGTAAGGTACTTGCGGCTAATGCTACGTGAGTCAGGCGCCGCCATACTTTCTGGTGGTTTATGCTTGATTGATGTTGAGCCAAAACGTGTCTTTTTACGCCAGCCGGTGCCGGATTTTGGGTTTTGCGTTGCTGATATAAACGCTTGAGTTCGTCGTCTGAGTAGTTATCGGAATTAGACATGCTCATCCTCGATGATGTGATGTAATTGTTTACGTAAGCCATCTTTGGCATAACGAAGACGGCTTTTAACTGCTTCGATATTACTGTGGGTAATGACTGCAATATCTTCTAGGCTAAAGTCTTCTTGTTGCAAGCAAAAGGCCTCACGCTGGGCAAAAGGCAAATTAACTAATGCGCGGTTAAAGCGCGAGAGCAGGGCCGCATCGTGTGCTTCGTCTGCTTGCTCTGCAACTACGTTTCCCAAGTCTGCAGTGGTATCTTTTTGTCGGCGTATTTCATCTATTAACTGATTTCTGGCTAGGGTAAAGATCCATGCTTTAAACGAGCCTGAATCTTTGTATAAGTGCTTTTTTTCAATGACCTTTAACCATGTGGCTTGGGAAATATCTTTGGCCAATGTTGGGTCTGACAAACTTAAGATAAAATGATAAAGGTCGTTGCCACATGCATCATAGAGTGTGCTTAGCGCGTGGTTGTCGCCAGAGCTGGCGTAACGCAGCATAAGCGCTTCGTTACTCCAGCTTGCGTCACTCGACAAACGGGTGAACCACGTTTTTAATGACAAGCTAATACTCATAGGCACTCCTTGGTAATGATTGCTTTGCCTGCTTGTATCATGCGTTTACTGAGCGAGTTTGAAATCAAGTACCACCATCATGCCATCTTGAGCTTGTGGTGCGCCAGCAACAATTTGTGGTTTATATTTCCATTTACTTAAGGCTTGCTTTGCCGCACGGTCAAATACCCGATTTGGCTCGGATTCGACCACCTGAATATTGGCTACTTGGCCAAGTGTATCAATCGAGAACAATAGTTTTACCCAACCTTCAATACCTTCACGGGCTGCTTCCGGTGGATATTTGGGCTCCATTCTTACTATAGGGCGTGCATCACCCTCACCAGTCGACATTTGCGTTGATATCCCCAAACCAATACGGCCAATATTGATATCAGGCACAAATTTAGCCACAAGGCCTTTATTATCTGGCGTTTCTTCCAGTATCCGCGTTTCAGGTTTTGGGATGGGATTCGTCTTTGGCATCTTTTTTAGCGTGGGACGCTCATTGATTGGTATGTCTTCAATGGTTTGCAAAAAGGTCAAAACAGGTGGCGGGCTCGGTTCAACAATAGGCATGTCATTGTTATTGATAAGCTTTTGCATCATCACAAAAAGGCCAAAGGTTATCGTTGAAGCAATGACAACAGAGCTTACAAGTTTAGGGATCGAAATAGCGGTTTGCGGCATTACAAGATTTGCATTCATGGTTTTCTCCAGTGTTGAGCAGATAGGTGCTTTGTTGGAGTAACGCTACAGAAATAGAAAAGGGGTTAAATAAAATCAAAAA
>NZ_JANQVQ010000275.1 GCF_030730205.1 Paraglaciecola sp.
GAGCTGTTAAATGGCAATAACTTGATGTTGGCTTAACCAGATCTCGGGTTAAATAAATAAAAAACCGCTCCCTTGAGAAACTCAAGGGAGTAGTTTATAGGCCAGCATTACAGGTGCTTTTTCAAATTGACTTTGCGAGGAATCGACGTCTTCTAACATGATAAAAAGAATACCGTTTACTTCGTCGAAGTCGGCGCCGATGGTATTTTTAGTTTTGTTTTTGGGTGCAAACGGAAGGTTTAACTTACCATAACTTACCGGTAATAACTCGTGCGGTTTCTTTTTTCCTTGCTGTACTGCGACAAAGTCATTGACGTCGAAAACCCAATAAAAATTATAATAGTCGTTGGGGTTAAATGCACAAGGGCCACCACATTGGTGCCCATTGGTTTGTTTGGCTTTATAACCAATTTTGCTTTCATGGCCGCCTGAGTTACCAATTACCAGGTAATAATCTTTATTGGGTAAAATGAAACCATAATAAGCATTTGATACTTCAGTCCAAATGTTATTTTTTCCAGATTCATTATATAAATCATCTATCATTGGTTGCTTAATGGAAAAGTTCATTAAGGTTCTGGTTGGGATTAATCCGCTTGATTCATTAATGCCTGCAAACGTATCTAAATTTGATATAAATGCCGAAGGACCCATGCTTAGTCTTGAATTTATAGCGTAGTTTCCGGCATAACCATTGAGATAGGTAGCAGAAAAGGTTTGACGCCATTTCTGCGGTAACTTGGTAATCCAACCAGCAGAATGTGCGTACCCTTGCATAGAGAAAAAGCCGTCAACTTTTGATTTTGCAAGGTCATTTGCATTTCGCACAATAAATGTTGTGTGTTTATTGTCACCGGGAGCATCGTAATATTCGACAGCATTAACAAATAATTCGCCTTCAATTATTTCCATGCCGGTTATTCTGTCTAATTTTTGAGGGTTTTTTAGTCGCTTACCATTTTTCAAGAATGGGGAAAATGGCTGAATATTGGAGGCTATTATTAGGTCAGTTGGATCATCGGATTGATGTAATTCGGGGATCAAAAATTCAGCGATTGATTGCAATTGTTCATGCCCTGCGACAAAAACAGATTTTCCATCGGGACTTATAGCAAACGTTCCATTGGCATAGGCCATCCTAGAGCTACCATACATTTCAGTCGAAAACCGAAAAGCCCCAAGGTATTCAAAATTGAATTGTTCGTCTTTGGGCAACAACAGCTGCGTCGGAGCGGAATCTGCGAGGCAGTTGGTTAGCCCTAACAAGAAACTAACCATCAATACTGGCTTACTGATGCGAGTAAAACTGCGTTTTTTTATAATCATATTATGGTTCCAGAGGTTTTCTCTTTGAGTTATGCTTTATCTACTTAGTGTTTTTAGTCTATAGCAACCCTAGTGTATCAGCTATTAGAATTAGAAATTGGGCTCTTGTTAACAAGTTTATGATTAGAAAGGATTTGCATTGCTTAATGTTCTAATGTTTTTTTCAACTTTCTTGGGCGGCGCTATTATGACATTTGCCTCGACCCCAGTATTTGCCTTTGCATTATACCAAGCAGTTTATTTCTTTTATCCGCAAAATCGTTGGTGGGGAGGTATGGTGCCTGATTTGGCGTACTCGTTCTATACCGTAGTTTTAATGGCATTAGCACTGCTCACTTGCTTCAAAGATGCCCAGCAAAATAAATTATTGGCTGCCCCACAGATGAGATGGCTTTTTCTTATCATGATACTATTTGTAACCACCTCATTTTATGCAGTGTTTCCTATTTTTCATGATGATGCCATGGTTAATTTCATAAAGTTAGCCATTATAATGTCTATTGCCTATAAGTTAATTATTGGAGATAGAGAGTTAAATATTGCTCTGTGGGGTTATATTTTTGGCAGTTGGTATATTTCTTTCGTTGCATTTCAAATTGGTCGAAATGCCGGTGATCGAGTTGAAGGCATTGGTGCTGTCGACTCACCAGATGCAAATGGAACTGCCGCATCAATCGCTCCTGCGTTAGTACTCGCTTTTTATTATTTCTGGGTGACCAAAAATAAGTTAGCAAAGGCCGCTCTTGCAATTGCTGGCGTGTTTATAGCGAATGCTATTGTTTTGATAAATAGCAGAGGCGCATTTTTAGGCGTGGCAATTTCGATGATCTATTTCATTTATCATATGTATTTCTCTAGATTTCAACGCAAAAATCAAAAAGTCACAGTTATTGCTTTGGTTGTTTGCGGTTTAATTGGTGCTTCTGTGATTGTTGATAAAAGCTTTATCGATCGTATGGGCACAATAAATAAAGAGAAAGTATCTGAAGATCAAGAAAGTGGCGCTACCCGCACAGCATTTTGGATGGCAGCTTGGGATATGGCAAAAGATCATCCAATGGGAGTTGGTGTTGCTGGTTTTCAATATTATGCGCCAGTTTATATTAATGAAAATGTCAATACAGGCGAGTCAAGAAACCGAGCAGTGCACTCTACTTGGTTTGAAGCGTTGTCTGAACTTGGCTATCCTGGCTTTATTGCTTTGATAGGAATGATTTTGTCTAGTTTTATGACAATGTCTAAAGCCAGGAAAGTATTACGAGAGAGAAATCAAATAGATGAGTATTTTAAAGTGCGCGCAATTGAAGGAGCACTTTTAGCCTTTATAATAACGATGACTTTTTTAAACCGTCTAAGGGCTGATGTTTTGTATTGGTGTGTATTGTATTCTGCATGCGCTTACAATATATACGTAATTAAGCAGTATGAAAGTAGAAGCGTTAATACCTATGAAGAGATTGAAAAAAAGAAAAAGATTAGTCGATAATTTGACTGTAGATTTCTCTCATTTTTGTATTACGTTGTTCGAAAGAAAACTTTTCATTGGCGATATTTATCGATACTTCGCTCATTGATCTTCGAAGTCCTGGATTGCTAATTAGTGTCTCCATATATTTTATTAATTGCTGAGTGACGGAGGTGTTGAAGTCTGGGGGGATGCAATCTACTCGATAGCCTTTAAACATTTTTTCTAAGTCATACTCTGAAATGTCGATTAGAAAACCGCTATTTTCATGTGAGATAATTTCAGGTAATGCCATTGGATTAGTGGCAACTACTGGAATCCCAAAAGCCATTGCCTCTAAAGCAGCAAAACCAAAAGCTTCGTTGTAAGTTGGGAGTAATAGAACATCTACTTTGGGCAAAATTGAATTGATTAGTACATCACGTTTCACTCTTCCTACAAATTCAATATTGGGATTGTGAGTAATTTTATCTAAGTAGGTTTGTTTTAATTTTGTATTTTGCGTATTGAAGTCAATATTTACATCGCTACATATAATCAGTTTTATGTTTTTATGCTTTTGCGCTAACAATTCGAATGAATCAACTACGTTAACTCCACCTTTTCGGAAAAAGTCACCACTGAAAAAGAATGTGGTTTGACTATCAGATTTTTTAACTCTAGGTAACCGCGATACTCTTACTGCAGGATAAACGACAGTTGACTTCTCGTGAACTTTACCGCTGGTAATACCGCCGTAACTCGCTAATGTTTTTTTACCTGCTTCGCTCCAAAAAACGATTTTTTTACAATTGTCTCTTTGAAATAAATATTGCATCAACAATAAACGGCTGAATTTAGGACTCGGAGCGCCTAAAAAACTGAAAGCAAGTGCTTCTTGAAAACAAGCTATGGAATAAACCCAGGGTTTATTTGTATATATCGGACTAATAACTGATTCGATAATATCGCAGTCAGTTTCATCAAACTTACTGAAGTAACCTTTAATTGGACTTTGTAGTATTCTTGAACCATTTCTGGTTCGTTTTAATTCTACATATTCTAGGCTGGCAGGTGCATTCAGGGCTTGTTCTTCATAGGCTCCATGAAAATCCGATACACCAATTTTAATATTTTTATTATTACTATTAGGCAAGGTTTATTCCTTTTAACTTGTTTTCTTTCTAGAAAAAACTGCATTTATTATGGGCAATATTTCAAAGTAGATTGGATGTTTAATTAACCACACTGTGGTAAGCCAGGTAATTGGCATAATAGTAGCCAGAAGTAACAAGCTGAGAATAGGTGGTGCTAGTTCAAAATGAATGAATTGATCAATGAAATAAGCGACTATACTGCAACTGATCACTAAGTAGTAATTCGGCATCATGGATTTGATAAAACGCCATGCAGATAGATTAATGGCTTTTTTAAGCACTAAGGTACACAGGACACTTTCAAACAGGCCAATGCCTACCATACTCCAGGATAATGTTTCTAAGCCAAAATTCACTGACACTAACAGTATAATTACCGTTGATATAAACATAATAAATTGTTTAATAAGTAACAACGATTCGTGACCTGAAGAATAAAGCAAATTTGTACTAAGACTGTGGATGGATTTGAAGATAGCCCAGCCGGTTAAAATAGATACTATAGGGATTGAGGCTGTCCATTGCTCACCAAACATCAATAAAATGGCAGGAGTGCTTGCTAATCCGGCAACGGCCAAAACGGGCCACATAACAGAGCCGAGTAACAGCGATGCCTTAGTGTATGCGGCACTTAGATCTCCGCCTTCTCTTTTGACTTTGGATAAATGTGGCAGGGCAACCTGAATTATACCTGCGCTGATTATTTCATTTAGGAATGTAAGAAAGCCCATACCTCTGGAATAGATTGCAACATCGACAGGTGTGCCTACTTTACCGATTATAATGTCTGGCGCGGCGGTTTCAAATCGGGTCATAATATTGGTAAATGAAATGAAAATTCCAAATTTTGCAATTGGCTTAAGACCTTTAAATCTTGGGACCCAGCTCACTATTTCTGGTTTAAAATAGTAAAGAAAAATCAGTTCTAAGACAGTGCCGATCACAACTCCCCAAGCCAGACCATAGTAGCTGTAACCGGCTAATACCAAACCTATGCTGACCAGTAATTTTAAACTTTGCACCGCAATGTTTATGTACATTAATTCAGCGAATTTCATTTCACGCGTGAGAATGGCACTAGTAACACTTATGAAAGGTGCTAAAAAGAAGCTCGCTGAGAGTATCCGGAAAATTTCAATGAGCGATGGTAGTTGATAGAAATCACCAATATATGGTGCAGTTATAAAAACAGCCGCGCCAAGAGCCCAGCATATAATAACGGTAAGCCCTACTCCTGAACAAACGAGGTCTTTGTTAACAGTTTCCTGCCTAATTAAGTAATTGGTCGTGCCTAATAAACGGAATTCAGTTGCGAGCATAACAACAGACGAAGCGATAGCAAAAATACCAAGCTCTTCAGGAGTCATGATCCTAGCAAGTACGATAACCGATATAAAGCCAATTAATTTAATCAGGTACTGCGAACCTGCAGAAAATAATATTGCTTTTCTTACACTTGTCACCTGATACCACACTGACTGTCTAGTCTGTTTTTTAAAAATAAGTCGAGATTTTTTTCACAGACTGATTCATGTTGATTAAACCAATCGTCGTCAGCCCAGTTCTTCCAACGATTTAAGCCTGGTGAGGCAATTACGCTTGTCATCACATCAGTACTGCTTACAAGGCCGAAGCAGTGAATAATTTTATTGGTGGTTTGTTCTTTGTTAGTCACTAAATCTTCGAAGCTAATGCTTAAGTCTGAATATTTTAAACCGTACAGGTAGGATAACTTCCATAAATAATAAAAGCGCTGATAGGGATGAGGTGTATTTTTGTCACTTAAAAAAGGAAATTGAGCGGCTAGATCTTCACACCAGCTATGTAAATAAAAGTAATCTTTATAGGCTGATTCAACTTCTTCTTTTTTTATAGAATTGTTACTTAAAAATGATAGCCATTGATCTCTTGGATTGCGAAAAATATGCAGAAATTTAGCGTTTGGAAAATGGTGTCGTAACCAGGGTAAACGAAAATCAACTCTATTAAATTGCAGAACGGGCCTGCCTGAAGCATCTTTTATCAAATGACTTATGTATTCTTTCAGTTTAGGATCCCAGCTCCTTGAGTCCATATACAAATCAGCACGTGTCCAATCTTCGTCATAGAACTTGTCAAGTTCTTCCATACCATCAAATTCACGCCAATAATCTTCCACACCCAGATGAGTCGAATCTACGTTACTGCCTCTATCTTGTTTCAAAAACCATCTTCTTTCGTTCAGGGGCTCGTAATATGCAGTAATTTCAGGAATTGTCCTGAACATATTCCAGACCAGAGTTGAACCTGAACGGAAACGACCAGAAATAAAGATAATGTCATTTCGTTCGCTGGTTTCAGTAAGCTTGTTTGGCTGACAACTAACTGTAATATAAGGAGAATTCTTGTTTTCTAAGTAAGTAAACTGTTGTTTGCTCTTCGCAAGTTGCTGAGCTAGTGCTAACCTAACCCGGTCATGTTCTAACATTCTTATAAGCACAGTGACAAATGCATTTTTAATCTGAGCCAACATGTTTATTCACACTCCCTATACAAATTCTCGTAAGCCTGGTTCATGCCTTTCGCAGTAAAATTTTGTTTAAATCGGACAATTGCATTTTTTGACATATTTTGCTTCAGACTTTCATCTGCAAGTAATAATTTTATGGATGATGCAAATGCTTTTGCGTCATCATTTAGTGTTACCAGCCCATTATCTCCATTCTTAATTACTTCTTTGTTTCCACCTGCATCAGTCACCACACAGGCTTTTCCAATAGACATTGCTTCTAATAATGTCATGGATGTGCCTTCGCTAAGTGATGATAATAGATAAATATCAAAACAGCCCAGATAGTTAGCAGGCTGTGGCTTGAAACCGGTGAGAAAAACTTTGTCTTTCAGATCTAATTTAGCCACCTTTTCTTCGAGTTTTTGTCGAGTTTCACCATCACCAACAATAATTAGCACAGTGTTGTAATGTGTTTCGTTAACAATTTTAAACGCTTCTAGCATCATCTCGTGATTTTTTATTGGATCTAATCTTGCGATAGTCCCTAGCACTTTAGTTGAGTCAGAAATGCCCAATTCATTTTTTAATTCACCAATATCTTCGTTATTGATCTGTAAAGCTGAAATGCCGTTATAAATGACTTTGATTTGCTCTTGTGGAATATTCTCAAACTCTATCAAAGCGTTTTTTGTTGCTTGGGAAATCGATGTGATATGGTCAGTGATTCTACACAACCACGGATTTATTAACCTTCGCTTCCAACTGCTTGTATCAGGATAAAAGCGCCCATGCTCTGTAAAGATGACTTTAATTTTAGTACCCCAAGCAGCTAGTACTCCGTATATCCAAGGTGTGTATTGATGGCAATGAAGTACATCGATATTCTGGTTTTTTATATGTTTTCTAATGGCAAAAATGAGTGATATGTCAAATCCTGGATCACGTGCTTTTGCAGTAATTTGAATACCATTTTTTTGTAGAGCAACTCCCCAAGGACCAATTGGCTCTTCAATGCAGTAAATGGACATATCTAAAAGCCTAGGATCAGAGCTCTCGATTAGGTTTTTGATTACCATTTCGGTCCCGCCGATGCGCATATCATAGGTTAAATGGAGAACCTTTTTTATTTTGTTACGCATCTAATGACTCCTCTTTGTGGAAAAGCGAAATTTACTTCTCATTTTAATGAAAGGCACTTCGATGAGTCGATAGAGAACTTCAGAAAGTAATAACGATATAACGAGAGAAATTACATAATAGACAATAAAATGATAATCACTTAAAAAACGCTTGGAAAATGCTAATGCTTCAGGATGCAGTAAATAAAGTGAATATGATCTGGTTGATATATGCATGACCATTTGATACCCAATGGGTTTATGAATAATTGGATTATTAACGGCGTAAAATACAATAAGTGCAAAAATGCATGCCAGTAATAGTTTAGACGGGTCAAATAAATCATCCGACAGAGGCTGCCAGCGTAGATAAAAAAACATTATGTAAGTGACGCTGCCTAAAAGTAGTCCTAAAAATGAATATTTCTTCAGATTGTTCCAAAGTGAAATATGATGATAACTAGTATGTGCTAAAAGTACTCCCATTAAGCAACAATCCCATCTTACATGGGTTTCATTAAGACTACCAAAGCACCCTAATTGCCTAAAAACTGTTGGAAGTAATAACATTATTATTAAGATGAATGTTTGGTTTCGAGGATTAAAGCGGTGTATGAAAACAATAAAGGGAGCAACAAAAAGATAAAACTGCTCTTCTACACTTAAAGACCAACTGACAGAGAAATACTCGAGTGGGTAAAAGTAATTTTGTATAAAGAAAAAATAGGGAAGTGGACTAGGTACCTCATCTTTAGTCATATACAACTGGATTAATGTTAAAATTAATACGACAAAATAAGCTGGCATGGTCCTCATCCAGCGCCTCACCCAAAATCGTTTTACATCAATGTTGTCATATTTTTTTTGTTCAGCGAAAAGTTGTGAGCCAATTAGCCATCCAGATAATAGAAAAAATAAGTCTACACCTGTCCCGCCAAATTGAAGTGGAGCCAAATGAGCCGGAGCGCCAAAACTTAAGACTGTATGTCCAGTAAAAACCAACATAATTGCAGCAGCGCGCAGCACATCAAGGTAATAAATTCTTCCTTGCATAGACTTAGTTCACATCTAGCGCTGATTCACTTGACGCATATTTCACCCACCACATTTCATACATCAACATGCTCCATAGTAATGCACTGTGATCTGCATTTTCATTTTGGTGTTCATGCCATAGTGTTTGAATATAATCGTGATTAAAGATGCTTTTAAGCCCTTGGGCTTGGTCTATTAAATGTAGTTTGGCTAAGTCTTTAATTTCATGCCTAAACCAGCTGGCAAGGGGCACTGAGAAGCCCATTTTTTTACGATACA
>NZ_JANQVQ010000276.1 GCF_030730205.1 Paraglaciecola sp.
CGCCTGTATCACCTCCACCTGTATCACCTCCACCAGTATCACCTCCACCAGTATCGCCACCCCCGGTTTCATCCGCAAAACTTTTTAACGGAAACGGCACCCTAGTCGTATCGTTAGTAGTGCCACCTTCTAGATTATTGGTGCCGCTAAAAGTCCAGTTACCTAAAACAAAAGTAGCGCCATCAGGACCAGTACCTGCAGAACGGTAAGCCCATCCGTCTACATGATCCCATGGCTGACCACTTCCATCGACATTAATCTCACCAAATACATCTACTACAACAGCGTTACAGAACAATTCAATAGCATCATCACCATTGATAGCCATAGCACCAGAAGTGTAGGTCGGAGCAAAACCGAAAAATGCTTCAAATTGTGGGCTTTCAGAAGCCACATAAATGTAAGTTCCAGCACTAACGCTTACTGCAGGAAAGGTAAATTCTTGACCATCGGAGCCTTCACCATTGTTGGCGGAGCCCACCCCACACTGACTCAAATTAGCAATGTCATTGTTAACAAAAAGTTCTATTCCTTTTGGTACACCGCCGGTCAATGGACCATCGAAAACACCGGTAATGACCAAATCACTTGCTTGCGTGACGGGCACCATAAAAAGTGCCAGCAGCGCTGGGTATTTTAGTTTCATCGTTTCTCCTAACTGTTTTTAGCCAGTTTTCTGGTTATTTTTATTTATGGCCAGCGATTTTGTTTTAGTTCTATTACATCCAGATGAATGTCAGAAATAAATGTGCGGCTTTTTATCTTTATTATAAATCGGTGGTTAATAAGCGAATTGACACGGAATAATGCCAGCCGATTTTGGCTGATAATTGCACAAGACTTGGGTGTTTTCTAGTTAAATAGACTAAATAGTCTACATTATTTTTTTTGGGCAAATTTAACTCTCTAACCCCTTAGAAGCGAGCCCCAAGGCAGGGCAAGAAAGCATCATTTTAGCGCACAGAATACGTAAAAAGCCATAATTTACATTTAGTTATACCGTTTAGCTATCAATAGCACTTATTTTCTACCTCAAATAAGCGAGCTGCACATTCGCTATTTACACATTAAGACTTCGTGTGTAATCTACACATCAAATACATATCATAATGATATCAATTGGAGTTACACATGTTGACTGAGAAAAAAGGGTTTTCGATTAATGGGTATTTAGCTTTTTTTGTGGTGTTACCCATTTTACAAATTAGTTTTGGTGCCATGGCATTACTGCAAATACTTGTGCCACTCGCAATAGTTGGCAGCTTAATTGTTGCGGTGTGTTGGGGCGGATTTTTTATGGTGCAACCTAATCAAGCTAAAGTGATGACCTTGTTTGGCAGTTATGTAGGCACTGAAAAACGCAACGGACTAAGGTGGACTATTCCATTTTATATGCGTAAAACGGTGTCACTGCGTGTTCGCAACTTTGAATCAGCCAAAATTAAAGTGAACGATAATCTAGGTAACCCCATCGAAATTGCCACTATTGTGGTGTGGTCAGTCACCGACTCAGCAGAAGCGATGTTTGAAGTCGATAATTACGAAAGTTATGTCATCATTCAAACCGAATCAGCCTTAAGAAATATGGCCAGTAGCTACGCCTATGATCCGCAAGACGACAACAGTCAAGACATTGCCCTTCGCAGTCATCCTCAGCGTATTTCTGAAATATTAAAGCAAGAAATTCAAGAGCGTTTAGGTAAAGCAGGATTAACCGTACATGAATCAAGGATCAGCCATCTAGCCTATGCGCAAGAAATCGCCAGTGCGATGTTACAAAGACAGCAAGCTACCGCCATCATTGCCGCTCGTAGCAAAATAGTTGAAGGAGCCGTAGGTATGGTTGAAATGGCACTCGATAGGCTCAAAGAGAAAAACATGGTTGAGCTCGATGAAGAGCGCAAAGCCATGATGGTCAGCAATCTGTTAGTTGTATTGTGTGGTGATAAAAATGTGCAGCCTATCGTGAATACCGGCTCGATATATTAATCGTCAGATAAACAAAAAAAGGAACTGTATTTTGTCCAAAAAAGCTTTCCCGCTTAGGATTAATGCTGATGTATTAGCGGCCATACAGCGATGGGCAGATGACGACTTGCGTAGTTTAAATGCGCAAATCGAATATGTACTGCGCGATGCCCTAGTCAAACAAGGGCGAGTAAAGTTGATACAAAAAGTAGTCACGGAAGTGGTTGAAAACGACACCAAAACATAAATTCTAATTAGAAAGAGTCGTGGTTTTTTATGGAGTCTGGTGAGTTTTCACCAGCCCCCATAAACCGAGCATTAGCTTAACTAGCGGGCCGTGATTTCGGGCTGTAAGCGGCGACGACGGAAAACAAAGACAGGCAATAAAAGTAAGATTAAATAAGCCATACTTCCCCCTTCCACCACCACTACCGATTCAACATACTCATAGTCTTTGCTTTCTAGGCTAATTAAGTACAAGTCAGGGTCATCGTTGCCGTCCAGAATAGCAACTAATTCATCTGTGTATGCATCATAGAGTTCTATTAATAGTTCGTAGTCACCGGTGGGAAAGCCCTGCAATAATTCGCTATCAACAAGTAAACTGTCTTCGCTGTTTTCGCCAAAAATAGTAAAAACCGAGGTGGTGTGGTATTCCTTAAAAACTTCGCCTCTGGCTAAGTACAGGCGCGCATAGACATCCGCTTCGTTGTAAAACGTGTCGGCATCAAACTCTAATGAAAACCGATAGACGTAACCATCGTAATCTAGGTCGTTACGCAGCGTAATCCACGCGTCGTATATCCAAAAATCATTTTCATCATTATTTATGACGGGGCGAGACTGCAAACTCATTGCACCTTGTGTGTGTAAGGCCGAGGACTTGGTTTGTGCAGAATGCCCTGCTTTACTCATAGTTTGCACTAATGATTTGCTGTTGCTACCAGAGTGTTTACTGAATATTGGACTGCTGATATTGTGCTGCGTTTCGCTAGATTGAGCTGACCATGTGTCATCTTGTGCCATGGCCCTGCATCCAATAAGTACACTTAGCAAGGTAATTAAACGTAGTATTTTCATCACTTTCTCCTTTTAACATTGGAAAGAGTGTGACGGCTACAGTATGAACCAAAACTGAAGCCTTACTTAATTACATAAAAAAGTGCGATTTAAAAAATAAACGCCTTCTTATTACCTGCGCAATCATTAAAAACAAATTCCCTATTTAAAACCGCGTTTTTCTTTCAGTAACTCATAAGCGGCTTGAATATCCTGCGTTTTATTTTTAGCCAGCTCTAAGGCCTGTTTTGGTAGCCCTTTAGACACTAATTTATCAGGATGATTTTCACTCATTAACTTGCGGTAGGCTTTTTTAATTGATTTATCGTCATCTGAGGGACTCATGCCCAAAATTTTGTAGGCATCATCGATAGACTGCTGAGCGGAATAGCTGGTGTTTCGCCTTTGATTAGAAGAGTGACCGCCTTGGCCTTGATTTCGCCCTTGAGCACTTCGAAAGCGAAGTTCTGCTTCAAATACAGACAGTAAATACAGTAAGTCGTTCTCGCTAAATCCCATGTAGCCTGCGACTTTTTCTAATATTTGTTGTTCTGCTTTGTCTAAGGTGCCATCAACATAGGCCGCTTGAATTAAAATTTCTAAATAGACCTGCAGCACATCACGGCGCCCATGACAAGACTCTTTAAACTCTAGTACCGTTTGCTTGAGGGGGAAATCATTGGCCTTACCTTCTCTGAAAGCTTCTTGCGCTTCACGCCGGGTTTCACCCTCCAAGCCCATTTGATTCATTAGTAAGGTGGCCATTTTTATTTCTGCATCGCTGACCTTTCCATCGGCTTTAGCAATGTGTCCCATCACAGAAAACAGAGTATGAAAAAAGATCGCTTGTTGCTTAAACTCATCCTGACTGGTAAAAAATCGGCTAAAACCGCCCATTTGATTGAAGTCTTGGCTATAACCTTTATCGAAAAAGTGCCCGACAATATACCCCAAAATTGCACCGGGGATACGAGCAAACATGAAACCAAAAAGCGTACCTAAAATTCTACCGATCATAGTGATGTGTCAGTGCCTTATAGCGAAATTAAAAGAAGTAAAACCACCTTGAGTCACCCAATCTCCACAGACCAAGCGAGTAATTCAGACGACCTAGCCGTTAAATTGTCTAGCCGATTATCAGCAATGGGATCGTCTTGACTATTTTACAAGGGTAAGGTGCAGACAAATAGCCTTTAAAACCACATTATCGGCCCAGTAAAGCATAGAATTGTTGCTTTTTTTGCAAGTCTGCTGGTAAATCTTGTTGAAACCCTTAAAATCGCCCACTGTTATTATTGTGCTACGCAACTTGGGCTGTATTAAACCTTTTCTATGCAAACAAAGCTTTCTTCTTTTTGGTATTTTCTAGCACTGTTTAGTGTCAGCGGCGTAGCTCAGGAGCTTTGTTTTGCGCCAATAAAACCTATCAGCTTAGACACCGAACTTGAAACGGGTCAAATCCGGGTCACAGCGCAAAATGCACTGATCCAGCAAGATACCTTGGCTGAATTTAACGGCAATGTTGAAATAGACAGCCAAGATTCAAAGATCACTGCCAATTCGGCACGGGTCAATCGCAGCAATCAATCATTAAATGCCTCTGGTCAAGTCACCTATCAAGACAGGTTCATTAAAGTTAGCAGTGAAAGTGTGGATTTAAACACCACAACTAACGAGCTATTAATTACCGATACCCATTACCAACTTACGGCGATGAATGGTCGAGGTGACGCTGATACCATCGCGTTAAGTCAAGACTCTGGCGTATCCTTACAAGAAGTCAGCTTCACCACCTGCCCTGAGGGGCATGAAGATTGGCGCATTCAGGCCAGTACTATCACCCTTAGCCCAGACCAAAATTGGGGTGAAATGAGTCACGCTCGTTTTTATATCCAAGATGTACCCGTGTTATATCTGCCCTATTTTGCGTTTCCGGTGACTGATGCCAGGCAGTCTGGTTTATTGTACCCAATGATTTCCAGTTCCACGTCTACCGGCGTGTCATACGAGCAACCCTATTATTGGAATATAGCCGAGAATATGGACGCTACAATTGCACCTCGGTTAATGTCGCAGCGAGGCTTACAGTTAAAAACTGAATTTCGCTATTTAAGCTCTCAACATAATGGTCAGGTGGATGTTGAATATTTAGCCAATGACAGGGCCACCGATACGCAAGATGCACGCTATTTTTACCGTTTTGTGCATCAAGGTGCCTTATCAGAAAATTGGCAAGTTAACGCTGAATATAACGGTTTGAGTGATAGTAACTATATCGTTGACTTAGGTTCTGATTATTACAGCCGTGCTGATACCCATCTTTATCAAACCTTAGGCGTAAGCTATTACGATGAGCAACTGGATTTTAGTTTGCAGTTTAGAGATTTTGAAATCCTCGGAGAGCATGCAAATAGCTATCGTGCCCTTCCAGAGATGAAGCTGAACTATGAAAGCGAACTAGCCTTAGGTTTTGAATTTGGTTTAGCCTCTGAACTGGCTTACTTTGATAATAACTCAGCGCTTAGCCCGCAAGCCACTCGTTTACACATTGCTCCCACGCTACGTTACCCCTACCAAACTCAATGGGGCGAGTTTTTAGCTGAAACAACACTACTGCAAACTTACTATCGCCAAGATAACATTGACAATACTGAGTTAAGTAAAGATGTGTCTCGTACTTTAGGGCAAGCACGCTTATTTGGTGCCTTAGCCTTTGAGCGCAGTGCTGGTTGGTTACAAGATGGAGCGATTCAAACCCTTGAGCCCAAAGTGCAATATTTATATACCAGTTTCGAGCGTCAAACTGATATTGGCTTGTATGATACAACTCGCCTGTTCAGCGATTTTGAAGGTTTGTTTCGAGGCCAAAAATTCACTGGTCTTGACCGAATCAGTGATAAAAATCAGCTAACGGTAGGCTTAACGACCCGTTTACTCGACAAAAACAATAACGAAAAATTTGCCCTTAGCTTTGGGCAGATATTTTATATCCAAGAGACTCAAGTTGCCGCAGCGCTTGAACAAAATGACCGTTCAGCATTGGCCGCAGAGCTTGATTGGCAAATTGGTAGTAAATGGTACGCCCATACCGAGGCGCAAATTTCTAGCGTTACTGATAAAGTAGAGCGCAGTAGCTTCTCGTTGGAGTACACGTCAGCGAAAGATCGTGTGGCTCAAATTAACCATCGCTATGTTAGAGAACTCTCGGGCGAAGAGATTAACCAAGTGGGCATTACAACGAGCTGGCCAATCAATCAACAATGGCATTGGGTAGGTAGATGGTACAGAGATGTAAAAAGCCATCGAACTGTTGAGACTTATGCTGGTCTACAATACGAATCTTGTTGTTGGGCTGTCAGATTGGTTGCGCAAAGACACTTAAGTAATCGCTATGATGATAGCGGTTTACAGAGCACAAACGAATTTGAATCAGGCATCACCTTGCAATTTATTTTGAAAGGTATGGGCGGTAAAACTGCCGGACGAGATATGTTAACCGATGGATTATTTGGCTATCGCCGCCCATACCTACTTAACTAGTGTACTTGGCCATACCACAATTTTTCTAAACTAAGCCGCCTTTGGCGTGTCATTAACTTAAAAGTAAAAGAAACCATGAAAGTAATAGTAGTCAGTTTTTTAGTAGGAATGCTTTTGTCAACCAGCGTTAAAGCCGCACCAGAAATGTTAGATAGCGTTTCGGTTATTGTTGACCAAGGGGTAGTGTTAGAAAGTCAAATTGAAGAACTTGTCGCCTCGGTTAAGCGTAATGCTATCGCCAACAATCAGACCTTACCTTCTGACAGAGCCCTACGAACTCAAGCCATAGAACGCCTTATTATCGACAGCTTGCAAATGCAAATGGCCGACCGTATGGGCATACAAATTAGCGATCCGCAATTAGATCAAACTATCACTAACATCGCTCAAGGTGACAACCTCACCCTTGCCCAACTACGAGATAAAATTGCAGAAGAAGGCGTGAGTTATGAGGTTTATCGTGAAGAAATTCGTAAGGAGTTAATTGTCGGTGAAGTGCGCCGTGCCAACGTTCGTCGTCGTATTTATATCACGCCGCAGGAAATTGAAAACTTAGTTAAGTTAATTGATGAGCAAGGTGGTAAAGAAGCCGAGTACCGCTTAGGTCATATCTTAATTGCCTTTCCCAGTGATCCAACAGATGAAGATATTGAAAAAGCCAAAGGTACCGCAGAAAAAGTCATCGAATTGCTAAATAGTGGTTCTGATTTTGCGAAAATAGCAACCGCGTCGTCATCAGGAGCCAACGCCCTAGAAGGTGGAGATATGGGCTGGATGAACATTAACTCAATGCCGACTCTGTTTGCTGAAGCGGTACAAAACAGGTCAAAGGATGAACTTATTGGTCCTATCCGCAGCGGCGCTGGTTTTCACATATTAAAAGTAGTAGACACGCGTGGTATCGAAAAGGTTGAAGTGACAGAATTAAACTCAAGACATATTCTGATTAAACCTTCTGTCATCTTAAGTGACGAAAAAGCGGTACAAATGCTTAAAGACTTTCGCGCTAAAATTTTATCAGGTGAGGCAGATTTTGCCACATTAGCGAAAGAACACTCAGCCGATCCGGGCTCTGCTTTAAAAGGTGGTGAATTAGGTTGGGCTGACCCTAATGTTTACGTGCCTGAGTTTAAAGACACCTTAAATAAATTAGACATTAATGAAATCAGCCAGCCGGTGCGTTCGGTTCACGGATGGCACCTAATGCAATTACTCGACAAACGTGTGGGTGACGCCACTGAAAAGTTGAAAGAAGACAAAGCATACCAACTATTATTTCAGCGTAAGTTTTCAGAAGAAACGGATGCTTGGTTACGTGAAATCCGTGCCAGTGCTTACATTGAAGTCTTAGCAAAAAAAGAAAGCTAAGTGCCTACCGTTAAACTTGCCATTACGCCCGGCGAGCCCGCCGGGATTGGTCCTGATTTAATCATTCAGCTTGCGCAGCAACAATGGGCTGTGCAATTGATTGTATTTGCCGATGCCAATATGCTGCAACAGCGCGCTGCTTTACTCGGCTTACCCTTAGTGATTCACCACTACACTGAACAATCTACCGCTATTCAAACAGCAGGCAGTTTGTATTGTGTGCACATTCCTTGTGCTGTGCCAGTTACAGCAGGGCAACTTAATGCTCAAAACAGCCATTATGTGCTCGAAACGTTAAGCCAAGCCGGCATCAGAACACTAAGTGGTGAATTTGCGGCCATAGTCACCGGGCCTGTGCATAAAGGTATTATTAATCAAGCCGGCGTGCCTTTTAGCGGTCATACAGAATTTTTTGCTGAGCAATCTAAGACTGCAAAAGTGGTGATGATGCTTGCCACCGAAGGGCTCAGAGTGGTACTTGCCACCACCCACATCCCCTTAATCGATGTTGCTAAATCTATTACCAAAGAAGGCCTTTCAGAGGTTATTCGTATCGTTAATGCAGAGTTAAAACAGAAGTTTGCCATCGAGCGCCCGCACATCTTCGTATGTGGTTTAAACCCGCATGCGGGGGAAGACGGCCATATTGGCAAAGAAGAAATTAACGTAATTAATCCTACCTTGGCGCGGCTTCGCGAAGAAGGCATCCAGCTAAGTGGACCATTACCAGCAGACACTATTTTTAATCCTAAATACTTGGCGCAAGCCGATGCTGTGCTGGCCATGTATCACGACCAAGGCTTACCTGTATTAAAATACAAAGGGTTTGGCGCATCAGTAAACATCACCTTAGGTTTGCCTTACATTCGAACCTCGGTTGATCATGGTACTGCAATTGATTTTGCAGGCTCGGGTAAAGCTGAAACAGGTAGTTTTGCTTTCGCCATTAACAGTGCAATTTCATTGGTAAATAACTATGAGTAAACAACATTTAGGTCATACGGCCCGTAAACGCTTTGGTCAAAACTTCTTGCATGACCTTTATGTAATTGATCAGATTGTCAGTGCTATCAACCCTAAAAACGGTGAGCATTTAGTAGAGATAGGACCCGGTTTGGGGGCGTTGACAGAGCCGGTATGTGAACAAATTGACGCTTTGACTGTAGTAGAGTTAGACCGCGACTTGGCCGCGAGATTACGTACACATCCGTTTATGGCCAGTAAACTGACCATCGTTGAAACTGACGCCTTAAAATTCGATTTTTCAACCTTACTGAATGATGATAAGCCATTAAGAATTTTTGGAAATTTACCCTACAACATTTCTACACCGTTGATGTTTCACTTATTTTCTTTTGCCACCAAAGTGCAAGACATGCACTTTATGTTGCAAAAAGAAGTAGTTAATCGTTTAGCAGCGGTACCCGGAAATAAAAATTATGGTCGTCTTTCGGTCATGGCCCAATACCATTGTCAGATCATGCCAGTACTGCATGTGCCACCCGAAGCGTTTAATCCCCCGCCAAAAGTCGATTCAGCCGTAGTGCGATTAATACCTCATAAGGTCAAACCGGTCACGGTATTAAGTGAAGACAGTCTGCATACTGTTTGCGCCCAAGCGTTTAATCAACGCAGAAAAACGATACGTAATAGTTTAAAAGACAGTTTAACCGAACAACAAATCATGGCCCTTGATATTAATCCAGATTTACGTGCAGAAAACCTCAGTTTGCAACAATTTGCCTTATTAGCTGACGTTGCGTATCAAGCAGGAAACGCCCATGTTAGCGACTGAACATTCCATCCAAATTGAAGTACACACACAATATTTGCCCGGCCAAGCGCCGGAGCAGAGTCAGTTCGCATTTGCTTATCACATTAAAATCGAAAATCAGGGTCCCCAAGAAGTCCAACTGTTAAATCGATATTGGTTAATTACTGATGGCAATGGAAAAAATACTGAAGTAAAAGGCCCTGGCGTCATTGGACAGCAGCCCTCTATTGCACCAGGTGCACAATTTGAGTATAGCAGCGGCGCCATTCTGGATACACCAGTGGGCAGCATGCAAGGCTATTATGAAATGCGAGCTCAAGACGGGCTTGTGTTTAATGCGCCTATCGACGTATTTAGTTTACGTGTGCCTAACCTAGTTAATTAACCCTATGGCAGACTATGTTGTAGGTGACATTCAAGGCTGCTATCGGGGTTTAACCCGCCTATTAGAATATGTTAAGTTTGACCCCAGCCACGATACATTAATTGCAGTAGGTGATTTAATTGGCCGTGGCCCGCACGCCCTTGAAACACTGCAATACCTCTATTCATTACAAGACAGTTTCAGCACAGTATTAGGTAATCACGATCTTCACTTTTTAGCGGTATATAGCGGTATTCGCAAAAACAAAGCCAATGACAAGTATGACAAACTTCTTGCTAGTAGTGATGTAGACAAATACGTGCATTGGCTACGTCACCAACCGCTTGCCCTGACCTTAGATGAAAACACCTTAGTTTGTCATGCCGGATTGTATCCACAATGGTCAATAGCACAAGCACAGGCCCTGAGTGACGAGGTTAGCGCCAACCTTCAAACTGATAATTGGCAAAGTGTCTTGAAAAAGATGTATGGCGATGAGCCTAATCGTTGGGACGAAAACCTGAGTGGCAGCAAGCGCTGGCGCTTTATCATTAATGCTTTTACCCGCATGCGCTACATGCTTGATAGCCACACCTTAGAATTTACCTGTAAAGATTCTCCAGAAAAAACACCAACACGCTTCAGACCATGGTTTTCAGTGAAAAACACTAACCTAAAGCCCAACGATAAAGTACTATTTGGCCACTGGGCCACGCTTGCCGGTAACACCAACACGGACAAGTTTATTGCCTTAGATACTGGCTATATTTGGCAGCAACAGCTCACCCTATGGAAACGGCAAAATGGTGAAAAATATTCAGTGGCTTATCAAGATTAATGGCACTGAGCCGATAGTTTGACTATTGCGGTCACTTTCACTACACCGTATGTTGTGTTATTTTTTTAAACTTTTTTGAAACAAAGAATTTACTGATACAATCGCCACAGGCATGCGTCAGTCTAAAGACAAGCGGACAAACGCTATTTAACGGTTAAATAAGGGCCCAAAAATGAAAATAACAGTAGCCACTAGAGTAGTAGGCGGATTCGCATTTATTACTGCTCTCCTATTTTTACTCGGTATCGTAGCGGTTAAAAGCTTGAATAGTATTGATGAAGCGACCGACCAAGTGAATACCTTGACTATTCCCACTGTGAGCGGCAGTAGTCAACTCAAAGTATCATTTTTGAATATGGGGCGTTTAGCCACTGAAGCGTTTTACGAAGTAGAGCTTAACGAACTTAAAACGAAAAAAGCTGCTTTCGAAACCAGCAGAAGTAATTTTGATAGCGAAATCCGTTCCCTAACCGCTATCGTGAGCAGAGAGCCTGAGCTTCGCCAATCTCTGGTAGAAGCCGAGGAAATCTACAACAACTACATCCTCAACGTTAATTCGATTTTTGATAGCAAACAAGCCAGCCTAGAATTTGCCAGTAAGGTGCAAGAAACGTTAGGAAATATTGAAGATAACTCGGACGATGCCTCTACCTATATTCTCGACTTCGCTGATCTCGATAGTGTGTCAAGTAATGCAAAACTCGCTAAAGCATCTGAAGTCAGCAATACCCTCGAAACCAGTCTTTTGTCACTGTTAACGGTGGGTGCCGAATACGTTAAAACCACAACTTTAGTTAGAGCAGACACCATTGGTAATGAAGTCAACTTAGTCGTAAGCCAAATAAAAGAAAAAGTGGCCGAAATCCAAGCTGCCGCAGGCAGTCAAGATTCCAGTGGCACCCTGAACGAAATCTACGGTTTGATGGATTCGGTTATTGACGAAGTTACGGCATCAAACGGTTTATTACAAACTCAAGTGAAACGCTTAAACGCCAAAAATCAAGCAACAAAATCTTACCGTGCCTCAGAAGAGAATATCAGCGAAGCCATCACTAAATTGAATGAACTTCTTAAACTGACGGATATTAAAACCATTGAATCTAAAGAAGCGGTGGCTGATTCAGTCAGTAGTGGCTTTTGGTACACCATTATTATTGGTTTGTTCTCTGTAGCAGTGGCTGCGGTTATTGCTTGGGCTACCGTTGGCGCAATTATCAAACCCTTACACAAAGTTAACGAGATGCTTAAGATTGTGTCATCAGGCGATTTAACCCGCAAACTTGATGATTCCAAAGATGACGAGTTTGGCGAATTAGCTAAAAACTGCAATAACCTTATCAACAGTTTGAAAGCCTTAATCTCGGGCATTAGTTCACGTGCAGCACAACTAGCTGCCGCGTCTGAAGAAACGTCTATGGTAACGGCCCAAACCACAGCTTCTATTCAAGAGCAAAAGTCTCAAGTTGCCCAAGTCGCTACTGCTACTTCAGAAATGCACAGCACCTCTCAGGTTGTGCTTCAAAGCGCCGAACATACTTTGAATCAAATCCGCCATGCTGATAACGAAGCTGAGAAAGTGAAATTAATCTCAGAAGAGAACAAGAAAATTATCTTAGTGTTAGCTAAAGATGTAGAACAAGCCGCTAACGTAATCAACAAACTGCATCAAGATAGCGCCAGCATTGGTGGTATTTTAGATGTTATACGTGGCGTAGCAGACCAAACTAACTTACTGGCTCTTAACGCTGCCATCGAAGCTGCACGAGCCGGTGAACAGGGTCGCGGTTTTGCTGTGGTCGCTGATGAAGTTCGCACCCTGGCCAGTCGTACACAAAAATCCACCCAAGAAATCAATTCGATGATTGAAGTGCTACAAGCTGGTGCTGAAAAAGCAGTAGCGGTAATGAATCAAGGTAAAGAGCAAACCACCTTGTGCGTGCAGCAAACTGAAAAAGCCACAGAAGCATTACAGTTAATTACTGATGCCGTACACAAAGCGTACGACGTGAGCAGCCAGATAGAACAATCAGCAAAAGAGCAAAACGTGGTCTCTCTTGAAATCAGCGAAACCTTAGAAAATATTGTCGGAATTGCAGAGCAAACCACAATTGGCGCACACCAAACATCTGAATCAAGCCAAGAAGTAGCCCGTCTTGCAGAAGAGTTACAAAACTCTATTCAACAATTCAGAGTGTAATAAAAACGGATGCTTTGGTTAATTTAATACCACCACAAAAAAACCGCCTAGGCGGTTTTTTTATGTCTTTTTTGTGCGTTCATCGGCTTGTAGCCAATCTTTAATCAAAGCCGCAATTCGCTTATGGTCATGCCCGGCATAGGCCAAGAGCAATGCTGCCATGCGCTTTTTTGCCCTAACCTTGGGTTGCTGGCGAACAAATAGCTTATTGAGAGGTGACTGATAAACGCCATTGTTTGACTTCACCCTGTTATCACCTCAAGGCCTTATTCGAATAAGGCCTTATGCAAAACCTTAACAACGTCAGTACTGTCATTATTGCTCACTAAAAATGACATATTGTGTGGGTTGGCGCCGTAACAAATCAAACGCAGATTGTAGTCGCTGATAGCAGCAAATATCTTGCTCGAAACGCCAGCAGCACTATGCATACTGTTACCCACAACAGTGACAAGATCATAATTTTCTTCAACAAGGACATTACAAAATTGGCTTAACTCTTCAATTGTTTCACGATTTAAGCGTTGTAAAACCGAATTAGGTGGATTGTCTAAGGTAAACGACACCGATATTTCTGAGGTTGTAACCAAATCAACACTGAGTTTATGTTGCGCAATGATAGTAAATACTTTTTGCAAAAATCCCTGTGCAAACATCATCTTAGGTGTTTTTACTGTCACCATTACTTGATCTTTACGACGAGTAATCGCTCGGTAAGAAGGCTCTGTTGTGCAATCACGAACAATCCACGTACCACCTAATTCAGGTTCTTTACTTGAACCAACAAATACTTTGATATTTTGCCTAAGAGCAGGTTCCATCGTGGCCGGGTGTAATACTTTTGCTCCAAAGGTGGCCATTTCAGCCGCTTCTTCAAAGCTTAATTCTGGTAATGGTCTGGCTGCACTTGTGATCCTCGGATCAGTGGTATAAACACCAATAACGTCCGTCCAAATTTCACAGGTTTCAGCATCAAGTGCTTCAGCTAAGAGGGCAGCGGTGAAATCAGACCCTCCACGGCCCAAAGTCGTCGTATTACCATCGGCATCAGAACCAATGAAACCTTGAGTCACCATAACTTTTGCGCTCAACTCAGGTAACAACAATGTTTGTGCTGCTTGACGAATTTCGTCTAATTGGGGAACTGCTTGGCCGTACTCATTATCAGTACGAAGGACTTTGCGAACATCAAAATTACCTGCATTTAGCCCAACTTGTTTTAATACGGCACTGAATAAAAGCGAAGACAAACGCTCACCATGTGATAACAATGCATCTTTTAAGTCAGGGCGATGAATAAGCTCTTCATGTAACGCCAGCTCTTTTAAAGAGTCTAACAGTTCAGCTAATTTATCATTCACGTCTTGTGGTTTGTCTAGCGCATTCAAAATAGCAAATTGGATGTCACTGATTTGAGCGACTTTAGACAAAATCTGTTCAGTTGTCATTGCGGTATGCGCAATATCAACTAACAAATTTGTCACGCCAGCGGATGCACTTACTACGACAACTTTAGTGTTTTGATTATTTTTAACTATCTTTGCGCAATTTTGCATAGCGGCAAAATTTGCCACACTTGTACCGCCAAACTTGGCTACATTCAACACGATTTGACCCTCACTTAAATTAAACAATTTGCCTTAAAAATGGCCGATAAAAATAGCAGTTTTATATGCCAAGAGAAAATAAAAATTGATTCTGCGCGTTCTTTTTTTATATAGCTTAGTTTAAAAATGTTTAACTTAAGCGACTAATCCTACCTAACACTACAGCGAACGATACGTAGCCACTGCGCTTACTAAAATTTAACCTTGTATGACGAAGTTAGTCGATATTTGTTGTGGTTTCTTGAATGGTCACCTTGTCACCCACAGCAATATTATTTTGCTTAAACCAGCCTTGGTTCATTTCCCACGCATATAAGACTTTTTCAGAAGAAGTGATGGTGCTTTCGTCATGCGGCTGCATCGCTTTAATATCCGTTATCGTGCCATCTCTTTTGATAAAGGCCACATCCAGAGGAATAAAGGTATTGCGCATCCACATACCGGCGGTTTTTACCTGATTAAAATTAAAAATCATGCCGCAATTTTCACACATGGACTTACGATACATCAGACCTTGACTACGCAGTTCAAAACTATTGGCATATTCTAAGGTATAAGTTTGGCCTTTTACCTCTACGCTTATTGGTGGAAACGTGACCTTTAGTGACTGGGCTGAAACAGATAAACAAAACAAAAGCGACAACAGTAAGACACGAATTTTCATAGGGTTACACTTTGTGGGTTACAGGTTAATGAACAGCTTAGAGTTTACAACTTTTTGCATGAACAACCCATTTCTTTGTCGCTTGTTTGCCATTCTTGAAAGTCTCCTTGTACACATTGCTGGCGTAAGGTTTGACATTCCCCAGGCGTGTATTTCACTTCAGTTTGGGCGGCATTTGCTAGCGCATGCCCCATAAGTTGCTTCGCATTTTTACTGGTACAACTATTTAGTACCAACAGAAAAAAAACCAAATAAATTAATTTCATAGACCTATCCATCGGGCATACCTTTTGACGAGTAAAAACTAGGAATGACAACAGCATCAAACAATAAAAAAGCCGGAGGGTAGTACCGTCCGGCTTCTCACTTATTACAATATTCTAAACTTAAGCAATTTTTAAGGTTGGAATAATATTTTTCTTAGCTTCTTCTTCTGCGGCTTTGAATGAAGGCATGCGATCAAAATTCAAGTAACGGAATACGTCACCAGACATTGATTCTATTTTGTTTGCATATTCCATGTATTCAGCAGCTGTTGGGATTTTACCCACAATCGCACCAACCGCGGCCATTTCAGCAGAACACAAATACACATTTGCGCCATCACCTAAACGGTTCGGGAAGTTACGGGTTGAGGTAGACAATACCGTGGCGCCAGCTTCAACGCGTGCTTGGTTACCCATACACAAAGAACAGCCTGACATTTCAGTACGTACACCCGCTTTTGCGTATACGTTGTAATAGCCTTCTTCTTTTAATTGCGCTTCGTCCATCTTAGTAGGAGGCGACATCCACAAACGGGTAGGCAAGGTGCCATCGTATTGCTCAAGTAACTTACCTGCCGCACGAAAGTGACCAATATTGGTCATGCACGAGCCGATAAACACTTCGTCAACTTTGTCACCTGCGACTTCTGATAATGTTTTAGCATCATCAGGATCGTTAGGACAACATAAGATTGGCTCTTTTATTTCGTTTAAATCAATTTCTAATACTTCTTCGTATTCGGCGTCAGCATCAGCTTCCATCAACTCTGGATTAGCGAGCCATTCTTCCATCTTACGAGCACGACGTTCTAGTGTACGCTGATCGCCATAACCTTCGTTAATCATCCAACGTAACATGGTGATGTTGGACGTTAAGTACTCAGCAATAGAATCTTTCGACAACTTGATAGTACAGCCCGCTGCAGAACGTTCAGCAGAAGCATCTGATAACTCAAACGCTTGTTCGATAGTCAGATCGTCCAAACCTTCAATTTCAAGAATTCGACCAGAGAACGCATTGATTTTGCCTTTTTTGGCAACGGTCAATAGACCCGCTTTGATGCCATATAAAGGAATGGCATGAACCAAATCACGTAAGGTGATACCAGGCTGCATTTTACCCTTAAAACGGACCAAGATAGATTCAGGCATGTCCAAAGGCATAACGCCCGTTGCAGCAGCAAAAGCGACTAAGCCAGAACCCGCTGGGAATGAAATACCCATAGGAAAACGTGTATGTGAGTCACCACCTGTACCGACAGTATCAGGCAACAACATGCGGTTTAACCATGAGTGAATGATACCGTCACCTGGGCGCAACGAAACACCACCACGATTCATAATAAAATCAGGTAACGTGTGCTGAGTTTCGATATCAATTGGTTTAGGGTAAGCTGCGGTATGACAGAATGACTGCATGGTTAAGTCAGCAGTAAAACCTAGACAGGCTAAGTCTTTTAATTCATCACGGGTCATAGGACCTGTTGTATCTTGTGAGCCAACAGTCGTCATCTTCGGTTCACAATAGGTACCGGGGCGAATACCTTCAACGCCACATGCTTTACCGACCATTTTTTGCGCAAGGGTATAACCCTTACCAGTGTCTGCTGGTTGTTCTGGTTTACGGAACATATCGTTTGCAGGTAAACCAAGAGATTCGCGGGCTTTATCAGTCAAACCGCGACCGATAATCAGGTTAATACGGCCACCAGCGCGTACTTCATCAAGTAGCACTTTCGATTTGTATTCATAGGTCGCTAGTACTTCACCAGTTTCATGATTGGTAATTTTTCCCTCAAGCGGGAAAATATCGATCACATCACCCATGTTCATTTTTTCAACATCAGCCTCAAATACTAAGGCGCCGGCATCTTCCATAGTATTAAAGAAAATAGGGGCAACTTTACTACCAAAACAAATGCCGCCACCGCGTTTATTAGGCACGCCAGGCATATCTTCACCGAAGAACCACAATACTGAGTTAGTCGCTGATTTACGTGAAGAACCTGTACCCACTACGTCACCGACAAATGCAACGGGGTAACCTTTGGCCTTGATGTCTTCGATTTGTTTTAAAGGGCCCACTTCGCCATGTTTTTCAGGTGTTAAACCATCGCGGGTCATTTTAAATGCTGCACGAGCATGCAAAGGAATGTCAGGACGTGACCACGCATCTGGTGCAGGCGACAAGTCATCGGTGTTGGTTTCACCCGTTACTTTAAACACACTCACAGTAATTTTTTCGGCCAATTCTGGGCGCGAAGTAAACCACTCTGCTTCTGCCCATGACTCTAATACGTCTTGCGCATAGGCGTTACCGGCTTTTGCTTTGTCTTCAACATCGTGAAAACGGTCGAACATCAGCAAAGTATGTTTAAGCTCTTCTGCGGCTAATTCAGCTAACTCATTATCATCTAGCGCATCAACCAAAGTGACAATGTTGTAACCACCATGCATGTTGCCCAATAATTGAATAGCTGCATCTTTGGAGATCAAATCACAGGCAACCTCGCCTCTTACGATAGCGCTTAAAAAGCCTGCTTTAACATAAGCGGCTTCGTCAACACCGGGAGGAACTCGCTCAGAAATTAACTCAAGTAAAAACGCTTCTTCGCCTGCAGGTGGAGCTTTTAACAACTCAACTAAACCCGCAACTTGTTCAGCATTTAATGCTTGTGGTGGAATGCCTTGCGCTTCACGTTCAGCAACGTGTTTACGGTATTCTTCTAACACTATACGATCCTCTTGGTTGGCTCCGCTTGTACTCATTATCATGGAGGCTAGAAATAAACCTAAACATTATAAGGCTTTCCCCTCAAAATTAAAATTTATCTCGTCCCTAGTTTACTGATAATCACTATTCTTTTTAGTGATAAGACTTTGAAAAGTAGTGTTTTTAAACAATACCTGTTCACAATTTAATCATCTCGGCTAATTCGCAGGATTTTTCCTTGAGCCGAGTCGGTTAAAATATATACGCTGCCATCAGGATGCAGCCGAATATCGCGCAATCGTTGCGCGATTTCATCCCATAATATGCTTTGTTTAACGACTTGGTTATTGACCACATGAAGCCAGTAAACTTGTTTAAACTTTAAGGAGGTGACTAACAAGTCGCCCTCAAACTCAGGAAACATCTGACCTCGATATACAATCAGGCCAGAAGGCGCAATGGACGGTGTCCAGTCTAGCCATGGTTGCTCCATCCCTTCGTATTGGGTGAATGGGCTGATCCTAGCGCCAGAGTAATCAAGTCCGTTGGTAATGACCGGCCAACCGTAATTTTTCCCTGCATCAATAATATTGACTTCATCACCGCCTGCAGGCCCATGTTCATGGGAAAACACCAGCCCTCTTTCACGATCGTAAATTAAGCCTTGCGGATTTCGATGGCCCACAGAATAAATATAATCGGTTAACTCGGAGCCAGTACTTTCAGACAAAGGCAGTTGATTTTGTCCAATATAAGGGTTGTCACGTGGAATACTGCCATCATCGTTAATACGAATAATTTTACCCAACAAACTATCTAGCCTTTGTGCCTGCTCTCGATAATCAAAACCATCTCCACTGGTGATAAGCAAGGTTGTATCCGGTAAAAAGGTCATACGTCCGGCAAAATGAACCGGAGTGTCTTTATTGGGTGTAACGCTAAACAAAACGTGTTGCTCAGTTAAGGTCAGGCCCACTAATTTAGCGCGCATTATCTTAAGTGCATTGTTTTCATCAGTGCCCGCAGCATAACTCAGATATATCCAGCCATTTTTTAAGTAGTCGGGATGCAAGGCGATATCTAATAAGCCGCCCTGACTTTTGCTATATATATCTTCAGGCAAGCCACTTATTGGCTCACTCACTTGACCATTCGTTATTTTTCTAAGGCTACCGCTACGCTCAGTTACCAACAACTCGTCATGAGGTAAAAAGGCCAATGACCAAGGAAAAGATAATCCATCAACCACTTCGGTAATCGTATAGGGGCTTGGTTCTGATTTTGGAGTTGCACTTAATGGTGCTTGAGCCACAACGAAATGCGACATCATAAGCAATACAAAGCAGAATAAATGAGGAAAAAAGTGCTGTTTTTTTAGCATAATCACCTTAACTGGTTGGGAATTGACACAGATAATGCCATGATAACGCTAAACTAATCTATCTTAGACTACTCTTTATGCAACGATTTTTTATTCTTGCTGGTCACTTTGCTTTTGCTTCCTTGCTCACTTTCGTGTTGGCCTCCATCGTCCATAGCCAGTTTGTCTTACAGGGCTTGCTTGAGCTTGGCATTCACATTTCGCTGAGCGACCGATTAGCCATGACGGTTGATGATATTAAAGGCTTGTTTGCTACGCTGGGGGCAATTATTAGCTTTAGCTTGCTTCTCGGATTTTTAACAGTTTATGCCCTAAACAAATTTATCCACACCGTTGAATATGCCCACCTTTTGTATCCATTAGCAGGTGGCGTTGCTATTTGGGTGATGTTAGCAGCAATGCAGCCAATCATGAATATTACGGTTGTGGCAAGCGCCCGCAGTCAATTAGGAATACTTAGCTTGGGTCTATGTGGTGTGGTAGGAGGCGCCTTGTTTTGGCGCCTACGCAAAGTACAACCACATTAAGTGCAGTTGGTTATGGGTTTGTTGGCTTGTTGGCTTGTTGTCTGAAACGCAATACACCAACAAATAAGCCCAGAAAGGCCAACCAGGTAAAACTTGCTCCTTGTCGCACCACCTCTTCTTCGTATGCATCACAGTTGTCTATTGAGCCACCAGAAATAGGTACTAGTTTTACCGCCACCACATAATCCACTTCGGTTTCTGCACCTAAGTCGTCAAGAATGATAGCGCCAGTTATATCTCGTGCAGGCCCAGTCACAAGTGCAGTTGCAGCAATTTCATTATCATCATTAATAGCATTCGCCTGACTGATGGTATAGGGCGAATTGCACTCTAATAAACTATTTAAGCCTACAAACAAATTATTGCGATAATCATATAAAAAGCCTTCTGTGCGGCGTGTACCACTGACCGCCTCAGACTCGCCATAGCCCACAACCATGCCTTGGTTATTGATTGAATTGGCTACGCTGCCAGAACTGGCAAAAAAGTCCTCAGGAAAGCTGGTTAAATCAGTATTAATATCGTGCACAAAAAACTTGGTTTTAGTTAACCCGCTGATGCTTTTAGTTGCATAACCAACGGCGACGTTATCATTGTTGACATCGGTTGCGACACTGGAGAAGTTCTCATCATCAGGGTTAATTGTCAGTACTTCATCATTGATATAGAAGGCAGCTGCGGTAGTTAAAGACCCCGTATCAGCATAAAAAGCTGGCGAGGCGCCAACGGCAACACCATAATCGTTAATCGCCACTGCTGAACTGCTATAGATGCTCGAATCGGTGCTATCAGGGCTGATTAACATACCTAGCTGTAGTGTTTCTGTGGTGTTACCTTTTTCATCAAGTTGCCAAATAATTCCACGGCGCTGAGCGATAGAGCCGACGTTGTTATTTAATTCCACACTGAGTGAACGCAAACAAGAAGCCTCGGGAATATCCCCCCGCTGCTCAGGGTCTGAGCAGGCTTCAACACTGGTTTGAAAGCTGCTTGATACCATCTCTGTGGTAGCGACTCCAACAACTTGATTACTTGTATTAATGTCGTAGGCATCACTTAAGCCGCCCGCGGTGGTATCGGGTGGAAGGAGTCCGACTGTCTTGCCCTCAATTAAAGCAAACCCACGGGAATAAAAGTCGTTAAGTACATAGGTAACATCAACAACGTCATCTGTCACATACGACAAGGTATAAAATCCATCTTGACTGAGACCAACGGCATTACCAAAGTCATTTAGACCTCGGACCATCAGCGTGGCGCTATTACGGTATTCGCCACTTGTATTGTCTATCGTATCAAAGCCATGCAGTAATTCACTGCTTGATTCGTCGGCTAAATAGCCATTGTAGGTAGCGATTTGTTGGAATGTTTGATTGCCGCTATTAGCCATAATATAGGAGTATACGTAAGTGTAATCCGAGTCATTTAAATCCCAACCTTTTGCACTTTCTATGTCCGTTAAATAAGACAATAAAGGCTCAGAATCAAAATCCAATAAGGTGAAGTCTATTGTCGGGTTATATTGGTTTTGTAGATTCACGGAGATGGTACCCGCTGCATTAATTGCAGAGGGAAATGAGTTGCCCGCTAAGCTGGCAAGAGGTAATTCGACCACGCGATATTGCGCTCCCTCAACCATTGGAATCACAATTAAGGATGCACTCAAGAGCGTGGTGATGTGTCTTTTTTTCATTTTAGTTCCTGCGTATGGCAAGGTATTTACGTTGCCTGCCTCATTGCAGCGTCACTTCATCTGCTCGGTAATAATCGTCAAACTGAATGGGAGAGTGAGTAGCGGGCAAGGCGTTAAGGCGGATTACAGGGCGTTGACCTTCAACATATGTCGAAGGTCATTGCACGTGATAAAATTAGTCAGCGCTACGTTGATTGATAAGCGTCATTTTATAGCCAGATGAAGCGCTCGGTTCAGCCTCAAAAATAAGATATTGCTCTTTGCTGTCTTCATCTAAGATTAACTGCATATTGGCTAACTTAATTTCAGTACCATCGATTGTGGCAATCGCATAAACACTGTACGTATTGTTAAGCAAGGTAATCGACGCACTATTTTCTTGTAGCACTGACAGTTTATTGTCAGCGCTTGAAATAATTTCGTCACTCAAAACAAAATAGAAAGTCACGCGGCTAAAGTCATCTGAATCAGCCAAGTTAACTAATTTAATACCGTGGCTATATATGCTTGAACTTGAGCTTTTGGTTACTGTTAGGGTTTTTACTTTAGTTTCATATCCGTCAACAATACCATCGCTATTTTCATCTACGTCGCCATCTTCGTCATCATCAATCGGATCTCTTTTGCCATATAAAAACAGCGTATTATCGGCATTTTCTTCCAAGCTCAATAAGGCATTGGTTACATACAATTCATTGGTTTGGCTATTGCGAACATAAAAGTCGTAGTCGCCGTTAGAGGTGGTAGTGGAGCTAGTAAATTCTCCTAGTTGGACCTGAGTAAACTTAACCTCGCTTTCCCCATCTAATCTAACTTCAATATCTATGTCGCCAAAATAGGTAGGTAAGTAGTCGTCAAGGGCGATACCGTTGTAAAAACTGAACTGGGCTTCAGAATCAACATCTTCAAGCTCAGTTACGCCGTTGACGCCAATGCTATCTATGGTAAAAGGCGAAGAGCCCACTCCGGTATTTTCACGTAAGACAATGATATATTGGCTTACCGCTGAGTAATTTTGATCTACTGAGGTGTAAATTACATCGCTACTGCCAGCGAGTGTGATGTAATAAATATACTGGTCTTGCTCAACTTTAATGTTGTCAGAAAGCGCCTGATAATTAGCTGTACCCACCAAGACGGCTTCATTAAATGTCTCGTTGTCTTTAGACATATACAGATCTACGTTTTGATAATCGCCATGCAGGTTCAATAGCCGAATATTAAACAAATCGTCGTCATCATCGTTGTCGTCGTCAACCACCTCTATTTCATATTGCAATACTTCGGGTTGACGAACATCGCCGGTTAACGCGATAAAATTGATCTGGTCATTTTTGATTTTGACACTGTCTTCATAAATAATTTCCAAGTCACTTCTGGCACTGCTTTCCTCATCTTGCCACGCCAACTCGATGTAGTACGTTCCCTTGTCTAACGCATTAGTGGCGCTTACTTTGGTATAGGCAACCGAGTTATATGTAACCTCGACTTCATCATCATCGTCTTCATCTAAGTTTTCGTCGACGGTTAAAAATACACCGGGGGCATTTGCCGAGGCATTATAAAACTTAATATACCCTGTGCTATCGTCATCACTGCCCCCTGAACCACAAGCTGTCAGGCCAAACATCAAAATGGCTACATACACCATGGGTTGGAATGGCTTTAAAAGCGCACGATTAAACTTCATTGTATCTCCAAAAAATGAATAAGATTTTACTGGTGTTCAAACCTCAACAAATTCGCTTTAAAGCAATATGTGTCATAGCTTGAATGTGAACATCTAGGTGATGGTTGCAGATGTGACTGGATGGTAAGGCCTTAGTTCAGGGCGTATATTGGCCTTTACGCTTTATTTACGCTTAACTGACGTAAGTTTACAAAAGTGAGGGTGGAGTGAACAAAACCTGATAGGCAAACATCACTCTATTTGTCAGGCCTAACTGACAAATAGAGTGTAGATATAATCTTTGAGTCAAATTAAAGGAGTTAAGGCTGGTCTTTACGTAAAAACATCACACCTGTCCCCCAGCGATCTTTAAATCCAGGCCAAGGAGCACTTAATTTACCAGCGTCATCTTTTACTTGATTGCTAAACTCACGAACCGGTAGGTAACCACAAGCATTTGCATCAGCTTTTACTTTACAATCTAGAAACGCCAAGGTCATGTGCTGATTGATCCTATTTAGGGTCTCACTGCTCCAGCTTGGTTCAAAATAATGGCCGATATCAATATCCGTTGCATAGGTCTCTTGTGGCGCAGGATGGGGGGCAATGTTGTGGCGAGCATTTTGATATACCATCAAATAACTCTCCTTCGAACCGCTTTGCTCATACAAGCGTCTTACCCCTTTTTCATAACCGGAGACATCATCATAGTCACCTGAAACGAACATACTTGGCACCTTGATATTGGCTAGGGCTTTTTCGCTATGAATATTCAGCTCTTGACCCCATGGCGCAAACGCAACCATGGCCTTCCATCGGGGATCCACCGCTTCACGTCCCGCGTTACAGCTATTAAATACCGGCACTAGCGCTTGTGCCGCGGCTTCTGGAAAGCCAAATTGTTGTAAGCCAGCTTGGGTAAAGTTATAACATCCCCCTATGGTATTCACCGCGCCATATCCCCCCATGGAATAACCAATGACAGCAGCTTTGTCACTGTCAATTAAAGCGGCAAAGGGTGAAGAGGCTTCGCTGAAGTAGTCTAAAACAAATTGTTGATCACGAGCCCGGTTCATTAATGTGCTAACAAAACCTGCAAACGGTGCCTTGGTAAAATCAATCTCGCCGGTTGTGGAGTCAGTGTGATCAATCCCCACTACCACATACCCATGGCTGGCAAGATGCTCACCTAAATAATACATTATCGTTCGATATCCCGTATAACCATGGGACAGCACCACTAATGGAAATTCACTATTTGTAAGCTGTGGCGCATCACGATAAGCCTCAGCTGCCAAACTGAATGGAATATGTAAACGGCTCACGTTCTCATACGAGGTTTTTACAGCATCTTGCTTTGGTGTTGCGGGATACCAGACTTCTAAGGTGAGAGTACGGTCTTGCAAAGTTTTGAAATCAGTCGCGCTGAGTTGCTGTGGATGAGTGGCTTGGATGGTACTCACGCCAACTTTATATTGACCAGGAAGAGCCAGTTCAGGCATAACCGATGGTTGCTTACTATATAGTTTTTGTGGTTCAAGCTTTTGAGCTGGGACACTCGCACTAAATAATATCGCGCAAGTCATCATACCTGCTACTGCGTTAAAGAATTTGCCTTGATAGACAGTGTTAAACATAGTTTATCCTTAGATTAGGGATGTTGTTGTAAAAAAGACTGGGTGCGATGCACCGCATTTTGCCGAAGATTGGCGTAAAAAAGACTAAAATCGAGCACATGATAACTACGGTTATTTTGGTCTAAATGATTAGCAAAAGCATTGTTCTGCTGTTGCTTGATAACTAAACGTCCATCTGCTTGACATTGAGCCCATGTTAAATATTTTGTGATGGGGGGCAGCTTAGTAAACTTGTAGCCCGGATTGCGAGCCAACAACATATCAAGCGGCGTCCGTTTGAATTCTACTGGCATAGCACCTAGGTGCCTTTCACTACTTGCTTGTTGTAGATCAGTGCGCCAACTGAGTGGATTAACACACACAATAGACTTGCTTTTTTGTTGTTCGTCAGTATTAAACTCCCAACCAGAAGCATACCAATGTGGCACCCTCCCCTCTAGTTTTCCGCCCTCTCCATAGGTGTCATAACTTATAATGCAGCCGATTTGTGAGGCTGACTCACATAATTTAATGGAACTAAAGCTGCGGCTTAACTTATCTTTTGGCAACCAATAACCCACAACATAGGCTGCAACCAATTGTTGCTGAAGCGCCTGTCCATCTACTTCTTGTTCTAATAAACGCAGTGCATGGGCAGAGCCTTGACTGTGGCTAACAATCATAAAAGGCCGCCCGCGATTGAAGTGTGTTAAAAAATAATCGAACGCGGCTTTCACATCACTGTAGGCCAAGTCCAAGGCTTGAGATGACGCGATCAGATCATCACTAATAAAAGAGTGTAAATGGGCTTCTCGATAATGCGGCGCGTATATCCGGCAGCAACCATTGTAGATACTGGCCATACTCGTGAGCATATATTCAATGGACTGTGCCTCAGAATTTTTGTTGCTCATTGTCGAGTTCCAGCCACCCGGCCCCACATAACCCGTAGAGTGAATAAAAAACACATCAACTGGCGACTCAGCATAATCTTCAGTGGTATCGATACCAACAGGGAGCAAATCAGCGCTGTCTGCTTTGTTTGGGTGAGAGACCCAAAAATAATCGTCTTGATAGTTCGGGGCTTGAGGAGCGTGCGTAATGTTAAACGTGGCGGGTGGTGCTAAGTAAGCAAAAACAGCGGTTTTACCAAATCCCACCAATAGTACAACCAGCAGCACGACACTGCTGAGTACCCACAGGCCAATTTTTAAGGCTTTTTGCACAACGATTAATCCACACCTAGAGTCTTGGCGCCTATTTAACGTATAAATATGTTTTAATGCAATAAGGCTGTTTCAGCCTGTGAATTTATGCTGCAGGATCGACTTTAATTCCGTGACTGCCATTTATTCTAAACCAGCCCGCAATACTGTATCGATCGCTTTGCGTGACAAGGACTTCGTGTGGAAAGACGTCACTTAAAAATATAATGCAATGGTTAAATTTTGGCTCAACCATTAATAAAGGTGATACTTGTTTATCACTATACAAAATCAACTCACCCTCATCTTTTTTACACCAATCAGGATTAAGATAAAGCACAGTGCTCAATACTCGGTTACTTTCACCTTTGAAGGCATCGAGGTGACGTTTATAAAAGTCACCTCGACGATAGTGTGAATAGTGACATTCAAAATCAAATAGCCCCATGAATAAGCGACGATTAATACCGATCCTCAATTGCTCCATAATGGCTAAATAAGCGTTTTGCACGAAAGTGTTACCATCTAACCAGTGCAAAGAATTGCTCCGTACTGTCTCATTAAGCTGCTGTAAGTTATCGCGCCCGATGGCAGCAGGCTTAAAGGCTAATTCAGAAAAACTTTGCATTTCTTGCAGCAGAGCTTGCGCTAATACAGGCGTAAGAAAATCCTCAAATAACACGTAGCCATCGGCCGTTAAACCATCAGCAATTCGGTCTAATTGCAACTCTGTTAAAAGTATCGTGTTATTTGGCAGACTCATAGTTAAGCGACTCAGTATAAAAGGGTTGAAATGACGGAATAGATAAGGGAAAAATGGGCCAGTATTTTATGGAAGCCTTATACCAGCAATCGATTAAATTGCTAAGTAAATTTGCTCAACATCGCGCAAAAAAACAAACTAGTGAGAGGAGATGAGTTCTCGTTGGTTTTGCTGGTAGGCCAATTGAGAGGTCAAACGGAATGTATCTTGAATTAAGGCTGCGTCATGGCTGGCACGATGCCGTGGTTTTGTTATGTTTGCCAAGAGATTGTCTTTAGTTTGATGCCACAATCCCATTTGCGTTTCATTCAATAACATTTCTAATGAGCTTACTGAAAAAGTCATCGCTAAACCTGCGGCATGAAACAATTTGATCATCCACGGTTGATCCACAACCCACCCATCCGAATACACCGTTTGTCCACTTAAGAAGTGATTTAGGTCCTGACAGACTTCAATTGGCGAACGCCCTTTTTGTTGCAGTAAGCTGCGGCTAATTCCATGCAGAGCTTCGGCTTCTTCATCCCAATGGTTCCAACCAGCTTGTGGCCGAATTAGACTACAAAAACGCTCACCATTATCTTTAATTACCCCCACTTCTATAGGGTAACTATGTGCGCCGAAACCACTGGCTTCGACATCGATAATGCTAGGTAGATAGTGATTTTTAGTTATGATTTTTTTCATCTAAGCCGTATCGTGAATTAAGCAAAATAAAACAACAGCATATGCGTAAGTCAAAGTAACAAAACCACAATTTTTAACAAGTGTTTAAGGTGCTAAGTCTTTTGAATAATGCAGTTTACGTTGATTATCTAAAATAAGGCCATCGTATCCTGGCGTGCGGTTGAGTAAATCGATCCCTTCTTGCACACCAAGTACAAAAACAGCCGTAGACAGCGCATCGTTTAGGGTACTACGTGGCCCAATAATTGACACACTTTGCACCTGATAACTAGACGTACCACTTTTGGGAGAGAGGATATGATGATACCGCACACCGTCCTGTTCAAAATAGCGTTCATAGTCTCCAGAAGTGGATAAGGCGATATTTTCTAGCGGCAAAACCACGGCCTGCTTATCTGCGTGTCGAGGATCCCGTATCCCCACCATCCAAGGTTTTCCTCGTCGGTCACCGAGCAAACGCGTATCACCACCTGCGGTCACTAAAGCATGTTCTATCCCAAGCTTTTGTAATAGGGCGATAGCATTATCAACTGCATGACCTTTAGCAATTCCACCAAGGTCAATTTTGACTTTGGGATGAGAAAAATAAACACTCTTTTGTGTTTCATTTAAGACCACATGATGAAAATTAATAGCCGGTAATAATGCTTTTACTTGCTCATCGCTTGGCTTTTCATGTCGGCGATAATCATAGAGATAACCGATGCTGGCAAAGGTAATATCAAAGGCCCCATTGGTTTCGACAGATAACGCTAACGACAACTTAATGAGTTCAAACAGTTCTTCGCATACCACCACGGGATGTTGGGCCGCTTGCGCATTTAATATAGCCAATTCGCTTGTGGCAATATAGGGACTCATCAATTGATTAATGCGTTCCATTTCTGTCATCACTGCATCGATGGCCTGTTGGCCTCGGTCGGGATATTCTGCCCACACTTCAACTTGAATATTAGTGCCCATGATGCCTTGCTTGTCTTCATACCACGTTGCACTTACAAGGCAACTCCAGCATAAAAGCAAACAAATAGAGCCAATAGCCTTAATCATTCAGCTCTAAACCCAACTGGTACAAAACATTTTTTTTCAACGAATAATGCTCAGCGGTAATGGCTGCAGCTTTTTTAAGGGGCAAGTCTTTCATTAGTAGTACCAGTAAATTTATCGCTTCAGGGGGCACATCACTTTGAGTTTTTTTGTTTCCTGCCACCAGTAGAACAAATTCGCCGCGCTGGTGATTAGGATCCGCCATTAACCATGTATAACATTCATCCGCGCTGCCAGAATAAAAGGTCTCAAAGGTTTTAGTTAATTCTTTGGCAAGCACCAATTCGCGGTCGCCACCTAATACCGCAATGATATCTTGAACGGTTTGCGCGACTCTTCTTGGTGATTCATAAAAAACGGTAGTAGCGGTTTCTATTAATAAATTGCTTAGCACATGGTGTTTGGCTTGCATTTTGACCGGTAAAAAACCTTCGAATCTAAAACGGTCAGTAGGTAAACCTGCTGCACACAAAGCCGTCGTTACCGCACAAGCACCCGGTAGCGGAATAACATCAACTTGCGCCGCACGACACTGCGTTACCAAACTATAACCAGGATCACTGATTAAGGGGGTACCAGCATCAGAAATTAACGCGATATTCGCGCCCTGCTGAAGACGGGAAATGAGCTCACCCGCTCGTTGAGATTCGTTGTGATCATGCAAAGAAATTAATCGTGTTTGAATATCGTAGTGCTGTAACAGTTTCAAACTGTGACGAGTATCTTCAGCGGCAATTAAATCTACGTCTGCCAAAATAGTTAAAGCACGCTGAGTGATATCAGCAAGGTTTCCGATAGGGGTAGGTACAATATATAACTTGCCAACTTCACTCACCAACATTACTCCAAATTTAAACCCTAAGGTTTTCGCTACTCAGCCCTTGTTATTCGCTAAGCAGGTAGATATTTATGAGCGTTACTATAAACTATTCAACATCTTTTTTACTGAGTTTGTGACATGGTTTTGCCTAGATTTTTATCAATATCATTAATTAGCCTTTTTATTGTTTCATGTAGCAGCCCAACTCCGCGTGTAGATGCACCTAAAAATACACACGTTCAGCTCGAGCCTAAGACAGAGGTTATTGAAAATGTCGATTATTTACAAAAGGCAGAATTAATATTTAGTCAAACGGGCTCTGCTCAGCAACGTGATGAATGGCTGTTAAAAGCAGCAGACTCAATGCAAAAACAGGGCGATTGCGTTAAGAGTTTAGCACTACTTAAAGTGCTCGCTCCGCAACTGCAAACGGTTCAACATCGACACATTGCTCATATACTCAGTACCGAGTGTTTAGTGGCGCTGAATCCACCAGAGTTAGCTGAACACCGTGAGTTTCTACTTGAAGGATTGACACTGGTCAGTGGTTGGGAGCAGCGCGTTTATGCCCTACAAGCGCAACTATACAGCCAGCAACAAGCCTGGGTAAAAGCCAGTGAAGCCTTATTAAAAACTGGGTTAAACGAACTCGAAAAAGACCAACAAATTTGGCAATGGCTGAAAAATCTCTCTGTAAAAGAATTACGCAATGAAAAACTGCGCAATACACAATTACAACCCTGGCTGCAACTGAGTTTAATTGTGCACACTTATGGACTTGACCCAAGTTTACTGGCGGAACAACTTGTTAGTTGGCAAAGCCGATTTGGTCAACACTCATTGGCAAGCCATTTACCTGTAGAACTGAGCCTCAGTCTTGAACAAAAACCGATTGAGGCAAAAAAAATAGCGGTCTTGCTCCCCTTAAGTGGCCGTTTGGCTAATCAAGGCTTAGCCCTTAAAGAAGGTATTTTGGCTGCATATTTAAACAATATACCCCAAGCATTAATCAAGCCCTCTTTGCAAACAGCCGGGGTAAGGGATGATTCACCAACAGAAAATATCACTTATCGAGAATTGCATTTTTTTGATTCTGCACTAAAAACGCCAGAAGAACTCAATGACCTAGTGGCGGATTACGATTTTGTTTTAGGGCCGCTATTAAAAGAAAACATTTCAGGATTAACCAGCCTTTTGGCACCGGAAAAAGTGATGTTAGCCCTGAATAGGACAGAAAATGAAGTCATTCCCGAGGCAACTGCCAACGTAATACCGACACAGACGATTAAAAAAGAGCACTATTTTTATGCTCTTGCACCTGAAGATGAAGCCGAGCAACTGGCGCAATTTATCAAACATAAGGGCTATAAACGGCCGATTATTTTTACCGCAGACAACAACGTCACCAGCCGGATGACTGAAGCTTTTATGGCAAAGTGGATGCAGGATGCACCGCTACAAAGACAACCTGACATTGCCGTTTTTGCAGACAGTAAGGACATGCGAGAGCAAGTTGAATCGCTGCTCGACGTGGCGCAGAGTAAAGCCAGAATAAAACAAATGGAGAATATTGCTGACATTGAAGTTTTCAGCGTAGAGCGAAATCGGAAAGACATTGATGTCATAGTATTGTTTGCTAATCCAGAACAAACCGAACTGCTTAACCCCATTATAGAAGCGAGTTTAAGCCCTTCGTCGGCCTCAAGCTTGGCAGTATTTGCCTCTTCGCGCAGTTACAGCCTTGAGTTAAGTAAAAACAGTTTACGAGACCTGCGTAATCTTACGTTTATTGACATGCCTTGGATGTTACCCGGTCATCAATGGACTGACTTAGCTAATCAAACGAATGCCTTGTGGCCACAACGCTTAGATTCATTGTTACGATTATTTGCCATGGGGTTTGACTCTTACGAATTAATCGATAATTTACGTCAACTCAAAACGTTGCCGCAACTGAGTAAGAAAGGATTAACCGGTGAACTTAGTGTCACAGACAATGGCGTATTGCATCGCCACTTGCCCCTGGCGCAAATCACTCAAGATAGAGTATCTGTTCTTGCAATGGATTAAACAGGCCTTTTCTGTGCTACTGGGTGAGCAGGCTGAACAGCTAGCAAAACAGTATCTAGAAAAGCAGGGTTTGATCTTTGTTACGCAAAATTACCGGTGTAGAAGTGGCGAGATAGACTTAATTATGCGCCACCAAAACACCTTGGTGTTTGTTGAGGTTAAATTCAGAAGTAGAACTGACTTTGGTCAGTCAGTGGAATATTTTCATGCCAGTAAACGGCGTAAATTTGAATCGGCTATTGCCCATTATCTACATCAAAACAAACTCAACCCAAGTAATCTAGATCTTCGAATAGATATCATTGGCTTAGATTCATCCCCGCAAGGGCAAACGAAATACACTTGGTTACAAAATGTATAATTCTAGCGTGCTAATTTGCACACAAAAGGGAACAAAATGGTAGAGAATATCAAGGCCAATTTTAACGAGAGTATCCAAACCAATATTGCGTCTATGGAGCTTCTTTCGGATGCAATTGCCGCAGCTACGTTTATGATGGTCAATGCCCTAGTTAACGGTCAAAAAATCTTGTGCTGCGGTAATGGCGGGTCTGCAATGAGTTCACAACATTTTGCTTCATTATTATTAAATCGCTATGAGCGAGATAGACCAAGCTTACCAGCCATGCCCTTAACCTCAGACAATGCCACGATATCCAGCATCGCCAATGATTTTCATTTCGACGAAGTATATTCAAAACAAGTCAGAGCCCTAGGGCAAGCGGGCGATATATTGTTGGTTGTATCGACGACTGGTCAGTCACGCAATTTAATCAATGCAATGGAAGCCGCATTGAGTCGGGACATGACCATTGTCGCGTTGACCGGCAGAGATGGGGGCGAAATGGCGGGATTATTGGGGCAAAGCGATGTCGAGATTAGAGTACCTTCTAACCGAACCTCGCGTATTCAAGAAGTGCATTTTATGATCATCCACTGCCTTTGCGAGGGCATAGATGATTGCTTGTTCCCACAAAATTTACAGGAGTTTTAGCATGTTACTATATAAAAATAAGACGGCGATTCTGGTGTTGGCGGTGCTTATATCCTTGCAAGGTTGCGCAGCCCTCGTTGTTGGTGCAGGCGTTGGTGCAGCCTCTGCAGCCCATGATAGAAGAACGTTAGGTGCCCAAGTAGACGATAAGACCTCAGCGAGTCGCATATCCGTTGCCTTAAGCGAAGTCGACGCCCTTAAAAATCAAACGAGTATTACGGTACAAGTGTTTAACGGTACAGCATTACTGGTAGGGCAAGCCCCGACAAACGAGTTAATTCAACTTGCTCAAACCACTGCCAGTTCAGTGAATAATATCAAAAAGCTGCATAACCAAATCCGTTTAGGCAGCCCAATATCCACAGGTGATGCAGCCAAAGATGTCTGGTTAGCGTCGAAGGTAAAAACCTTGCTACTTGCCGATAAGCGCATAGATGGTCTGAATATTGAAATTGAAGTCGAAAACGGCGAAGTATTCTTAATGGGCTTAGTTAGCCAACAAGAAGCTGATATAGCGGTCGATATCACGCGCAATATTGATGGAGTAAAACAAGTTGTTAA
>NZ_JANQVQ010000277.1 GCF_030730205.1 Paraglaciecola sp.
AGATAATTTTTCATTTTTTCCCATTTAATTCCTGAAGGATAATCGTCTCCTGGTAATAATCCGTCATTATTTAATATATTTGGATTCGCTCCTTTCGACACTAAAAATTTTATGACTCCTAAATTATTTGCTTTGTGTAAAGGTGTTGAACCATTCCAATTTACGTAGTTAACATCGGCACCATACGAAACTAATATTTTTATGAAACTAAGTTTGCTATGGCTATGCAAAGCCGATGTCTGCAAAAAATCATTGCTTGTCTTGGCTCCACGCTTAAGACACTCTTCGAGAATCTGGATATCATTGCAACAATGCAAGTATGGGGAAATACCTTTACATAGTTCATCACCTCGCCATCCTTGCTCAAGGTATTGTATCGCTTCATCATATGTCTCACAATAATGTAGCGGGGTGGCTTTAATAGATGAACCATAATAGTTCAATGGCTTCATGTTTCGTCCTTAGCACTTAACCTTGCAGGTTCCATTGTTACTAACGTCAACAATGCCATCAAATTTTTCCCTCACCACATTTGCTTCTTTAGTATTTAGCTTTTCTGGGACATAGCCATGATATTCATTACTTGGTGTTCCGTTATTTTTGAGAATAACAACTTCTTTATTATTGACGTCGACGCCTACACGAGCATCAGTATTTTTTCCAAGCGGCACAGAATTATCTAGGGCAGCTTGACCATCAGTTGGTTTAGGGGAAATAATTTCACCCGAAGATTTTTTTGGTGAGTTGCCGTGCTTTTTATACCCTGAATCATTGTAAATTAACTTATCTGTAACATCGACATATCTCTGAGCAGCATTATAATACCTCAGGGTCAGGTCTTGCTTTTTGCCACTATCTTACTCACCCGCGAGTAATGCAAGCCAAAATGATTGCCAATCTGCTTCAGAGTATAAGCGCCGGAATTGTGCGCTGCAGTAATAGCTTCATTTCGCGTTTTTGCTAATTGTTCATATTCTGCCAGCGTTTTAGCAGCAACGCGCCGCTGCTTTTTCGGAATGTCAGCTAACTTATCCGGCTCAGTTAACAGTGCTAAATGGCTTTGCACAAAGTCGTCACTACCTAAAAAAAGCTGATTCGTCAACTTATCCCATACGGCAATACCCTGGCCCTGCTGCACAAAGTCTGCGTATTTTTCTCTGGCAGTTTTACGTTGTTTGCCAAACATACTCAGTAACGCATCTGTTGCCAACCAGGAGGGGGAAACTGTTGCCCCCATCACCGCATGCCAGCTACTCCATGGCCAGTCATCTAACACCTGTACCATATTGGCTCGGATGGGGTTAAGCACAATATAGCGACTTAGCTCCAGCAAATAGGCATCTTTGTCGACCAATATGGCTTTATAGCGCCCCTGAAAAAAATGCCCTACCCGTTGGTGTTTTCGGTTTATCGCCTGGGTAAAAGTGCCGTTAAGTTGCCGCATACCTTTACTGAGGTTGGCATCGGGTGTCTCTACCAGCAAATGATAGTGGTTCGTCATCAAGCAATAGGCATGTACCAACCAGTTATACTGCTCGCATACCTTATCCAGCAGCGTTAAAAACAGTTCGAAATCGGTATCGTCAAAATAGATGGCTTTACGCTCATTGCCCCGGCTGGTGATATGGTAAAGCGCCCCTGCAAATTCCAATCTCAGTGGCCTTGCCATGTTGCATACTCCAGGTGGTGTTGGCTGTGGCTAAACTCTAGCCCATCTGGCAGAAAAGGCAAAAAGCAAGACCTGACCCTGAGGTTCCCGCACTATACATTCCGATTGCCATACCAATTAATTGTAAAAACTCGCCATCAGGATCAGTATATTTATATGGGTTGTTATTAGCATATGCATAACGATTAAAACCCATCGTTGGATTTCCGCGTTGCATATGCCCTAAGAAATCTACAGGGTCATTACTCTAGAACCGCCCTATAACTGGATCATAGTATCGTGCCTGCATATACATTTATCGACACTAAGAAACAAAACATATCATCAATAAATTTATGTATTACAGCATGTTATCAGTATAGCTAAGTTTATGGATTTGGGCTTATTGAGAGCAAAAAACAAAGCCCCGCGAGTGCGAGGCGATGTGGTTGGATTCAATCGGGGCCAAATTTTACTTTGCTTTCTTTATTTCTCTGGCTAACGTGCGTAGAGATTAGAGTCGCTAATCTACTTTATGTATACATTTGCCCATTCTTTTTGCGCTAGAATCAGGGAGTCTATTTCTTCTTGGTTTAGACCTTTGAAAACATCCCTGTAAGTCTTGTCTTCACTTTTGTCCATTACGGTAAACAAAGAAAGCCCTGTTTGCAGTTCACCTAACCTGCGGGAAAACCCTAAAATCCTTGATATATGCTCGTCTTTAAAAATTAATAAATAACTAAACTTTGCAGATTCATATATGACCCAATAATCTGACTGAATTTGCTCAACGTTTAATTCGAGTTTATATTCATTAGTAATAACTCGCTCGCTGAAAGGTTCTCTAGTTTTAAGAACCGAACTCTGACTCTTTAAATATATCGCATTTAAAGCCTGCTTTTTACTCATTCCAATAGCAAAGCCATAGGCTTCACCTGCTGAATATGAATAAACACCAGAAGGTCTAAACACATACAAATCAAAAATTATCAAAATGAAAATTGCAATTGAAGCGATTGTGAACAGTTTGATTTTATTCATTTCACTGATTCTCTGGTCTTTCACTAGTTGACCGCCCACTATGCAAGTCTGGGTTAAATCCAGAGGGATTAAATTCCTTAGGAATTGCTCCCCCAGCACCATTGATTAAGTTTCTAGTGCTAGTATGGCAGTTTCCTTCATTAGGGGTTGCTCCACCATCCAATGCGGGTATCGCCGAATAGTCCAGAGGCTCCAAAGTTGCCATAAATTCACCTTGGCTCAATACTGCTCGGTCAAATTGGTCTGATGTCATGCCCTCAGGAGGCTGAATAACTATAGAATCAGTTATATCGCCATTTGCTAGCGCTTGAACATCAGCAGCATGATTTTTACCAAATACATTCTTACCATTTACTTCTAAACTACTTAGTATGACAGGATCTCCCTTGCCAGTGGATACGATAACCATTGAATGAGATCCAGCTTTTCCAATACCGTAATCAATGTCCAAGTTCCTTGAAGCAACCACTACTACACGTCCATCTGGGTCGGTATATTTATATGGATTATTGACTGCGTAAGAGTAACGGTTAAAACCCATTATCCCTTCTGCGTTACTAAGGTGCTCTACGGCCCCAACCGGATCATTCGAATAGAACCTCCCAACAACCGGGTCATAATACCGCTGCTGCATATAAGTTAACTGCAGATCGTTATCTTCCACATGGCCGGTATAGCCTGGTTCGTCCGATTGAGTTCTTGGATCGGCATATTTGGCGACCAGTTGGCTACCTAAGTAGTAATAGTCGGTATAACCATTATTTTCATAAGTGCTCATCAAAACCCCGGCGCTGTTGTACAAGCTATAGGTTTTTGCGCCGTTTTTGTTTTTGATTATCCGTCGGCCATGGCCGTCATATACATAGCTGTTAGTGCCTGAGCTGGTTAAGCGATTAGCGCGGTTAAAGTTAAAGGCCCTTACACCATTATTGGTAACATTACCCCGGTTATCGTAACCAAAACTTTGACTCAGACTACCACTTATACTGGCAAGCTGGTTATTGCCATTATAGGAATAAATAATGTCCTGTGCACCCAACGTCTTGCGGGTAATATTCCCCAGTGCGTCATAACTAAAACTGCCAGCGCCCCAAAATCCATTCGCTGTTTTTAATCTGCCAAGGCCATCATACGTCATATTAGTCATACTATTTGACGGCGTTACAGCATCGGTTATTGAAGTAAGATTACTATTGCTATCATAACTATAAAGTTGAGACAGTAAGTTAGCCGATTGACTCACTCGGCGTAGCTCTGGCCTTTGCTGATTATCCAAAGTTTGATTAAACGTTAACGCATTACCATAGTTGAAACTTTTAAGCTGCCCGTTTGGAAAGTACTGCGCATTCGTCGCATAACTGCCGCTGCTAAGCGAACGCCCTAATGCATCCACCGTAAAACTAACATTTCGGCCTGACGGATAGCTTAGTGATGTCATGTGTCCCAGACCGTTGTAGGATGGGTCGAGAACAAACGCGAGACCATCCACTAAAAGGGTCTCCTTCTCAACCATGCTTTGTGAATTGTATTGATATTCCCAAGCTGTTGAACCCGAGGTCAGATTTGTTAAGCTTCCCTGATTATCATACGTATATACACTGTTACCACTACCATCTGGATAGCTGATTTGCCGGATGTTTCCGATGTTGTCATACGTAAAGTTAATCTTTTCACTTGCCAGTACACTGGCCGTGGAGCAAGCGTTATTCGCACCTGATGCGCCTTTAGCTTCCCAGATGACATCACCTACGATGTTATAATCATATGCCGTCGCGCCTACATCAGGACGATACAAACGGCATAACCGCTGCTGCGCATTGTAAAAACGCAATTCTGTCACGCCCCCTTGAAGGACACTTGAAACGTTATCAAATACAGAGTAATTAATCGCGGTTGAAACATCTTCTGGTTGACTGATAAGGGTGGGAAGTTTCTGCTCGGGTGAGCCAAACGCCCGAAAGGTGGTTGTGCTGCGGTTGCCTAAACTATCAACTGTTTCTACCCGGTTGTTCGTTAAATAATAATAGTCAACACCCGTGTTATCGACGGTGGAGTATTGCCGTTTAACCCGCTGTAATCCATCGTAAAGGGTTGCCTGACCATTGGGTTCGTCGTCATTCTCACTAGGAAACGACGTGAATACAGGTTGGTTGTAAGCATCAAATTGCTGGCGTACATACACGTTGATATTGCGCGCCGTATCACGTTCACGGGTTAATAATGGCCTGAACAACGCATCCATCTCAATCCGCTTTTCATAAGCCCCCCGTGTTATTGTTTGAACAAAACGCCCATTTTGGCTGCTGTAATCAATGACCGTAGGGGCCCAAGGTGCGGGAGGCGTAATTAACGATAATCGTCCTAGGGCATCATAAGCATAGCTTGACGTGTGGCCTCTAAAGTTGGTAACACTTTGTATTTCACCACGGTCGTTGACACTTTGATAGGCACTTTGAACAGCAGATGCGGTATAACGGCCAGGTAAGGTAATTTGTTGGGGGATACCACGCTTATAATTATTGAATTCGACCCAACGATTTGGCGCATTGTAAGTCTGGCGTAACAGATTTCCGATAGCACCACCGCTGGTATGGTAAGTGTTTGAACTGATGAGTGAGCCGAATTGATATTCCTGATGAGGAAGTAATTTACTCGCAGAATTAGCAGCATAGTAAGTCGTTTGGTTGACAGTCGTCCAGCTACTATTGTTAGACGATAACTCAGTCGTTGTGGGTAAGTTCAGCACCCATAATGCAGTGTCATGTTGATAGTTAAACCGCTTGTAGCGCGTACCACTTGGCCCCGTTTCTGACACTAAGCCTGGTTGTCCGTAGATATTATACTGGCTATAGGTGGTAGAAAACGACGTTGGTGAGCCATTACTATAAAGGGTGGTTTTAAGGTTTCCAGGATAAATGTTGTTTTCATGCATTGCTTGATTTTCAAACACTTTTTGACATTCATCGCTGATAAGTTCGATTACAGGATATTGTGAAGGCTTACAAGAAACCATCCTTACCTTACCCACTTTAGGTACTGTGACGTAGCTGGTTTCAACCGCTTTTAATAAGCTAGAAGCATTAGTATCGTAGTAAAGTGTCAATACCTCTTTGCCTTCAAGTACGCCAAAATTTCGGTTAAACACATGCACAGTTTTACTTCCGTCTGGATTGACGACGGATGTAGAGCGCAAATTCATCAGGGAATGACCCGCCGGCGCAAAAGGTAATCCAGATAATGCTGCAGGCTGAGGGGTTGTCGTCATTTGTCTTGGTGAGCCCGCGTTTTGAGAGTATTGGTAGTTCCAAACGAGTGAATTATTGTTAAATTGAAGCTCTTTTTTAGCAATGGCCGGGTTCGTCAAGCACCGTCCAACATTATGCTCCCCATACCAAGGCGAGGCACTTCCGCCGGGTGGAGAATAGGGTACATTGGTTCTACCAAATTGGGCCGCTCTGTGCGTTAAAACAAACACGGCTCCCTCAGGATGGGTTAACGTAGACACGTTATCCTGAGGTGATATAACAGCACAGTCTGCCAGTGTTGGTTGCGATGCGCTGATACCGCCATAGAGATCAAACGTTAAATTAAATTCCCATTTTTTGTTGTCAGGGCGAGTAACTGACTTGAGTACATCTTTGTACAGTAAATCCCGATTGTCATATACGGTGTTATACGCATAATGCCATTCTCTACCATGAGAAGTGATCTTCGATACTCTGTCCGTATTTTGCCCCGCCTCATAGACAATATTGATTTCTCGGCCATCTGTAGCAGAAATTTTAGTCAATTTATTGGAGTATGTTAAAAACTGACTGGCGCTGCCATACGGTAATGTTGCTGACTGATATTCAAAATTGACTTCATTATTAAAGCGATCACGAATTTTACTGACCTGAATGTTGAGGGTATATGAACGCAATAGCACGGCAGCATCGTAGTTTGGATTGAGCACGTCAGCTTCTTGCTCTACCTGAACCAAGGTTGAGGGCACCAGTCTGACGACATCGAACGTATAGATAACGCCTTCGGGAGACGTTGCCTCAAAACCGTATCGGTTTGTAAGGCAATTAATTTTCCAGTTATCAGCATACCGCGCATTTTGTATCCCTCCTCCTGCATCGTAGGCCATTCTGAGCTTCTGATTGGTCACGCCTGGAATATCCAGTGTGTCACCGCTCCAATATTGCATAGCCCCTACTGTTGCAAACTCGGTATCAACCCATTCAGGCTCCAATCGTCCACAACCTGGAAAATGGCTGAGTTGACCCGGACGATATTCAAGCGTGGTTGTGGTAATACTTGGGATCTCCAAGCTCCAATCACCAAAGCTGGCATTGTTGCCGCGATTATTCTTAGAGCCTCGATAGCTGCGACGTATTTCAACAGGCAATGCATTATTGCCTTTTAATGCAATGTCAGTATGTTGAAAAGTGATTGAGCCTGTGTTTAAGTCAACCTTGTCACCAAATAAGGCGGTTGTCTCTGGTGTAATATGCTCTTTAACTTCCATCCTAGATAGCGCAAGCTCAGTCATCAGTTTTAGCTTATCGTGACTGCCCGTAGACATTACCCGGGATGAATTTGCTTGCTCTGCTTCGAGTAACCGCAAGCCCGAATGACTTTCCATCGCATTCATAAACAATGCTGATAGCTCCTCTCGCTCTTTTTGAGAGTATGCCTGTGTGCTGAACGATAAAAACCCAAAAATGAGAACCGATACAGTCAATTTAGTATTCATGATTATTGCTCCTTGCGCTCACCAAAGGGTTTAAGTTCCGTCTTTTTAAGCATGCTACCCGCTTGATTACTCTCACCAATCACACTACCTAGGATGTCGGTATGTATGTAGGTCACTGCTGCGGAGGTATTAATCGTTAAGACATGAGACCAATCTGAGCATTGTGCAGAGGCGTTACATCCACGAACTTGATAGCTATAAATGTTATTTGTGCTGATGGCGACATTATGGGTCCGGGTTGTACCTTTATTGATTTCAGGTTGCCAAACACCGTTCACGTTCTGTCTGATCCGATATGATGACACGTTAGAAACAGCACCCCATGCTACTGTTAAAGTGTTGCCGGAGAATGATGCCGTTAAATCTGCAGGTGCTTTGATATATGTCCCTGTCGGACTGCCACCTGTAATATTAAACGTTTGTGTATAGGCGTAATCACTGCAACCATGTAAATTACTGCAAGCCGCGACGCGAAATAGGTAACTATTTCCGGCTTGAAGGAAACGGCTCTGACTATTATTGTAAAGAATATCATCGTTACCCCAGCTGCTATTGGTTGCCTGGCCGATAAGAAAATAATCATAACTGCTGTTTACTACCCATTGTAAACTTACGGTTTGCCCAGAAAGGGTGGCTTGCGTGTATTGCGGCACTTGAGGCGCGCAATACCCCCCAATTGTCGCCACATCACATTCCATCATAAGTGAGGCTTGCTCTTGCGTTTGTTTTGTTTCTTCAGAAAGTTCAGCACTCGTTTTTGCATAAAGTGTTGGTGGTAGGAATAAAAAAGCAATGAGTAAGACCCTAAACATAAGTGCAACCTCCGTGTTTTGATTTACAATCAATTATTTGTTTATATTGTTATTTTTATTAACCTAAGATTTAACAAGGTAGCCCAATGAATAACCATGTCAAGAATGTAATGAAAAAATGTTTTTATATTTAACATTTGGATGTGTTAATTATTTGAATCACCACAACGTCAATTTTAACAAAACGTTTTTAAGGGGGGCAACTGCAGTTATGGGTTAAAGCCGGTGGTATTCCATTAAAACATGCCACTCACTGACTTAGAAATAGTCTGGGAAGTCCAGTCTGGTGATTAAGACTTTGGTAAGGTCGTTATACTTTGGCATCTAAGTCATTTAAGTTCGACTTAAAAAAGCATAAAAATTAATGTGAATGATGGATATTAGGCTTTCGCTATACGATGAGTCTTCAATCAAATTAAAAAGCATTATGTCAGCTTGTGCAGTAAAGCAGACATTCGCATGTGCCTAATGATGTGGGGAGAAATTTCTGCTATTCGCTC
>NZ_JANQVQ010000278.1 GCF_030730205.1 Paraglaciecola sp.
CTAGTCAAGTGGAGCCCGGTCAGTACGCTTATCCTTCTAGCGATTTGCATGTTACGGTGATGTCGGTTTTATCTTGTATCGAGGATTACACATTAGCAGGTGAAAATGAGGACGCTTATATCGACTTGATTCGGCCTATTGTTGCAAACACGCCACCATTTTCGATAGAGTTTTCGGGTTTAACCTTGTCTGAAAGCGGTATCGTGTTGTGCGGCTATCCCAGTAATAATTCATTAAATCAGTTACGAGACCAATTACGCCAACACATAACTAAAAGTGCTTTACCGCACAGCATGGATGCTCGGTATACCTTAATAACTGCACACAGTACCGTGCTCAGGTTTAAGCAGCGCTTACAAGATCCTGATAAATTGCTGATGTTTTTGGCGAATAATCGAGAGCGCCATTTTGGTCAATTAAGGGTGAGAAATATGGCCTTAGTGGTCAATGATTGGTATCAAAGCCAGTCTACGACAGTGCTTATGGATACTCTTGCCCTAAAACCGGCGCAGTCATCAATCAAAGTATAACTTGCTTCTCTTTTGGTCAGGCCAATTTTAGGCGCAATTACCCCTGCTTATCTCAATGGTAAGGCCATATATTGCCAATAATGCCAATAAAGGGCAGTTAAAAATTGCCTTAGAAATATTGTTGAAATGTGGTCAAGCCAATTTTGTTGCCGTATACTCACTCAACTAAAACATATTGTTTATTATTAGTGCAGGGGAGTTAGCCTGCTCTATATTTATCTGGAGGGTATTTACGTGATTGAGACATGGCGTTGGTTTGGACCCAGTGATTCGATTAGTTTGCAAAAGATTCGTCAGGCTGGTGCGACGGGCATAGTCACTTCTTTACATGAGGTGAAAACAGGCGATGTGTGGTCGGTTGAAGCGATTGCTGAGCGTAAAAGAATGATTGAGCAGGCTGGTTTAGATTGGACCGTAATTGAAAGTATTCCCGTACATAATGATATTAAAACCCGGACCGGCAACTATCTCCAGCTTATTGAAAATTATAAAGAATCCATAAAAAATGCAGCAGCTTGTGGCGTTTACACCATCTGTTATAACTTTATGCCAGTGGTAGATTGGACACGCACTAACCTGATGTACCGTTTACCAAATAATAGTCATGCACTGCGGTTTGAAATGACCGATTTTGCCGCTTACGACATGTATTTACTCAAACGTGCTGGTGCAGTGGAGAGCTATTCTGATGAGGTTAAACAAAAAGCAGAGCAGCGCTTCTCGAATATGAATGACGATGAGCGTGAGGCACTTGAGAAAAATATCATTGCTGGTTTACCTGGCGGCGAGGGCTCTTATACCCGTGATAGTATCCGTGCAGCCATTCAACAATTTATTGATTTAGGTACAGAAGGTTTTAGACAAAATTTATTTTTGTTTTTGCAGGCTATTATTCCCACCGCCGAAGAAGTAGGCGCGAAAATGTGTATTCATCCTGATGATCCACCCTTTTCGTTATTTGGTTTACCCCGTGTGGTCTCTACTGCTTCTGATGCACAAGCTTTGTTAGATGCATGCCCAAGTCCAGCAAATGGCTTGACGATGTGTGCCGGCTCTTATGGTGCCAGAGGCGATAATAACTTAGTACAAATGACCCGCGACTTCGGTGAAAAAATTTATTTTGTGCACCTGCGTAACGTGATCCGTGAAGCTGATGGTTCATTTTACGAGTCGGACCATCTAGACGGTGATAATGATATGGTAGGTCTAGTTGAAGCGTTACTAAACGAAGAGAAACGTCGTTATAAAGCTGCTGACGGAGGAGAATACTTGTCTATCCCAATGCGCCCCGATCATGGTCATTTACTTGAGGACGAATTACATCAAGCAGGTGTTAAACCTGGGTACAGTTATGTGGGGCGCTTGAAGGGCTTGGCCGAGCTTCGTGGCGTTATCCATACTGTTAGCCGGTTTGTAAATCA
>NZ_JANQVQ010000279.1 GCF_030730205.1 Paraglaciecola sp.
GCGCTGCCCTCCGGAGGCAGAGGTCGTGAGTTCGAATCTCGCCGGGTGCGCCACATCTCCTTATTTTGACCGTTGCTCCCTGTGACCAAAATGCCCTTCAAATACAGCCCGTGACCTCACAGTGACCAAACTTCTATTGGTTTTTTCAAGAAGAGCAATCTTATTAAATCAGTTATTACATTTTGATGTTTTCATTGTCTTGAATATTTTCCGAAAAAGTACGTGATTTGCTTCTCGACAAATTTTGTCGAACTATGATCATAAAATCTCGAACAACATTTATTGAATTAGTCGAGCTAACATAATTATGGAAATCACCTATTTATCCAAATTAAACGATATATCGAAAGCGCTATTATTGGCCTCTGAACATCATGCAAACCAACGTCGGAAGTATGATGGCTCTCCGTATATCAACCATTTGATTGAAGTAATGTCGTTATTAATTAAAGTTGGAAATATTGCCTCTACCAACCTTATTTGTGCGGCAATACTTCACGATATTTTGGAAGATACCGATATCGATCCTAAAGTGCTAGAGCAAGAGTTTAACGCTGAGGTCTTCTTGCTTGTTAAAAAACTGACTGACAGAAAAGATCTTTCTCTGGAGCAACGTCGACAAGAGGTGATAGATAAATTGAAGGGTAATAATGGTGAACTCAAATCTATTAAACTCGCTGATATCTGTTCGAACATTGCAAATATTCCCAAGGATTGGACGCATGAACGCGTTACTTGCTATGTGGACTGGCTTGATGAAGTCTCTTTACTCTGTAAGCAAGAAAATGAACGCTTGTACGAGGAATATCTATTGAGAAAACAAGTTTCTTTAACGGCTAGACTTTAATTTTAAAGCAGGCTGCATCGATCAAACAGTTATTAATGATGAAAAAGGTTTAGTTAAGTAGCTAGCTTTGTGATTTTTTTCGCATGAACTTTAACGTCATTCATCAAAGTTTTTTTTATTCCTATCCCGACCGACAAATTTTGTCGCTTGCATACTTCACACTTGTCATCGTTGAATCTAATCAAATAGGAAACACGATGAAACTAACCTTCCGCTTTTTAATAACAACATATCTTTTTTTAGTCCTATCCGCTTGTGGGTCAAGTGAAAACAAAATTGATTCGCTTCCTGTCTTAGAAAATATAGCCCCAACTTTGCTCTTTCCGAACGTCGAACATATTTACGAGCTTACTACCAAAGAATTAACTGTTGATGTAAATGACGTCGATGGCCAAATATCTTCTATTAAATGGGTGCAGTTAACTGGTCCTTCATTATCTATAGAGGTGCAGAACAATACTAACGTATCAATTACTGCACCATCAGTAGAGCGTGATGGCGAATGGGCTGAAATTGAGTTTACTGCGACTGATGATGACCAAGCATCTGTAACAGCCACACTAAAAATCCAAATATTAAACGTTAACATCCCACCTGTAGCCAACGCGGGAGAAGATTTTAGCGTTAGGGTAGGTAACGGACAAACCTTATCGGGTGTTGACTCATATGATCCTGATGGACATCAACTAATTTATTTTTGGTCGCTGGTTGCTCCTGATTCCTCACAGGCGCTGTTAAAAAATTCTGAAACCGTTTCACCACGATTTATTCCAGATGTATCTGGGGATTATATCGCGACTTTAATCGTAACTGACGAAGATGGCGCAAGCCACTCCGACCAAGTCACGATCCGGACTGAGGCAATTAATATGCAGCCCGTATCAAGAGCAGGATTAGACCAAAATGTTGAAACAGGTACTGAAGTATTTTTAGATGGTAAAGATAGCTATGACCCAGAAGGGGCGCCATTAAACTATTTATGGAGATTAATTACTCCAGATAATAGTACTGCAAGGTTAAATGATGAACAGAGTCAATCGCCAACCTTTTTTTCAGATGTTGATGGGCGTTACGAGGTTTATCTTATTGTGAGCGATGGAGAATTAGATAGTACAGAAGATAAAATAACGATAGATGCCAGCACATCAAACTCTGCACCAGTATCAATTGCGGGGTCAGATATAGCATCTTCACTTGGAGTTGAAGTGCAACTTGATGGCAGTGCTAGTTTTGACCCTAACAACGATATTTTGAGTTATGAGTGGGTAATTGTAAGCCAACCTGTATTCAGCAATTTAACAATCACAGGAGTAAATACAGTGACGCCATCATTTACTCCCACAAGACTTGGAAGCTATGTGTTGTCACTTAAAGTCAGTGATGGTGAATTTTCTGACGTGAGCTCTTTGGCTATCGATGTGAGTAGTGGCGATATATATATTGACGACTTAAGTAATGAAAATACGAGGTATGGTTGGCCGTTTAACGGTTCCATCTCATTTAATGAAGAGCCTATCGATGAACAAGTCTATCAATTAAGCCCAGCGGCATTTGTTGCAACAGGTGCGGATTTTACAATAAGGGTGAATGTGATTGACCGAAATGGGATTGTAACCGGGTTTTGTGGTGACTTAGTCGACGGTCAGGTTATTCGCGATGGGGAAATTGTGCCTTTTACGTGCAGTATAAATAAAGCAACGGGTGGAAGATTTGATGTTGAGTTTAGGATTGAGGTTGTAGGGTACGAAGACTATATCTGGACTTATCGTGTCCAAGGTCAATATTTTTGAGTTACCGATATATCTCCATGCCCTGTTTGCTTAGCAAAGTAGGGCATGAATGATTTTTTCTTAGCCTCATCGACAATTTTTGTCGCGCACCTCACCTAAGATGTTTACCACTTAATAAGCATCACTTTAGAAGGTAAACCCATGTCAAACAGCAATTTTGAGCAGCAAAAATTTATTGATGACTTGTTTAATGATACAGATGATTTTAATTTTGGAGACGAAAATTGGATATCTAACACAAGTGCCAATGAGAATGCAGACTTCCTTACAGATACCAAGCCAACAAAGTCTTTGGCCGATACTAATATCGACGATGATTTTGAAAATTTCGATTTGGAATCTTTTATCAATGAGCAACTTGCAGCAGACAATGAATCTGATCAATCTGTTACTTCTTTCAAAGACGCTGGCGTGTTCAAAATTAGACAAATATGTAGAAACATAAGTGCGCAAAAAGGCGATGTGAAAAAACTGCTAGAAACGGCAAGAATGTCTGCTTTGTGCCGTGTTGGCAAACACATGTTTTCAGCCAAAGAAGATAAGATTGAAATTAAAGGTATCGACATACTAATAGCACTAATAGGCAACACAGAAATTGAAAATGGCATCAGACAACAATATGACATTTCGGCAAAACTACTCCCGTATCCCCCAAAACTGATTCAGTATCGTACAGTGTTATTATCGTCAATAAGTAATATGAACTACGACGTCGCGAATTCTGGCGACTTGTCAGATTGGCAACACATTAATACAAAAGGCGAGCTATTCACTTTCGATAAAGGTGACGCAAATGATGTGTTACAAGCTTTTTTAAGATTAGATAACCGTACAGATGAAGTAGTAATAAATCCCTCTATTAATTTATCGGATATAGAGCTGGGGAAAGATAGCGACACTACCGATTACACAAATTGGTTGCAAGAATTTAAAAGTGCACTAGAAAATAAGCCAAGCGACATCGAAAGCCATAGGATGAAAAGAGGCTTAGAAAATGAGCTTAACAACCAAATAATTAATAGCGCAGAAAATATTAATAAGTGCCTAAGTTATAGTTTAGAAAATACTGGATACAGCAAGGTTAAGTCGGTTATTAGTCTTATTGGCCCTGCAGAGTCGGGCAGAAGCATGCTTGCTAAAGCACTTTATGAGTGCACCAATAAATTAAATAATACGCAAACACAACTGCTTGTTATTGATTGTGCTCAATATGTACATGAAAATTGCGTTGCTCATTTCACAGGGATTGAACCTTTTTATCGGACTCCAAAGCAGGGTTTTTTAACATATTATGTGGAGCAAAACCCCTATTCTACGATTTTATTCAAAAACCTTAATCAAGCTCACGCTAACTTACAGTCACTTGTTCAGGGTATTATTCAAAACGGTTATTTAGAAGACATCACTACTGAGCGGAAGGTAGCTTTTGCACACACTCAAATTATTATTTCGCTAGAAGATAAAAGTTCTTCATCAACTGAAAAAGCTTCTCTGGAACTTAGTGGAACAGACATGCTAACGGACAAAAAGCTTAAGCTTGAATCTCCCTTGGCGGCAGCACTTGCTAGTTATCCAGTAATAAAAACTGAGCGCCTCAAGGGATTAGATAGCTATCTTCTTTGTAAACGTAAGTTTGAAAACTTTGTTGCAGATAAGGTTAATTTGCCGTTAAATTTCTCTCCCTTTATGGCAGCAACTATACTAATCGGTTGCGGCAAAAGTAACCTACCAAGCGCTATTGACCATACAATTTCTAAGGTATATGAGCAGATCAAGTTACTGAATTACGATTATGTGATTGATCACAATATCACCACTCAACCACAAGTAAGTGTAAAAGACAGTTTGCTACCCAAAAAATGTGCCGCCGTTGGTCTAAATAAGCCTCTAGAGGGGTACGGTGACTTGGCACTAAGTCACTTCAGCGCGTCAGAGATAACAGCCAGTACCAATCAATTATTGGACTTTGATGTCATTGTTATAGATAAAAATTCGAAGGAAATTCTTAAACTACTTACGGCAATGCAAATGCCAAAGAATAACTTAGTAGCCTTTATTGGGACAAGTGACGAACTTGAAAGCAAGCTGCATTGCATAATTGATTGTTACCTAGATGCAGCTGAACTTTCAAGCAACAAAAAATTGAGTGAAAGTCTAATGGCTGCTTATGCTGTGAAACGCCAAAGCAAGTATAATCGTAGACAGACTGCTGTCACATTAAAACCATCATTGCAGCCATGTTCATCCAACACCCAACTGTATATCAATTTTTGCTCACTCTCAGAGCAGGTTAGTTTTGATCCAGAAATATTGAAAAACCCGCTGTTTAAAGTCGTTCAACCTAAGGAAAGGCTCGCAGATGTCATTGGTTATGGACATGTTAAGGATGAGCTAAAGACGGTTTTGCAAAGAATGAATGACTACGAAAACGGTCAAAATCCGCCTCCAAAAGGATTGGTTTTTGAAGGGCCTCCTGGAACAGGAAAAACCTTTCTTGCCTTAGCAATGGCAGGTGAGTCTGATCTAAACGTCATTGTGGCAAATGCGTCGGATTTAATGAGCTGCGGAGGCGTTTCGAATATAAACACTTTGATTGACGCAGCTGAATCGGTTGCACCAGCAATTGTGTTTATAGATGAGTTTGACTCTATTGGCCGAAACCGCGAAAGCCAATCAGTGAGCTATGCCGCTATTGTAAATACTCTTCTGACACGCATGGACGGTGCAGCCAAACCAGAAGCACCAGTGCTTTTTGTCGCAGCAACAAACTATGCAGATAAACTCGACCCAGCACTCTTACGAGCTGGGCGATTTGACCTATCAATTAAATTTGATTTGCCCAATTTGGAAGACAGAATTAACGCCATAGAAACTTACACTGCCAAAAAAGGAATTTCTACTAGTAAAAACGAGGCAGAACTACTAGCCATAATGTGTGAAGGGTTAACCCATAAAGCTATTGAAAATAGAATACTGGACGTGATTTTTTTAATGGAGCAAACACGACCTAAAGATTCGAATCGAATCGATATACAGGACATAATAAACAATATTTATCCAGTTCCTGTTAGAGGCGGCGAGTATAATGCTAAAGAGGAATATCAGTTAACTATCAGGTCATATCGTTTGGCAGCCAGAGTGCTTATCAATCACGTACTGCACAAAGATGTGACCCATGTGTATGCCAATGCTTGGCATGATTGTTACTTTTCCGACTCAGCATCGGTCGAACATTTTAGTTATTCATATTTTTGCGATGAACTAAAAAAGCATTTTGTTGGGCGTGCAGCCGAAGCCGTTTATTTAGGTAATGAAAAATTAGCGACTACCTTCACTAAAATAGAACGTGAATATACAGAAAAGTTGGCCAAGACTGCGCTTGGGGCTTTGAATATATCTGAGGCTGATCTGTTAAAGGAACTATCAAACCAGCAAGTTCATGGTAACGCTGAATCAGCCTTAGTGCGAAAAGTTTACAAAGATGTAAAAGAGACGGTATTAATTCATTGGGATTTGATTGAAAAGTTAGCAAGTCTGTTTATATATAATGGTGTATTGTTTCAGGATGATTTTACTAAAGCCTTTGAGGGTAAGTTGTTGACTTTGGCGGAGGTTATTCATTGAATCCCAAATCACCCAAGGATACTTATATGTAAAGTTAGACTTCTATTTTATCGAATAATAGAGTTTAGTCTATTTGCTTAATATTGCGTGATAATAAAAATTATGAACTGTAATTTTCAAAACAGCATAATTAATCAAATATAGAGAAAATTTGTGTGGCAATACCAACATTGCCTCAGAGATAAACTTAAATACTAATTGGAGTGAAACATTTGGAATTATCAGGTTTTAATTCGAGTTTGATACATTTATGCAAGCATTGTAATGAATTTGTTCATTTACTTGATGATGTAAGTATCCAGTCATGGGATAAAACATACGCTCTCTTTAGTGGAGCCATATCGTGTGGGAATTGCGGTTTTCAAATTAATTGTGAAGGCCATCTCAATTCAATGGAAGACGATGAATATGCAAATATTGAATGGACGGACTCTGATGTTGGTTCAGTTACCTATGAAAGTGAGCTAACTGGCAAACCTATTGTTAACCCAGAAGAATGGTTTGATCCAACTGACTACAATTCACTATCGGATATGATGAGTGAGCTAACGTCTGAATATAATGCTTTAAACTATTCTTGGTGTCAGCCAAATGATAAATTTACCTTACAGAATATGTGGCTTATTTGGTTAGAGCATATGTCATATAGTTATGCACTCAGCGCAAAATCGTTTGATATTGATGGCGTTATCATAAAACCAATAGTGCTGCTAAAGAATGTCAGTTTAGAATTAATTGATGAATATTATATGATGAATGGGACGCCTTTAAATTTACGTCAATGTTATCTAGTTGTCGGTACTTATGATGAGTACATTGATAAACGCTTTCGAGAAAAATACAAAGACGAACCCAGACTATTGTGGGTGGATAAACTTCCTTGTATTCACCATCAAAATTACGATTGTTTTAACCTAGACTTTCCGTTGGAATACTCTGTTCAATCATCCCTGTTTAGTGAACACAGTTGCCACTTTGTAGTTCCTATGGCTGAAGATTATGAAAATCAATCTGGCGAAGTAATTATTAGTAGTTTGGAACAGATGGGATATAAGCATGATGGTGTAGGCAGTTATGGTAAATGTCACATTCGCCCCGGTACATCTGAGGCACTTAAAGTAATTGAGAAATCAAGGTGCGCTATTCTAGAACTTCGAGAGAGATTCGAACAACCTGAACACGATATTCAATTGCCCTGATGATAGAGGTAAAATGATTTATCCCGCCAATGCAATAGAGTCGCTCAACAGGCATATCCGTATAGTCATTAACAAACGGAAAATTCTCCCAAGTGATGACTAGGGAAAGCAAATGGTTTACATAGAGGTTACCTAGACATCTAAAAAATAGTCGATGACGATCCATAACATTAATACTAATACATATTAATAGCGTCAAGCCATGGTTCGTTTTATCATCGAAAAAAGTAAATTAACTAAAAGGTTGTTAAACAGAATATGAGAGTATCCAGTGTCGCTGTGGTAAAATTAAAACATAAATGCCTCATCCTCATCATCAGGCACCCTGTTTGCAACCTCTAGCATTTCGCGTTCTTTAAGCACTAGATCTGAACGTAAGCGCTTCTTAACGTCCACCAACACATACTCAAACTCAACGTTCCAACTAGTACTGGTATTTTCAAAGTGCGGGTAGCCACTGTCAGATTCATACATGTATTCCACATAGTATGTATAGCATATCTTATTCGAGTCAAAATACATTTCTGAGCAAGTTGTACCGGTAATCACTAATTCTCCCTGCCCCTCTGAGGGACCAATGTCGTAATACGAAAACACGTCCACGTCCATATCGGAATCAGGATGATATTCAACCTCCATTTTATCTAGCATTTCTTCCTCGCTCAATTTTTCTGCACAATAATCTGCAATAAGTAAGAGTAGTTTCCAATGCTCATGTCTGTAGAAGCTATCAGGGCCAATGGTATATAAGCCGTATATTTTAGTAAGTAGTTCAGGATCGATAAACGCTGCTTTATCATAAAGGAGACGGGAAATTACTCCTTGTGTTACTCCTAACTCATGAGCAACTTGTGGCTGCTTAAGATTGAAGCGATTTATAATCTTTTTAATCAACGACGAAACTGGAATTAGAAAGATTTCATCGTTTTTCTTCAAGCATTTGTTACACAAGCTTATATGCAGTTCAAAACCTTTCCCCTTCTTGATAGCGGCCGCACCGTATTGCTTGAACCTGTGTGTACTCAAAAATATTGAGGTACATTCTTTGGTTGATGCATTTTCATCTGTCATTAGGTCGTAATTTATAGGGTCGCAAAACTGGCATAATTGATTCTTTTTGTATCCAGCTAATTCAATTATTTTTAAGAAATCAGAAGTTATTCTATGGTTGATATCTTTTTGAGATTGAATTACTTGGGGACCATCTATGTATACAGTATCTGGTGGATAACCATAGTATCCAAG
>NZ_JANQVQ010000280.1:0-1772 GCF_030730205.1 Paraglaciecola sp.
AACGCGGGCGTAATCAGCTAGTATGCTGAATGTTTTGCATCTCTTTGCTGCTTCAACCCTTGTTTACCGCCTATTTAACCGCCTAAGTTTAGCCCTTATTTATGCTCGTTCAACATGAGTGCCTTGGCAAATTTCGGGCGCGATAACAATCCGTCAACACCCTGTTTACCATAGTGTCGAAAGTCGTAAAGCTGTGTGAACAGTGCTGTATAAAATAGCAGCAAGTGTCTTGCTGAGCAGACTATTAAAATGAGTCTGGTTCGGTACACTGCGCACCCTTGAAACCGTCTTGTTTCACTTAGGGCTTGCTGGCCGTGACACGGTCAGTGATTTTGTTCATTACGCAGCTAAAGGTGTTTCTTTTCATGCAATTTCCTACCCACCGATTTTATGAAGATGTTATGGCTTTATTCTGTGCAGGTGTCATGGTGTCTTTTGGCGTAACCCTGTTTAACAGTCATCAGCTGATCACCGGAGGAACAGCTGGATTAGCCATTATCGGTATGCACTTTACCTCGTTAAGTTTCGGTGCCTTATTTTTCTTAATTAATGTGCCCTTTTACTTTATTGCATGGACTCAGCTTTCAAAGCGCTTCACCATCAATACCTTTATTTCGGTGACTATGGTGTCGTTAATGACCGAATACATGCCGATGTTGATTAAAATTGAAGAGGTACATCCGGTCTTCGCGGCCACAGTGGGCGGCATGTTAATTGGGGTGGGTTTACTTATTATGTTCAGGCATAAATCGAGCTTAGGTGGTTTAGGTATTTTGGCGCTTTTTTTACAAAATAAATATTCAATCCGCGCCGGCAACTTTGGTTTGTTAGTTGACACTTTAATCTTGAGTTCGTCGCTATTGATGTATTCTTTTGATGTGGTGCTGTTATCCGTAATGGGGGCGATTACTTTAAACTTGCTAATAGCGGTGAATCATAAACCCGGTCGTTATCAAGCCTTTGTTGAGGTCAAAGCGAAAAAACCAAGCGAGCAAAAAGATATTGAGTTACATGAGTCGGTGTGCAGCACCTTTAAATAAACCAAGTTCAATAAAAAAGGTGCAATCAATGCACCTTTTTTAATTATTAAACCGCTTATTGCGTTAATGCACGTAACATCCAAGCGGTTTTTTCATGCAAGCGCATGCGGTCAGACACTAACGCGGCAGTTGACTCATCATCAGCTTCTTGTGCTGATTTCAACACTGTTCGGCAGGTTTTCACCACTGATTCATGGCTTTTAACTAATATCTGCACCATTTCTGCTGCTTGCGGAACACCTTCAACTTCTTCAATTGAGCTTAAACGTACAAACTCTTTATAGGTGCCCGGTGCTGCTACATCTAAGGTACGGATACGTTCTGCTATGTCATCTACCGCTACCGCTAATTCGGTGTAGTGCTCTTCAAACATTAAATGTAGTTCACGGAAACGTGCGCCTGTTACATTCCAGTGAAAGTTATGGGTTTGTAAGTACAGAGTATAGGTATCAGCCAGTAAGCGTTTTAGACCCTCAGCAATAGTTTGACGATCCGCTTGATTAATTCCAATATCAATAGTGCTCATAGTTAGCTCCTTAATTAGATTAGTTTACGCTCTGATGCTTGGGGTATTTCACCACATTCAAGTTCAACTCAATGTTGCTAATCTTGACGTGCCAGCCCGAAACAAAAAAATTTGATGTCGTAACAAGACATGAGGCTAAGTTAACATTAATCAAGTGCTTAGCGCTAAGTAGTAAAAACGATTGTAGTAATCTAGTTTTACCATGA
>NZ_JANQVQ010000280.1:1872-7388 GCF_030730205.1 Paraglaciecola sp.
TTTTACCATGACGCCTGCTGGAGTGGTGCTCTTTCCTGTCTAATTACCATGCCTTAACTATTGCTTACTGAGTCACCAGCTTAGTCTTAAAAGCATTAGTTTTTATAATTCGATTGAGCAAAAATTGTGCATTGCTCAAACCTACTGCAAACACTACAATCCGCGCTTTAATGACATCGTGTCAATGGCTTATATACAGAGTACAAAGTAGTGAACAAAAGTGAGTTTATTCAAATACGTCGATTTATCGTTAAGCTTGGCAAAATGTTGCATAAGTACGGGACGCCTGCGTTTCGTCTTGAGGCGTATTTACATGAAGTTGCTGCTTACTTGGGTGTGCATGCCTCGTTTTTATCAACACCGACGTCTCTTACCTTTGTTATCTGGAGCGATAAACACGAAGACGAGTACAATCATGCCGCGCGAGTTGAGCCCGGTGATTTAGATATGAATTTACTTTCGCTCACCGACGAATTGGCGATTCAATTATTATCCGGTGAATTATCGTTAACGGAAGCGGATAAACGTTTAGACGAGATCAGCTTAATGCCAAGCCCCTACGGTAAGTTACTTACTGGTTTGGCCTTCGGTTTGTCGACCGGCGCTTTCGCTATGCTGATGGGGGCGAGTTTGCGAGAAGTCATTTGGTCAGGCTTGTTGGGCTTAGTGGCGTATATCTGGACCTTATGGGCGCAATATTCTAAACGCGTTAACTTGATGTTAGAGCCTGTGACGTCTTTTGTGGCTGGTTTACTTGCCTGCGCCATTAGTTACTATATTGCGCCGGGTATCAATATCCCCTTGATGGTGTTGTCATCGGTCATTATTTTAGTGCCTGGTTTGTCTTTGACCATGGGCTTAGCAGAGCTGTCTTCTCGCAACTTAATGTCAGGCACTGCACGGGTAATGGACGCGATGATGCAGCTATTCAAATTGTATTTTGGTGCATTTTTGGGGATCAGTGTTGGTTTTAGTTTGTTTGGCACAAATGAATTTGTTCCTGAAGCTTCTCTGCCTTTTTGGGCGACCTGGCTTGCAGTATTTTTGTTGTGTTTTGCTTTGGTTGCCATCTTTCGCACACGGGTCAAACACATTCCCTGGGCCCTCCTGTCTGCTTTTATTGCTTATGGTGCGTCAACGTGGAGTTCGGCTTATTTAGATTTCGGCTTGGGTACCTTTGTAGGTGCATTTGCGCTGGGCGTATACGCCAACTTATTTACCAAGTTTGCTAATGCGCCTTCGGCGATTGTTGCCATGCACGGATTGATTGTGCTGGTGCCAGGCTCAAAAACCTATATTGGTTTAAACTCCTTTATTTCTGGCCAAGATTTTGTACAAGCTGATCATATTGGCCAAGAAGTGTTTTTAATTTTCATGTCGCTAGTCGCAGGGCTTATTTTTGCTAACGTAGTGATGCCAACAAAAAAATCGCTTTAATAAATAAGGCTTAAGGTTTTAAAAAGGTGAATGTCAGCCAGCTTTTCACCTTAATCTAAACAATCTACTGGCTACTGATAGCGCAACACATTATGGATTGTTACCAGTGGTGTATGATCAGTGAGCAAACAATTGAGACATGTCTTTAAACGCTTTAAATTCCAGAGCATTGCCTGCGGGGTCAAGAAAAAATAAGGTGGCTTGTTCGCCCACTTGGCCTTTAAACCGAATATAAGGTTCAATAACAAACCTTACCTGTGCTTTTTGCAGCTTATCGGCCAACTGTTGCCAAGTTTCCCAGCCTAGCACAACGCCAAAGTGCGGAACGGGTACCGCATGCTCGTCGACTTGATTATGTTTAGGGGCACTGGGCATTTGCTCAACCAAATGCGTCACCAATTGATGTCCAAAAAAGTCCCAGTCTATCCACTGTGCAGAGCTACGCCCTTGCTGACACCCTAACAACTCACCATAAAAGGCACGCGCGTTATCTAAACAATCTACTGGAACGGCAAGATGAAAAGGCATGATAGTCATGTAAGTTTGTTTCCTTATCAGTGAGTGAAATTTACAGCAACTTTTTAAGCCAGTTTAACTTAGTGCTGTTAAATGGTGGGTAGCGTAAAGCCACATCAAACCAAAAACTGCGTTTGAGAACGGTTTTTAAATGACTAAAGGTGTCAAAACCAAATTGGCCATGATAAGCGCCCATGCCACTGTTGCCCACGCCGCCAAAGGGTAAGTTAGGGTTAGCCATAAACATCATGCCATCATTAATGCCCACGTTTCCGGCACTGGTTTGCTGCAATACCGCCTGTTCTAAATTTTTGTCTTTGGTGTAAAGATACAAGGCTAATGGTTTAGGGCGATCGTTAATGATATCAATGGCTTGTTGGATTTTATCCACAGTTAGAATAACCAAAATCGGCCCAAATATTTCTTCTTGCATCACAGGGCTATCAAGTTTAGGTGACATGACAATAGTGGGGGCAATATAGTGGCTTACAGGGTCTACGTCACCGCCATAAATCACATTCTGCCCCTCTAGATAGTGGTTCAAACGTCTGTAATGTCGCTCATTAATGATACGGCCGTAGTCGACATTTTGTTTGGGGTTGGCGCTATAAAATGCTTCAATTTTTGCAGTTAAAGCAGCAACAAAGGTATCGGCAAAGTTTTCTTCAACTATCACGTAATCAGGGGCCACGCAGGTTTGCCCTGTGTTCATCCATTTACTCCAAGCAATTCGAGCCACCGTTACCGCTAAGTCAGTATGGCTGTCGACGATACAAGGGCATTTACCACCTAATTCAAGGGTAACAGGCGTTAAGTATTCAGCCGCAGCGCGCATGACAATTTTGCCGACCTGTTCACCGCCGGTATACAGAATATGGTCAAAACGCTGTTTAAGTAATTCAGTGGTTTCTTCTACTGCGCCTAAGACAACGTTATAAGCACTATTATCTAAATATTGCGGAATCAGACTCGCTAATAATTGAGCAGTCGTATGCGATAACTCAGAGGGTTTGAGTATGGCGCAATTTCCAGCTGCAATAGCCGCTACAAGCGGTGCGAGCACTAGCTGCAGTGGATAATTCCACGCGCCAATAATCAATACGGTACCCAACGGTTCGGGTAACAGATAGCTCTTGCCAGGTTGCACAAATAACGGCGTTGATACCTTTCGTGGTTTCGCCCAGCTCGATAAGTTGTGTAAGGTATGGTCGATATCACTGAGGGTAAAGCCGATTTCAGAGGTCCAAGCCTCTTGTTCGCTTTTATGCAGATCTTGTTGCAAGGCTCTGACAAACTCAGCTTGGTGTTCTGTTATTAAAGCCTTGAGTTTAATAAGTTGTGATCTGCGCCAGCTTAAGTCTTTTGTGCGCCCTGAGCGAAAAGTTTGTTGGAGTTCATTTACCGACTGGCTAATATTAAAACGCTGCATAATCTCTCTTTTGAATCAAGATGCAAAGCCGAACTATACTCTTTACTCACTGAGTTTTCATGGCTTTTTCGGCTATAAATATTACTTAAGTTGGCCTAAAATCAAGTAGTTAGCCACGAAATAGTGCCGCTACCTAGCGTGTCGCAGCTACGCGCTCGCCTGTTAAACTGCATTAATAAATATCAGTATTATGGCGTCGATGCCGTTATAGAATGACAACCGTGGCGCCGTCATTTAAATGTCAACGCCGCCTCACATACTACAGCCCATTTTATATTTACAATTTGAAGGATTTTTAATCATGAAGCTGATCCGCTATAACATCAGAAATAAGCTACTACTGCTATTTGTTTCTGCTTTGGTCATTATATTGGCTGCGGTATTTACTGGCTTTTCAGTGCTCAATAAAGTGATTAATGAATACAGTAATACTGTTGAACACGATGTGAATTTTGTGGTGCAAGTAGGTGCCCTCAATGTAGATTTTAAAACGCAAGTTCAAGAGTGGAAAAACACCTTAATACGCGGTAAAAACCCTGAAAATCTAAGTAAATATTGGGGAAACTTCAACAAGCTTGCTCAGACTATTCAAACGCACTATCGCGACTTGCTAAATAACATGGAGCCGAGTCATCCTGCATATCAACACCTTAGTGCTTTTGCTAACAGCTATCCTCTTATGCTCGAAGCCTATACTGCTGGTTACCAGGCTTTTATAGCAGCAGACTACGATATTACCGTGGCTGACCGCAGTGTAAAAGGGATTGACCGTGAACCGACACAGCATTTAAATGAAGCAGTTAACTCGGTTAATACCAAGATCAGTGCTTTGCAAGCTAAGCTAGCAAGTCAGGCTGAAACTGCCGCTTTGTATACTAACTTGCTGCTTTTGTTTGCTGTGGCAGTGGCCTTATTACTCGTCAGTTGGTTTGTTAATACGCGTATTTTACAGCCCTTAAATAGCATGGCGGCCACCTCAAAGTATATTGCTAAGGGCGACTTTACAACACCGGTGAACAAAACAACCGAAGATCAAATTGGCCAAGTGGCAGACAATTTCACCGCTATTCAAGTAGGTTTAAGTCACGTTTTATCGGGCATATTTAATGATGTGAAACAATTAGGTGTGATCATTGAAGAGATGTTTGTTGCCTTTGATTACTTTAAAACGGGTATCACTGCGCAAATTAATGAAACTGAAAAACTCAGTGGTAGCATGCAGCAAATGACCCATTCAAACGATTCAGTTAATGATGCCATCAGTCAGGCCAATTCATTTGTGAATGATTCAAATGCGCTGGCAGACAAAGGCCAGTTAATGTTTGATGAAAATGTAAAAACCAGTCAAATCATGTTGCAGGCAACCAATCATGCCTCTGACATTATTGCCGCTTTGAAAAAAGATACCGATAACATCGGTAATGTGGTGAATGTGATCAACGGTATCGCTGAACAAACTAACTTATTAGCCTTAAATGCGGCAATTGAAGCTGCCAGAGCGGGAGAGTCAGGCCGTGGTTTTGCTGTTGTTGCTGACGAAGTCAGAAGCTTAGCAAATAAAACCCAAGAATCGACTAAACAAATATCTCAAAATATCAGTAAATTGCAGCAAGAGGCAGATAAGGCTGTACAAGCCATGAGTGAAGGGAAAGAGCAGGCTGAAATTAGTTTAGAACAGTCAAAACGCTCACAAGAATTTGTCGATAAGTTGCACGCTGCGTTTAACCAAATTAGCCGTTTAAATCAGGTAGTAGAGCGAGAAATGATTCAGCAAGATCAGCAAACCAAGGATATCAATTCCGCCCTCAGTGCCTTAGAGTCGCAAAGCGCGGTGTCGGTACAACAAGTGAATAAAATGGATGAATCTTCAAAATTGTTAGCGAAAATTTACCAGCATATCAATAACTCAACCAAAGACTTCAAAGTGAAATCTTAAAACGGTTTATTGCAGCCTTACTCGATTAAGCAAGGCTGCAAAAGCTTAAATTTCGCCGGTGTAAGCGCCTAATTCAATTATATTAAATTGGGTATCAGGTGAGCCGGTTACAAACAATGTGCATTGGCCCCACGCCTCAGGAATGCGCCATTCAGAGTTTTCAGAGGCAGTAAAACGAGAACGTTTATTCGCGCAGCG
>NZ_JANQVQ010000280.1:7488-8656 GCF_030730205.1 Paraglaciecola sp.
ATGGTTTCGATATGTTCCGAAAGTTCGGTGTTTTGGGCAAAAGTAGTTAGGCTAAGCAATGATACAAGGCTGCCCAATAGGGCAATAGAGGCATTAATTTTCATCAGTCTTCCCTGATAATATAAAAACGAAAAGCATAATAAACTACCCGGGTCAGCATTTCAAACGCTTAAATTTGCCTGGTTAAGGTATTAATATTCATGCCTTGGCATTAACTGCCATGCCTCTAACAGGTGGAAAAATTCACTGAGCAGTTTTACTGTTAGCCACATGAAAAAGGCAAAATTGTTGAAAAACAATGACGCAAAGCTTCCGGTCTAAGGTTTATTGATGTCTTCATCATACATGAACTACGATAGCGGAGTTGCCAGAAGGGAGCGTTGTTTCACGCCCACTTTTTCATATTCTTACCCATATTCAATAGCAGTACACGATGGCTTACTTTGGCGCTTAACTCGTGTGATTGAGGAAGCAGATATGATTATTTTAGTTGGTGGCGAAAAAGGTGGCAGTGGTAAAAGCTGTCTTGCACAAAATATAGCGGTGCATTTACGTGTTGAGAAAAAGTCTACGGTCTTGATGGTCGACTGCGATCCTCAGCGTACCACATCAGATTGGATACAAGAACGAGGGGCTAATACGCAGTTGAGCAACATAAACTGCGTTCAACTCTACGGTAAAATACGTAACGAACTACTGAGTTTAAACAACCACTATCAATATGTAATTGTTGACTGTGGTGGCCAAGACAATATGGCGCTACGCTCGTCAATGTCGGTAGCAAACCATGTGTTAATTCCCTTGCGACCCAAACGTCGTGATTTAAAAACCGTGCCCCACATGGAAGATATTATCTCGACCTGCAAAATGGTTAACCCCAAAATGAATGCGGCTTTTGTTATTACCCAGTGTCCGTCTTTGCCGTCTTTGGCCTCTCGAATATTAGAAGCAAAAGAGGTATGCCGTTCTTTTGAAATTGACGTGCTTGATGCCATTACCTTTAGTCGCAACATGTATGACGATAGCGAAGAATCAGGTCGTTCTGTGATGGAAATCGAGCCTGATGGCAAAGCCGCAGGTGAAATACGAGCCATTGTTGAAGAACTCTTTAGTAAAGGACAGCAAGATGTCTCTGAGCAGTTTGAAAAAATCCGCGCCGTCGGCTGAA
>NZ_JANQVQ010000281.1 GCF_030730205.1 Paraglaciecola sp.
TTTGTCCAAAACGTTGAGTCGCTTTTAAACCCAGCTGAAGCTATGCCGTTACTACTTGTTACTATTAAGTTCTCAAAGATATTTACCAAACCAGCAGGTGCGGATATAAGGCCGCCAAGTTTTATTGCAGCCCAAGATTTTTGTCTTTCATCCCCCAAATTATGAATGAAGTTATTAAAAATATAGCTAGGACCGAGCATATTGGGTATTGCACTGACACCACAATAGCCTTGTTCAATTTCATTGTTGTAAAACAGCACATTACTCTGCCCACCATCTAACTCAATGATGTCATCATTTGCGTAAGCTAAATAATTATTGTGAATGGCTGAATCTCTAACAAAACCTCCCCAAATTCTACCATTAGAACGACTTTCTATAACGTCGTTAAAGCGATGTTCTGCAGTGCCATAAAAACGATTGTTTCTAATTATATATTGCCCGCGATATTCCTCATCAGGATGATAGGCTGAGAGAAGCATGGCATTGGGTCCATTGGGGTGGCCATACCCCCAATTATTCGCTTTGCCGTTTGGATCATGTATTTCGCAATCTTCAATAGTGACAACCCCAGTGTTTGTGAGGTAGATACCAGAGTCATAATTTATTGGAGTGGTGCTTTCTGATGTATCGTAAGCTACGCCGTCGCGCATGTCTTCACCGACTCGGCCGTATTGACTAATATCACAGCCTTTTATCCAAATATGGTGCGCGTTTTTCGATTTTACTCCGTATTTTTTACCTCCTATGACATGAATATTTTCAAATTTTATGAAACTTTGACTACCAATATCGATGGCTGATTCATCCTCAGTACCTGCTATAATTTCGACGCCATCACCCTTAATTAATGCCCAGCCTGTTTCGCTTCCTTCGATGCCAAGCGTGGTTAAATTAAGTTGACCACCGGTATAAATATCTGAGAGGTAATATATTTTTTCTGGGTCGATTGGCGGTGAGTTAGGGCGAGTTTTAAAACTATATAAACGCTCTTCTGTAACATCAGAGTCGTCTAAATACTCAAGTTTAATGTCGTAAGCTGTGTCTGCTTGAAGTCGCACGATCGAGCCTGACAAAGCGCCCATTATTGGCTCCCATTGCAAGCTTAAAGCTGGTAGCCATTTGTCTGAATCACTGGACTTAAACCAAAGGCGGGTTTCTGCTCCTTCAGTCTGATTATAAACCGTTAAACTGGCTGAATTTATTAAGGGCACAATACGGTATTCAAGGTCGCCTGAAGCCGTGGCGGGAAGTAATCTGTCGGGGTCTAGCCCTGCGGTAAGTGCTGCTGATTCCAACGCGGATTCCTGAATTGTTGAGTCAGCGTATAGTTGTTCAATAATGCGATAGGCATCTATAGGATAAAGCTGTAACCCTATTGCGACCCATTTTTCGGTTTTGTCAGGTTTGGTTTTTGATAATTGAATAATGGCCTGACTGGTGGATTCTGAGAAACTAATTTCTTTTAACAGTATTGCTGTGTCTTGCACTTCTTTTGTTAGATAAGTCTTGGCTTTTTGCTTTTTAAAGTCTGGGTGTTGCAGCAAAGCGACAATTTCTTTTAGGCTACTAAGATGTTGTTCTTTAATCTGCTCTACAAAATAATCACCCGGTTGCCCCTTTATAGCCATGCGCTTTGGTGTATCAAACTGCGCACAACTAACGAGACTGAAAATTATACAGACTACGATGCAATTTTTACTAAGGCCCATGATTTTACTTAATTGAGTCATAATCAATTCTCCTTCAGTGACTTAAATAGAAGCATCGTTTACTGCTAGACAACAGTAGAGTCTTTAACTTTAGAGCAAAGCGCTGAACTTGTCTTTGCGACATGACAAAAATCAATAAATTTTGCCTTTAATTTTTACCTAATAATTCAATGCATATCACGATCCAAGTTGACAATATTTAAAAATTATTGATTTCACAATGG
>NZ_JANQVQ010000282.1 GCF_030730205.1 Paraglaciecola sp.
TAATGCAAAACCTGACACCAGGGTTTAAGTTGATGCTGAAAAACATTAGAAAAACACTGAACCACAGGAGATAAAAAGGATGTCAGTATTTATCATCTCTAATGTTTTAATAAAAACTAATACAAACTAAAAAAGAGATTGGCTGTCATGTTTAATTACACTAATGCTTTTTCACGAAATATCGGCTGGGTAACTGACGATGAACAACAGCTATTAAAGTCAAAAAAAGTAGCTATAGCTGGGGCTGGCGGTGTTGGTGGTGAGCATTTGGTAACGCTTGCTAGGTTAGGTATTGGGTCTTTTAGCATTTCAGATTTTGACGAGTTCGAAGTACATAATTTTAATCGTCAAGCTGGGGCGTTTATGTCAACTTTGCATAAACCTAAGTGTGATGTCATGAGAGATATAGCACTAGATATTAACCCCGAATTAGATATTGAAACGTATCCTGAAGGTATTGACGAAACAAATGTCGAAGCTTTTCTAGATGGCGTTGACGTTTATGTAGATAGCTTGGACTTTTTTGCTTTAAATGCCCGCAAACTGGTGTTTAAAAAATGCCAAGAAAAAGGAATACCAATTTTAACAGCAGCGCCGTTAGGTATGGGATGTGCGTTTCTTTGTTTTATGCCAGGGCAAATGACGTTTGAAGAATACTTCAGATTTGATGATTGTGAATCAGAAGATGAACAATTAATTAAATTTTTAGTTGGACTTTCACCCGCCATGCTTCAACGTAATTATCTTGTTGTACCAGAAAAGGCTGACTTTGAGCAAAAAAAAGGCCCCTCTGTTCCTATGGCTGTTAAAATGTGCGCAGGCATCGCAGGAACATACGTTTTGAAAATCTTACTTAATAGGGGCTCTCTGGTAGTTGCCCCCAAGGGCTTGCAGTTTGATGCTTTCACAAATAAATTCAAGAAAACTTGGCGCCCACTGGGAAACAGAAATCCTCTTCAAAAAATCATGTTTTCCATTGCGAAAAATATAGTGATCAAAAAAATCGCTACTCAAAGCAACAAACAAAACGCAGTTAAAAATGAACTTAAGCCAATAGAGCAAGTTTTTGAATTGGCGAAATGGGCGCCAAGCGGAGACAATACGCAAGTGTGGCGTATTGAAGTCAAAAATGATTACACCTGTATAATTCATGGTTTTGATACAAGTGATTGGGTTGTTTATGACAAACAGGGAAATGCCAGCAAATTAGCATTAGGATGTTTAATTGAAAATTTTGAACTTGCTGCACATGGGCTTGGTTACGAATTCTCAATTTCACAATGTGGAGACGAGGTCCAAACCCCACACTCAATCAGTGAGAAACCAGGCGCAGTTGCGTTTAAAATAACAATACAACAGCAAAGTTCAAATGACTTATTGAGTAAACCCGATCCTTTGTTTCACTATATCAAACTACGCACAGTACAACGTAAACCAATGGGAACCAAAAAACTATCTACAAATGAAAAACAATTATTAGAACAAAGCCTACCAGCTGGTTTCAAGGTGATTTGGAAGGAACAATTTAGCGAGAGACTAAGCATAGCCAATTTACTTTATGGTAATGCTTATACGCGTCTATCAATGAAAGAAGGCTATGATGTTCATTCTAAAATAATAGAGTTCAAGTCTGTTAAAGATGATTGTTCTGCAGAAAAGAATATGAATAATCAGTTCAGTAAAGACAAACTCCCTGCAAAGTCTCTGGGTGTCGACCCTATTACCGTTGCATTAAGTCAATGGAGTATGCAGAGCTGGGGTAGAATGCGGTTTTTGACCAAATATATGGGTGGCACCATACTGCCAAGAATATTGATGGACTGGTTACCTGCGATCAAGAGTAGCAGTCTTTTTGCCATTGTCGCTGAGCGTGAACCACAAAACGTGGAAGATTACATTGCATCAGGAAGAGCTGTTCAACGTTTCTGGTTACAAGCTGCTGCGTTAAACCTAGGATTTCAGCCAGCACAAACACCTGTTATATTTTCTGAGTACCTAAGAAAGGGTGTGAAATATACTGACAATAAGGTAACCACTGAAAATGCACAAAAGATGGAACTTAAATTCAGCCAGATTTTTAATGAAGTGAATACCTCAAAGATAGTATTTATGGGCAGGCTTGGACGCAGTGAGGCAGTTAAATATCGTTCTGTTCGATTATCTTTAGAAGAACTAAAGTGCTGAGTATTTTAAAGCTTGATAGGCCATTGTAAATCAATTATTTCACAAAGACTAATCTGCTAACTCTGTTGTCTTTGTGAAGCCTTTTCGCGATACAAGCCAATTAACAAACATAGAAGCTTAAAGATTACACAAATAAACAATAACCATTTAAGGCTAGTCACATACCCGACTACACTGGCAACTTTTGGTAACTGCTCAGGGTACGCAAATATCAAGCTCACTAACATTCCATTCTCCAGAAAATCCATCGACATCACAAGAAATGGGATCAAGATAAGAGAATATAATCTTCTATTAATGCTGTCATACGCCTTAACTATGGCTGCAATCATCATCGCTATTAAAACGCTATAGTAAATTGGATAAATGACATCGATAGTGACTAATCCAATTATATATCTGTGTCTAAGCCTTTCGCCATAGGCGCTCAACATCTGGTAAACCATATCGGCATCGTAGTAGAACAACAGATCAAATGGCCCAGTTTCTCCTTGGTCAAGGATCATGGGCAATAAATAGAGAGGGAATGCGAAATAGCCCAATACTAAAATAATGATGTTCTTTCGTGAAGCATGGGCTAACAACCAGTTAGTCATGTGGCTCAAAATCCTACCGGATACTTTATTATGCTATTTACTATAACCTGTATTTTAGAAACTAACTAATCACAAACAAAAAACCCGCCGAAGCGGGTTTCTAAATTTTGAACATTTGCTCAATAATATTAAGCAGATTTTTTACGGCTTCTTAAACCTAAACCTAAAAGACCCAAACCCAAAAGAGCAATTGAAGAAGGCTCTGGAACAATACCTACTTCATCAAGGTCAAAATCAGCATTTGGATTAGTAGTAGAAATAACTGCAGTTATTGACTCTATCATGCTGAAATCTGCATTTAAAAAGTTAGCAAAAGCAAAGAAAATATCGCCAGTTTGCTCATCAGCTACAGTGAAGCCGGCAGAATCAGTTGAGTAAGCAACACCATCAAAATAAGATACAGTCAAAGCAACATCGAACGGGCCGTCAACTGCATCTAACAAACTAAAATAAAAGCTATCGCCAAGTAAAGTAAAGTCAACTGTGTTTTCAGGTGTAGTTGCAAATCCACCAGTCCCTAAAACCGCATCATAATACTTAAGGGTAAGAGAACCACCAGTGTTTGAACCACTGTAAGACAACTGACCATTCTGATCTGGAGAACCAGGGTAAAGTGAATTATCTACAGTAACAAAAGCGCCACCAGCAGAAACAGTATAATCAACAAATACACCTGTTGTAGTAATTACTCGTGTAGTAGAAACTGGAGCGCCTGCAGAAGTAATTTCTAATACTGAATTATAACTATCGAAAGAATCCAAAACGAACTCAGCATGAGCTTGAGTAGCACATACTGCAGTGAAGGCTGAAGCTAATAAATATTTTTTGAAATTTAACATAATCTTATCCTCTAATTGTTTATCAATACATACTTCTTTACGACAACATTGGTATTTGTAGAGTACCGCAAAGCTTGTTACAGAATACTTATACAATCCGTGTGCCACATATTATTTATCATTAATTTCATATAGTTAGATAAAGTTACGCTTTTATTTGCATGGAGTGTGTAAATAAATCTGACAGAATATTAAGCATCAGTTCACTAAAACGATAAGCCACTAGTGCGATTTTTCTGAATCCTCGTTTAATATTTAACTGACTGAAATTATGCTGAAAGATTTTTAGAAGTTGCAGACTTTTGTGATTCAAATTTTTTAGAAACCTGATACGACTCTCGACAGGTAATAGACTATTTTGGCAAACATGCGTTTCTGGTAAGCCTACTAGGATATCTGCCTTACCTATCTAAACAAGACGCTATTAAAGTAAACCTTAGCTGAGCTGAGCGGAAGTTAAAAGCGCCACAAAGACAGACTCCACGAAATTATTATAGATACGCTATCGAACTAAAATATAGCGAGTTGATAAACAAACAGCACATGGCCGGCAAAAATCCTTATTTTTTGAAAAATAACGCATCTAGAACTTATAACCGCAGAAATTTAACGCTCAAATGCTAAAAAACCCGCCGAAGCGGGTTTCTAAATTTTGAACATTTGCTCAATAATATTAAGCAGATTTTTTACGGCTTCTTAAACCTAAGCCTAAAAGACCTAAACCTAAAAGAGCGATTGAAGAAGGCTCTGGAACAATACCTACTTCGGCAAGGTCAAAATCAGCATTTGGGTTAAGAGTAGAGATAACCGTTGTAATTGACTCTATCATGGTGAAATCAGCATTCATAAAGTTACTAAATGCGAAGAAAATATCGCCATCTTGACCGTCTGCTACTGAGAAGCTTGCAGAATCAGTTGAATAACCCATACCATCGTAGTAAGAAACTGTTATTTGAGCATCAAAAGGACCATCTACGGCGTCAAAAAGACTAAAGTAAAAAGTATCGCCGAATGCAGTAAAGTCAACAGTGTTTTCAGGAGTAGTTGCAAAACCACCAACACCCAGAATTGCATCATAATATTTAAGAGTGATAGTACCACCAGTGTTGGAACCACTGTAAGACAGTTCACCGTTCTGAACTGGAGAAGTAGGGAAAAGTGAGTTATCTAAGGTAACAAAAGCGCCACCAGCAGAAAGAGTATAATCAACAGAAACACCTGTTGTAGTAATTACTCGCGTAGTAGAAACTGGAGCGCCCGCAGAGGTAATTTCTAATACTGCATTATAACTATCGAAAGAATCCAAAACGAACTCAGCATGAGCTTGAGTAGCACATACTGCAGTGAAGGCTGAAGCTAATAAATATTTTTTTAAGTTAGACATAAATATATCCTATAAAAGTTTATCTTCGTTATTATTTACGACAACTTAACGTAAACAGTATAACAGTAAAAATCTGTTCACTTTAGACAAAGCAAATAGTACGCCAATTTTTTTTTACCATATAATACAACAACTTACAAAAGTCATTTTTTTACGCTTTTAAATATGTTAAAAAAGCTGACATTATTCAGACCTACAAAACGCCGACATCATCGGAAATAAAAATAAACTATTTGTAAAAGAAATTGCGGTTAGAAATGTAGCCAGACCATAACAAACCAATTAGCATACGGTGGTTTGGTGAATTTTGTATAGATAACGGTGCTTGAAAATTTTTCTTTTCTTAGACTATCACGGACAATTGGTTAGTTTTTTAATTAGATTCATTAGACAAATGTGGGGCTTCAATAAGCTACATCAATGCAAAAACTGAAGTGTTCTTACGATGACTAGCTAATGCCATGGTCTTTATTTTTTTTTTCATCTGTTAAGGCTATTTTGTTGCAACAGACACAAAGCGGGGAATAGCGATATTTAATCTAAACTCCCCAGACTTACATTAGAAAATTAGATGTAGGTTATATCCTAAATCTTAGATACCTTTTCGTAATTCATTTATCTTCATCTGTATTTTAGGATCATCCGTTTTCAAGCTGTTTAAAATTGATGCTGCTTTTTGATTTTGCTTACTTAATAAGAGTGCTTCGACATATCTAATGCCAATACTTGTTGCTTTGGGTTCAATCCTCAATGCCTTAGAATATGTATCTAAAGCCTCTTCGTTACTTCCAGATTTCAATAATGTCGTAGCATAAGTGTCTAGTATTAAAGCATTATTTGGGTTGACTTTGGTTGCTCTCTCAGCGTAACGCAACGCTTCATCAATATTGTTTTCTTCTAAAGAAATATTGGCCATATTATTCAAAGCCCTTAAGTTATCTGCATCTGCGTTAAGTATCACCGAATATTGTTGTTTTGCCTCATTAAAGTCATTCTCAGCAATGGCTAATTCAGCAATCCTAACTCGAACTACCTGCGACTCTCCAACTTGCTTGATATGTTCTTTTAAAAAATTAATAGACTGAATGAGATTACCCTGCAGTTTAAAACCTTTTGCCACAAAAATTGCATTCTGCTCTGTTGGATTCAGGTCGTAATATCTTTTTAGCTTAGGCAAGGCTGCATCTGCATTGCCTGTTTCAAGGAGCATCATGCCCTCAATTCCTTGAACACTTTCAGACTCTTTGGCTTCTGCAGGTAATGAATTGAAACCTTGTTTGGCTTCAGCTAAATTTCCCAACAGAACATTGTAATACATTAAAAGTGCCGTGAATTTAGTCTGATTTTTAAATTTTAAAACCGAGTCTCTTGCCGCTAACCTTGCTTGTGGAATATCACCTTCAAGTTCGTAAAAAGTAATCAAACGTAAATTTGCTAGACGATTCTCTGGTGATGTTTCCACCCATCTTTTTGCTACTTCTAGCGCTTTTTTAGTATCATTCAAATTGAGTAATGCATCACCGTAGACTATCCAATATATGTCTGGATAATTGTCAGCGTCGACTAACTTGGCAAGTACATCAACTGTTTTTTGGTAGCGTTGAGCGGTAAATAAAGCTTGTGCATATAACAACGTTAATTTTTCACCGCCTAATTTTTGATTTAGCGCTGTTTCAAAGACGTTTAAACCTTCTTCGACCTTCCCCATTTGAAACTGTAAAACAAAATATTTTTCAAGTGCGATTAAATAGTCAGGTTTTTTCGCCAAAATAGCTTCGATATAAGTAATAGCATCACTAATTTTATTTTTTGCTTCTGCTTTATCGGCATAATAAATGTTGGCGGCAGGATTGCTGGGGTCTATGGTAAGCGCCCTGTTGTACATATCTTCAGCTTGATTAATATTGTTTTTACCTAACAATGCCGTTGCTGCTAAAATGTAGCCTTTTAACGACTCTGGTTCTTTATTGATCCAATCATTAGCCAACTCAATAGCCTCATCGTAGAGTTCATTTTCAATGTAAGACGCAGCTAATCCAATCTGAGCCACCTCAAGATCAGGGTCCAAAGCCAATGCTTGTTCAAGATCACTTATGCCTTCTACATCGTCGAGAGATAACCTTAAGAACCCTTTTTGTGTCAATGTAGATGGTTCAGTAAACGTTATAGACTTTGTTTTTTCTAACAAAGTTTGCGCCTGCTCAAGGTTTCCAGACTGAACAAGCTGCCTGCTAACTGCAGACAACAATATAATATCCTTCTCAGTTAGGTCTTGTATGCGAGATAATTGGTCTGCTGATTCGATGTTGTAACCTAATTTCAGTTTCACTATCGTTAATAGCTTTTTAATAGGATGATTACTGGGAAAATCGTTTTCTATTGGCGATAGATTTTGAAAAACCTGTTCGTAGTTTGATGTATAAAAGGCGCTGATACCTGCAATTACCCTATTGGTTTTATTGTCCATGCCGTTTTGAATCGCAATTTGGGTAAAATGTTTAGCACCTTCATAATCTTTTGCTTGATAGCGAACAAACCCTTTAAGTTGATTCACCATCGGATGCGATTTGGCGATCTTCAGCAGGTTATCAATTAATTTTTCAGCCTCAGTAAATTGATTGTTTTTTGCATACGCGTTGGCTAAAAACAGCTTTGATTGAAATAAACTCGGCAGTAATTCTTCGTAAGCTTCAAAATATTTAACCGCTTCAGGAAAGTTTTTATTCATTATGGCAAGCTGGGCTTTAAGTAAAATTGCCTCTGGAAAATTAGGGGTTTGCTCAAGCAGTTGGTCGACCTTCTCTACCGATGAACCAATCAAGTTGTTACTCAAAGAAACATACGCGCTTCCTAATTTGCTGTACATGGATTCATTAGAAATTTCGTTTGCTTGCCTTACAGCTTGTCTGGCTTTCGCTGGCTGTCCCAATTGAAAGTACGCTAAGGATTTATAAATGAGTAGGGCTGTTTCGACCAACGGATCAATATTTTTAGCATCGTTAACTAAGTCAATGATTTGTTGGTTTTTAAATTGTTGACTATAAGCCTTTGCTAATAGGGGTAATACATCATTTGGCTCATAACCCAAGTCGTAAGCCTCAGAAAGCTCTTTTTCTGCTGCCGTTGCGGCACCTTTTTCAACATAGCTTTTGCCAAGTAAAAATCTGGCTTGAGCATTTCTCGGTTCTAACTGAATCGCATTTTTAAGATCGAGCACTGCACCCGAAAATTGATCATTGTCGACTTTAACTTGAGCTTGAGCGATTAATTCTTCCGCTGTTTGTTTTGTACATCCTGCTAATGCTAATGCAACAACTAAAGGAATTAACTTCAATCGTAGTTTCATATTTTGCTCCATGTTTTCGAAATGTGATCATTGCTAAATGAGTTAGACGAATAGCAATTTAATTGTCATAAGTTACAGATTAACGCTAATTATTGAAAGGGAATAGATGATTTTAGATTCTTTTACAGTTAGCCTATTGCGTTGAGGTGAGGTTGCTTTCATTTTGAGAATAATAATAAGCATGAATGGCGAGTTTAAATAATGGATTTATTAGAACAGGGGTTCGGATGTA
>NZ_JANQVQ010000283.1 GCF_030730205.1 Paraglaciecola sp.
CACATACTTGGGCAAACATTTATCTTGTTGTCCCATGTGGTTCAGAAACTGCGGGGTCTTTTTAGCAGATCTTGGGTGACTTGTTCCCAGTAATAACCAGCAAAGTTTTTACCATGCAGTAACACAATCACTTTTTCTGCGTCTTTAGCGCCTACATCCATGTAGCGCATGTTTAACTCTTGATTTTGCGAATTGAACTTGAAGGTCTCAACATCAAAGGGATAGTCAAAGCCATCCAACTCCTTATTATACTTAACTGCACTCTGGGCAAAGACCTGAGGCGTTAGCATAAAAACCACCACTAGCATCGAAAAACACTTTTTCACGTTCACCTCTGTTATTACATTTTGACTTAAACCTAAGGCTAGAAAATAGACAAACACCCTCTATAAATAGCCACGTACTGATGGCCTTACCAAATTATTTATTCAGCTCAAAATCAACAGTGACCTGATATAGTCCTTGCACATTAGTCACTTCATAAAACCAAGCATGGCGCTTAATGATTTTTTCGCTAAGTTGCAAACCTAGTCCATAACCTTCGCCAAAAGCAACGGCAGTCTCATTCGTTCCAGTCTTAAGCTCGGCATTATCGTCCTGGGTGTTGCAGTTAATGATAGTAAGCCGCCCACCCTGCTGTTTGATATTCACGTAACCTGATTGAGTATGCTGATAGGCGTTGCGAATAAGATTACTTAATACAATATGGCAGGCAGTAGCTTGTACATGCAGCCCGTATTGTTCGGTGTCTATGTTAATTTCAACGTTTTTTGCATTGAGTAAATAATTAAGTTCAACACACAATTGTTTGATTTTATCATCTAAGGCTACCGTCTCTGGCGCAACCTCTTGTTCATCATTACGGCTAAGCCACAGTAGGGTGTCGGTCAAATTGCTCATGGTTAAACCGGCCCGTTGAATGCGCTGCAAGGTCAGTTGTTGTTTGTCACTAAGGGGGGCTTTTTCGCTTAACCTTTGCAATAACTCAACATTGCTACGAATGACCGCAATAGGCGTACGCAATTCATGGCTGGCGTAACTTAAAAATTGTTGTTCACGCTCAACACTTTGATGAGCCGACTTTAAATTACTTTGCACTAGGGCGGCCAATACATTTAATTCGTTGTAGTTAAAATCTGGCGGCGAATGTTGCAGGTTTTCTTGGTTTAAGGATTTGGCCCAATTTTTTAAGGATTCGATGGGTTTGGCTATTTTTCGCATTATCATCATTAAAAAAAAGATAAATAAGGCAATGGCCGCAACCGCCGTAAAAAATATCCAATACAGTCGTTTGGCAGGAGAACTTGAATCTACGCTGACAGGTCGGTCTTTTTCGAGCATGACCTTGGATATAAATCGTTGTTCACCTTGGGGAGTATAAAACAACACCATAAAATAAACATTTTCAGGCACGGAAAAAATCGATGACTGCTCTGTTATTTTTTGTAGTCGTCCCTCCTCGCTAAGTGGCGAATTAAAAAGTTGCTGAATAATATCTGGGGTATCCTGCCAACGGCTTGCTATATGAAAACCGCCAATATCTTTTGCTTGTCCATCTTCAAGTTCAACTGTTTTAGCCAGATCACGCATGACCACATAATGCCCTTTATCGAGGCCGTCAATAAAATAGTTAACACTTAATAAAGAAAAACCAATCGCCATCACCGAGCCAAGCAATACCACACTGATAAAAAAATACAGTCTAAGACTTGGTCTGATTTTCAATCTAACTCTCCTTCAATATCTTTTCTAATAGCAAAACCAATACCTGATACCGTCTCTAAGCTGATGTTACTCGTGGCGCTATCCAGCAGTTTGCGCAAATGATAAATATGCACCTTTAGACTATTACTATCAGGTTGTTCATCGCCCCAAACGCTTTGCATAATTTGCTGACGATTTACCGCTTGCGGACTGGTACGTACTAATACTTCTAATAATTTAAAAGCGATAGGCGAAAGTTTTAAAGGTTTTTGCTTTAAAAGTGCAGTGTGCAGGCTTAAATCTAGGGTTAAATCACCCAATACTAAGCGTTTTACTTCGCCACTGCGGCGCTTTGCAAGCACTTGCACTCGCGCCACCAGCTCCTTCAGCGCAAAGGGTTTGACTAAATAATCATCACTACCTGCTGCAAAACCTTGCAACTTATTATCGAGGCTATCACGGGCCGTCAGCATTAGAATTGGAATATCCATGCCGCGTTCCCGCAGGGTATTGCACAGGGTTAAGCCATCCATTTTTGGCATATTAATATCAAGTATGATCATTTGATAATGATTGGTTTCGATTAAATGTAAGCCCATAAGCCCATTGCTCGCATGGTCACACTCAATGGACTCAATATCGAGATAATCAACTACGGTAGTGGCAAGGTCGATGTCATCTTCAACCAGTAATACATTCATTAAAATATTAATCCTAGCAACTTCATAACATAAAAATCCCACATCGAATGACAGAGATTATAAGCAAAAACTTAGTTATTATCTTGCCCAGACTCTTTTTCTACTAAGCCACCGCCCAATACCCTATACAGGGTGATGCGATTATTAAGATCCGTCTGTCTGGTGCTAATAAGCGATTGTTTTGCACCATACAATGTACGCTGGGCGGTTAGGGCATTTTGAAAGCTGTCAATCCCCCCTTTATAGCGTGCTAACGACAAATCATAACTGCGACTCGCCGCCGTCACTAAGGCTTGTTGGGCATCCAATTGTTGTTGAATGGTTGCTCGACGCGCTAGCGCATCAGCGACTTCAGCAAATGCACTTTGAATTGCATATTCATAGGCAGCAAGATACTTACGTTGCTGGGCTTCACTGTAGGCCAAATTCGCGTCATTCGCTCCGCCATCAAATATGGGTAAAGATAAACTCGGCGCAATAGTCCAAATTGAATTGGCGCCGCCAGTGAATATATCGGCCAATACTGAACTAGCCAAGCCGCCAGAGGCGGTTAACGACAAGCTCGGAAAAAACGCCGCCCGGGCAACACCAATATTGGCATTGGCTGATTTTAGGTCATGTTCGGCCGCCAAGACATCTGGGCGCTGCAACAGCACCGACGACGCTAAGCCTGCTGGCACATCTGAGACCAAGGTTGCGCTTTCTGGCAATTCTTCAGGCAGCAAGTTGTCAGCAAATTGCTCACCCACTAACAAACGCAAGGCGTTAAGATCTTGCGCGACTTGGGTGGTGTAACTGGCAATGTCTGCACGGGCGCTATGATAAACCGTTTGGGCACTGGCCACGTCTATCCTTGAATCCACCCCTAACTCTAAACGCTTGTTAGTAATATCCATGGTTTTCTGAGCATTCGCGGCAGTTTCTTGGGCTAAGCTCAGTTGATTTTTATCTGCAGCTAAGGTTAACCAGGCATTGGCAATCTCACCGATAAGGGCGATTTTTGCCGCTTTGGCGGTTTCCGCGCTTGCCAAATAGGCTTCCAGCTGCGCCTCAGTTAGGCTGCGATTCTTACCAAATAAGTCGATTTCATAACCACTCAACCCTACTTCGGCTCCATAGATTGTAGAGATATCGCCGGCTGAGGACTTGGTACGACTGCCACTTAAGCCCGCATCAATAGCCGGATATAAATCTGCTTTTTGGATACGATAAGTCGCTCTGGCGGATTCAACATCAGCCAGAGTTTCACGCAGGCTGCGGTTGCTATTGAGCGCCAGCTCAATTATTTGTGCTAAGCGTGGATCTTTGATGAAATCTTGCCAAGGGACTTGCAGCGCCTGCTCTGCTGATAACCCTTGAGTCTGAGTCTGTGGCTGGTTTTGCCATTCATTAGGCACAGGCAAATCAGTGCGAGCATAATCCGGGGCTAAGCTACTACATCCGGCTAAAATTAACGCGCCAACGATAGGCAGCAACCTAGCACTGCCCATCACATTAATGGTTAATTCAGTCATGGGCATTCTCCTTAATCGAAGACTTAACATCATATACTGGACGTCGTTTGGGAAATAATCCACGGATCAAGACAAAAAACATAGGTACCAAGAATATCCCAAAAATGGTGGCGGTTAAGGTACCACCAACAATACCCGTACCGATTGAAATACGGCTATTGGCGCCCGCACCAGATGAAATAGCCAGTGGCAAAGTACCAAACATAAAGGCCAAGGAGGTCATAATAATCGGCCGTAAACGCAGTTTTGCCGCTTCAAGTGCAGAACTTACCAATGACGAGCCTTTCTGATAGGAGGTCTCAGCAAATTCCACGATTAAGATCGCATTTTTTGACGCCAGCCCAATGGTGGTTAACAGAGCCACCTGAAAATAAATATCGTTTTCGAGGCCGCGCATGGTGGCTGCTATGGCTGCGCCAACCAAACCTAATGGAATAACCATAATGACAGAAAAGGGTACTGACCAGCTTTCATATAAGGCCGCTAGTGCTAAGAACACCACCAAAATAGAGATGCCGTAAAGCATGCTTGACTGCCCGCTTGAGAGCTTTTCTTGGTAAGACAAATCACTCCATGAGTAGCTTAACTTATCTTGACCCACTTCTTCACTTAAGCGTTCCATTTCAGCCATGGCTTGGCCCGAACTCACTCCGCTCGCCCCAACACCTTGTATCTCGTAGGACGCAACACCATTAAAACGCGACAAACTTTGTGGCGCGCTTGACCATGTCGTAGAGCTAAACGCAGAGAAAGGCGTCATGGTAGTTTCACCATCAGCATTTACCCCTCGTACATGCCACTCACCTAAATCCTCAGGTTTAGATCGGTATTGGGCATCACTTGTCACATAGACTTTTTTCACTCTACCATCGTCAATAAAGTCATTCACATAGGAGCCAGCCCATGCCGAAGTTAAGGTCGCCGAAACATCCGACAGGGACAAACCTAGGGCCGTTGCCTTGCCGTTATCAATATCAATTTTGAGCTGGGGTGTGTCACTCAGCGCTCCTTCTCGAATACTCGAGAGTAATTCGCTTTGGCGTGCTTTACTAAGCAATTCGTCTTTCAAACGGCTTAACTCTTCACGGCTAGTACCTGTAGCTGCTTGCACTTGAAAGGTAAAACCGTTGCTTTGACCTAGCCCTTGGATCACGGGTTGCTGCATAGCAAAAACACTTGCATCACGAATGCTCGACAAATTTTTGTTCATTCTATTGATTAAAGCTTCTGCACTCTGCTCTTCTTGGGGGCGTTCATCCCAAGGCTTTAATCCTACAAACCCCATGCCTGCATTTTGTCCGCTCCCAGCTCGATTAAAACCCGAAATCGTAAATGTGCGGATCACGCTATCTGTTTCATTTTCCATCAGATATTGCTCTACCTTTTCGGCCACCGCGCGAGTACGTTTTATAGAGGCTCCCGGAGGCAAGTTAATTTGAAACATGGTATTGCCTTGATCTTCTTGAGGTAAAAAGCCCGTTGGCATCCGCACAATAAGTAAGGCCAATATCCCGATAATAACGCCATACACTATTATCCAACGCACCTTGCGCGTGATGATATGTTCTACGTGGCCAGTATATGAGGTAGTTAGACGGTCAAACACACGGTTAAAGCCAGCAAAAAATCCCTTACCGTCTTTGTTATGTTCAGTCTTAGTCAGTAAGCTGGCACATAACATGGGGCTGAGGGTCAAGGCCACAATAACCGACAGGGTCATTGACGACACAATGGCTATCGAGAATTGTTGGTAGATGACACCCGTTGAGCCACCAAAAAATGCCATAGGTAAAAATACCGCCGATAACACCACGGCAATACCGATCAATGCACTGCTTATTTCTGACATGGACTCTATGGTCGCATCGCGGGGGGATAAGTTCTTCTCGCGCATTAAGCGCTCAACGTTTTCAACCACCACAATGGCATCATCCACCAGCAAACCAATAGACAGAACTATGCCAAACATGGTGAGGGTATTGATGGAAAATCCGAAGGCTGATAACACGCCAAAGGTACCCAGCAATACCACGGGGACAGCAATGGCAGGAATTAACGTTGCCCGCCAATTTTGCAAAAACAACCACATCACCAATACCACCAACACCACAGCTTCCACTAGGGTTTGAACCACTTCGCTGATTGAAATTTTGATGAAATCAGTACTATCACGGGGAAAGGTCACTTGGTAACCGTCAGGTAAGTTTTTGGCCAACTCGGCCACTTTGGCTTTTACCCGAGTCGCTGTGTCTAAGGCATTAGCGCCGGGCGACAGCATGACGGCAATACCCGATGCGGGATGGCCATTTAAACGGGGAATAGCATCGTAACTCGCACTGCCTATTTCAACCCGAGCCACATCGCTCAAGTACACATTAGCGCCACTGGCATCGTATTTAATGATGATATTGCTAAACTCATCTACAGTAGACATCATTGACTGCGCCGTGACTGTGGCATTGAGTTCTTGCTCCGTCAAAGCGGGTATCGCACCGATTTTACCGGCAGGTATTTGTACGTTTTGTGCGGCTAAAGCGCTGGTAATGTCTGAGGGCATTAACTCATAGGCTGCCAATTTGGTTGGGTCGAGCCAGATACGCATGGCATACTCTGAACCAAATACCCGGGTGTCTCCCACCCCTTCAATGCGAGCTATCTCATTTTCTATGTTAGATGAAATGTAATCAGCGATATCAAAGGAAGAAACCTGATCGCTTGCATCATAAATGGCGGTAACCAGTAAAAAGTCACTATTAGATTTGGTTACCGTTACCCCTTGAGTTTGTACCGATTCGGGAAAGCGCGACGTCACCTGCTGTACTTTATTTTGCACTTGTACTTGGGCGTAATCTGGGTCAGTGCCCTCTTCAAAGGTGATACTGACTGACGCTGAGCCATCCGAGGTACTCGAAGAGGAAAAGTATAATAAGCCGTCAAGGCCAGTTAATTGCTGTTCGAGTATTTGTGTAACACTGTTTTCCACCGTTTGGGCATCAGCACCGGTATAGCTTGTAGTAACCCTAATAACAGGGGGAGCCACACTTGGGTACTGGGCAATTGGTAAGGACATAATTGAGGAAATACCGATCAGCATAATGATGATAGAAATAACCCAAGCAAAAACCGGACGATCGATAAAAAAACGGGCAAACATAAATTATAGCCCTCCTAGGGTAGCGGAGGTACTTTGCTCAGCTAAGGCAACCACAGCGCCCGTAGCATCCATTTGCACTTCAATAGGCTTAACTTCACTACCTGGTCTTACTTTACTACTGCCTTCAACCAATAATTTATCATTCAGTGATAAGCCGCTCTCGAGTAGCCATTGATTGCCAACCGCATTAATGGTTTTTAAACTGCGCTTTTCGACTTGATTATTCTCACCAATCACATAGGCGTAGGCTTCACCCGTCGCCTCGTGGTAAACCCCTTGTTGTGGCACCAATATCGCATTTTGTTCTACCGCTTCATTGACTTGTGCTCGCACAAACATGCCGGGTAATAAGACACCATCAGGATTGGCAAATTCGGCACGCAAGGTGACGGAGCCTGTCGATGCATCCACTGATACTTCTTGCATTTTCAACTGACCTTTAAGGCCATATTCACTGCCATCTTCTAAGGTCAGTGTTACCGCAGCTGTGCCTTGTTTCACACCACTATCTGTCATCAGTTGGCGCAGTTTGAGTAAGTCCTTGCTGCTTTTTTTCATATCCACGTAAATAGGATCCAAAGTACGAATAGTCGCAAGAGCACTAGTTTGCTGAGCGGTAACTAGCGCACCGGCGGTTACGCTAGAGATCCCAATATGACCCGAGATGGGCGCGGTAATTTTGGTAAATTCAAGGTTAATCGCCGCCGTTGCTAAGGCGGCCTGATACTTTTCAATATTCGCTTTAGCTTCAAGATAAGTCGCATGGGCATCGTCAGCATCTTGTTGCGATACCCCTTCAAATTGCAATAAATCGGCGTAACGCTGATTTTTCAAACTCGCCGTTTCAAGGGATGCTTTAGCGCTATTTAAATTGGCATTGGCTTCATTGTAAGCAGACTGATAGGTCGCCGGCTCAATTTGATACAGCAACTGGCCCTGCTCTACTGAGTTACCCTCAATAAACAAACGCTGCTGAATAATACCACCCACCTGCGGACGTACTTCAGCGCTAAGGGATGCCACCACACGCCCCTGCATTTGGGTGTCAATATTATGCTCGGCACTACTTACCCTAATATACGAAACCGCCGTTACTGGCGCAGAGCTCGCAGGCGTGCTGTCTGGTTGACAACTGCTGAGTGTAATCGCAGCGACGAGTAAGCCTGTGATGCCGATTGAAGATTTCATGATAAAAAATTCCTGATAAGTAATTAAAAAAGATCAGACTCAAGACCACAAGATAGTTGTGTTATCCCTAACTGAAAAAGTCGAAAAGTCTACAATAGGTTCAAGCATAACAAGGGCAAGGTTAAGGAAGGGTTAAACAGTCAACTTAGGATTAAAAAACAATGTATATAGGTTAAAATTTCTCATCTCAAAGGCAAACGCAAAGGTAGGCGGGTATAGGTAAAATAAAACGTCATTTTTCATGAAATGAAAATACATGATGCCTCATATTTTCCATATTGACATCTATTTCATATTC
>NZ_JANQVQ010000284.1 GCF_030730205.1 Paraglaciecola sp.
CTGACGCTTGACCTCAGAGTTTTGTTTTTGGCGGCGCAGCCACCATTGTTGCAGCGTTGACTTACGCATGGTTAACAAAACCAAGGTCATTGCCCAATATAACAGGGGTTCGTTAATATCAGATTTGACTGACCAAATAAAATGTAAGGCGATTAGTAACACGGCGATATAGACCCAATTATGTAATTTTTGCCAATTGCGTTTCAGTGTGCGTTGCATGGCTTGGGTTGATGTAGCAGCAAGTGCGCCTAGTATTAAAAATGCCACAAAACCTACGGTGATATAAGGCCGTTCGATAATCTCGCCAGCGATCAACCCCCAATCCAATTGCAATTCAAATATCACGTATACCAGCAAATGAGACAAGGCGTAAACAAAAGCGTAGAGGCCAAGTAGTCGTCTTAACCTTAGCAATAAGCCCTGTTTTAATTTTTGCGCTAAGGGACTGACTAACAAGGACAACAGCAATAAATTAAACGCGCCGATACCGCAAAAATGAATCAGCGCCATTACAGGATCGCCCCCTAGATCATCGATGGTGGCTAAGTAAAAGGTATAGGCCAGCGGTATAACGGCTGCAAAATGAATGATGCCTTTTAACAGCAGTATGTGAATCAGTTTTAATCTAAAGGCCACAACAAGGTTCTCTGTGTATTGATAGTTGACTTACCATGCTTCAGTAATTTCGCTTTAAATCTAAACTGGCATACAGCGGCGCCACTTCATCATAGCCATTAAACATTTGTGTTGGGATGCGACTAGTATTAAATAGCCCACCGCTTGTAATGCGCCGCTCACTGGCTTGACTCCATCTCGGATGATCAACCTTTGGGTTGACGTTGGCATAAAACCCATATTCGTTCGAGGCTAACATATTCCAAGTTGTGGGTGGCTTTTTGTCAGTTAATCGGATGTTGGTAATAGACTTTATACTCTTGAAACCATACTTCCATGGCACAACTAAGCGAATTGGAGCTCCATTTTGGGGGGGCAGGGTTTTGCCATATAAACCCACCGCCAAAAACGCAAGAGGGTGGGTAGCTTCTTCAATGGTAAGGCCTTCAACGTAAGGATAATCAATGCCACCACCAGCAAAACGGTTGCGTTGGCCAGGCATTTGTTTTGGATCGTACAGGGTTTCAAAGGCCACATACTTAGCGCTGCTTAGGGGCTTTGCGAGTTTAATTAAATCAGCCAGCGAGAAACCAACCCAAGGTATCACCATAGACCACGCTTCAACACAACGTAGGCGATAAATACGTTCTTCAAGTGTCAGCTTTTTATATAAATCTTCGTAACCAAGCGATATGGGTTTATCCACCAAACCGTTAATGGTCAGATCCCAAGGGTTAACGTTAAAGCTTTGCGCGTTTTCTGCAGGATCGGCCTTACCGGTACCAAACTCATAAAAGTTATTGTAGCTTATGACTTTTTCTTCTGGGGTAACGATGTCTTTGCTTTGATACTTGTCAGCGGGGCTAAAACGTAATGGTCTTGTGACAAATTTTTCTGGCTCATCGTCGCCAAACAAACTAAAGGCGCTAACCTGTGTTGATTGCAGCAAACTTGCAGCACCTAAAAATCCCATAGACTTTATTATTTGCCGCCTTTGTTTGTAAACGGTTTCGTCAGTTACCTGATGTTCTTTGCACGTACTTTTCGCTGGCGTTTTAATTAACATGGTCATTTTTCCAATAAGTTGCTGACTCCGAGATAAAGACAGGTAATCGATGAATTATCTTTCCAATTATTTTACCTAGAATAATTTAGCAGACTAAACGCTCGATATATTCTTTCATAAGTAAGCTAAGAGGCTTTAGATCAATGTAGCGCTAACATGCAACTGCAGACGGTCAGAATATCTATTAAATAGTTTAATTGCGATGGAACTGGGCTGAGCAACGTTGAAGACGATTACCCAGCCGGCAAAAACAAGGTGTTGTATAAACGAGATGCAAAGCCATCTGTCATGCCTGAAATATAATCTGCGATGACGCGAAAACCATTATTTTGCTCACAGGCTTTTTTATATCGCTCGCGAGTATTGTCAGGAAGCAGGCGTAAAGGATCGGATGAAAATGCTTCAAATAATTCCATCACAATTTGCTGCCCCTTGTATTCAAGCAATTGAATATCCGGTTTTAATATCACGCGGTTAAACACGTAATTTTTGAATAACGTTAGGGCTTGATGATATTGAGCAGGAAACACCGCGTTGTATTTTAACAGTGGCTCAGCAAAGGCCGGTTCAACATCCTCAATTTCGATGCAGGTAATAAAACTATTTACCAGTGCGCCAATGGCGTCTTTGCGCTCATGATGTTTATGGCTGAAAAGTTTTTGGGTAAGACCCAAGATATTACGACTTAGCCAAGTATCAGCGATGTTGGTAATGGGCTCTGCTACCTCTTGCATAAATTCAGAATGCGTAACAATGCCCATCACGATGGCATCTTCTAAATCGTGAATGCCGTAGGCTATATCGTCCGCTAATTCCATAATTGAACAATCAAAGGATTTATAACGGGTTTTACAATGAGCCGTACCAGCTGGATTAAATAGCATAAAGCGCTTTTTATCGGCCGAGCTTAAAGGTGCAGTGACCCAGTCAAACAGGGGCGCATCACATTGATATAAGCCTTTTGGGGGATGCCAATTGGCTGCTTGAATTTGCCGGTGAGACAGAGTCTTATCATCTTCGGCAAGAGACTTGTTGTTTAACGCATCAAGGTAGTTTGGGTATTTGATTAAACCCAATAAAGTACGGCGACTCAGATTCATGCCTGAGTCAGCGGTGTATGGCTCTAATTTGGTCACAATCCTGAAGGTTTGGCCGTTACCTTCAAAGCCCCCGTGGTGACGCATTTTATAATGTAGGGCAACTTCACCCCCGTGACCAAAGGGCGGATGGCCAATATCATGAGATAAGCACAAGGCTTCAATTAGAGTATCGTTTAAGCCCAGATCAAAGGTTAACTCGGGAAATTTACTGCGTAATTGAGCGGCAATACCCTGACCAATTTGCGAGGCTTCAAGAGAATGGGTAAGACGAGTGCGATAAAAGTCACTCATACCCACGCCTAATACTTGGGTTTTGGCTTGCAGGCGCCTGAAAGCCGCAGAATGTAAGATTCGCGCTTTATCACGTTGAAAAGGGGTTCGATGATCACCCTCTCGCTGCGAGCTTTGCTGTTGATATCGAGCTAACCAGTCTTGATCATTGTCCAATGTTATCGCTTCCTTTTATCTGGTGATACAGGCACATATCTTAGAAGTTTACATTTCTTCTTGCGTTATCTCGTCCAAACTTAAACTGAAACTCGGCACATAAGCTTTCATAAAATAATTCACTTCGTCTGAGCGATAATCTTTTAAAATTTTATCTAAACGTTTTTTTGCTAAACCAAATTCTTTGTTACCGGCAGATAATTCTTCCAAGGTTTTTAGATAGGCACAGATCACATCTGCAGCTTTGACTATAAAGGCTTCGTCTTCAGAGTGATGATGGTGGTCAATCAAAGCCGCGTAATCGTCTTTAAAATCAGTAGGGGCCATATTAATCAGTTTTTGCTCAGCGAGTTTCTCGATCTTTTTATACTCTTCACGGATTACCGGATTTGAATATTTAACCGGTGTGGGTAAATCACCCGTTAAGACTTCTGATACATCATGAAACATGGCAATGGTGGCTACTTTGTAAGGATCTAACTTGCCCTCAAAATACTTGTTTCGGATCAACGCTAGGGAATGCGCCACCATGGCCACTTGTAAACTGTGCTCTTGTACGTTTTCGGAGCGAACGTTGCGCATTAAAGGCCAACGCGTAATTAACTTCATACGGGACAAATGCGCAAAAAAATGACTTTTTAAAGGGTTATGACTCATTAAACTCTATACAACTTGTTTGTAATGTTTGAAAAAATTGCCAATGCGTTCAATAGCAGGACGAAGCACATCAACGTGAGGTAAAAACACTAATCTGAAATAGCAGCCTGTTTTTAGATTAAAACCACTGCCATGTACCACCAGCACTTTTTCTTGGCGTAATAAATCAAGCACCATGAGTTCATCATTGGTGATATTGAATTTTTCTGCATCCACTTTTACAAAACAGTAAAGTGCACCTTTAGGCACGACACACGACAATCCATCAATTTGATTTATCAACTCGCAAGATAAATCCCGCTGCACTTTCAAGCGGCCGCCTTCCATTATTAACTCATTGATACTTTGATATCCACCGAGGGCGGTTTGTATCGCGTGTTGACTAGGCACATTGGCGCACATCCGCATTGAGGCCAGTATGTTCAAACCCTCTATATAGTTTTGCGCTGGTAATTTATTGCCGCTTACCAACAACCAGCCGGCTCTAAAACCTGCGACACGGTAGTTTTTAGACAAACCACTTAGCGTGATAAAAAACACATCACTGGCTAGCGCAGCGATACAATGATGCTGGGCATCGTCATATAAAATTTTGTCGTATATTTCATCGCTGATAATAGCAAAGCCAAATTCCCGGGCCAATTCAATAATCTGTAGTAGCAATTCTTTGCTATACACCGCGCCTGTGGGGTTATTAGGGTTGATTAACACAATCGCTTTGGTTTTTGGGCTCACTTTACTGCGAATATCCGCAATATCAGGTTGCCAATCATTACTTTCATCACATATATAATGCACAGGTTTACCTGAAGATAAACTCACCGCCGCCGTCCAAAGAGGGTAGTCAGGGCTTGGGATCAATACTTCGTCTTTGTCGTTGAGCAAACCTTGCATCGCCATCACAATCAGCTCACTCACGCCGTTACCAATTATGATGTCTTCTACCGTGATATTCCGAATATTCTTTTGCTGGTAATACTGCAACACTGCTACGCGCGCTGCGTAAATGCCTTTTGCGTCTGAATAGCCTTGTGACTTGGGGAGGTTGTGGATCACATCTTTTAATATGTCATCAGGTGCATCAAAACCAAAGGGGGCAGGGTTACCAATGTTCAGCTTTAAGATGCGATGCCCTTCATCTTCCATCTTTTTTGCGTAGTCAAGAATTGGACCGCGAATGTCATAACAAACATTTTCTAATTTGTTGGATTTATTAATAATTTTCATTGATGTAGTTGGCTCATTGAGATGACAACAGATTAATACACTAGCCATATCACTGTTAAGTGTTTATTTCATTTGTCTGTAGGCTTTTTTGTTATATATGCATATTAGGTTAATCGCTACCAGACAAGCGTACTTAAATGACGTTTAAGATTAACAAAAGCTTACAAACATAACTTGGCAAAAAACGGTTTGTTTGTATCACTTAAAGGAGGGATTTGTTTTTGGAGTAACATATGGCTTTTCCTCTCCTGCTATTAGGTGCCAGTGCTATCCTTGTATTAGCAAGTAATAAACATTCCAAGCAAGGTTCATCGCGCCTGCTTGCTAAAAATGGCCAAAAATGGGTTAAACCGCAAAATGGTGCGATTGTCAGTTGTGGTATTTTTGGGGTGTTTGAGCATAGCGGTATTTGGCTCGACGGAAATATAATTGAATTAAAAGGAAATGGATTAATTCGAGGTATTTCACCAAAGCGGTTTTTACAAAATCGCAGCGGCAAACAAATTTACGTGGCATGCGATAATAATGATAGGCCGGTAACAGACAACACTGTCGCCATGAGGGCCAGTGAAAAGTTATTTCACTATTGTGAATATGACCTTATCAGAAATAACTGCCATAAGTTTGTTTGGTCTTGCGTCAGCGGAAAATCCACAGCACTCACTGGTTTTTCAGAGCTGAACAGTTTGTTAGCTGAGCATTATGATTGTGAAATTCACTGGCAAAAGGCTGAAATTTAAGCATTAATAGATAACTACGATCTTTCTCTCTTTGCTTGCGTAAAGATAGTAGAACAACCTTGATATATATGAATTGGTAGTTTAAACCTTTATTAGGGATAACAAAAAATAATACCTAAGCGGAGTCAAGTTATGTCAGAACATTTTAAAGAAGCACCCCACAATGCCATTGTCGACAGCCATATAGCCCGAGTCATACCCTGTAAAAAGCTCGAATTCAGCGATCCTTTTAAATGGATTGTACTTGCTTTGAGGGATGCAAAACGAGCGCCTATTTTAACCTTATTTTTTGGCCTTGTGTTTGCTGCCATTCCATTGTTTATAACCTATTTGGTGCAATTAACTGGCTGGCACTTGGTCATTATGCCCGCCATTGTTTGTTTTATGTTGATAGGTCCGTTCCTTGCTGCAGGCATGTACGACGTCAGTTGGGAGCTTGAAAAAAATCATGTACCTAGTTTGTGGCATAGTATTAAAGCGATAAAGCGTAATGCCGTGAATGAATGGGGTTTAGGTATTATGTTAATGGTGCTCATGATCTTTTGGTTGCGGATCGCTTCTATCATCCACGCCTTATATCCCCCTTATCTTGATGAAAATTGGGATAATTTAATGCCATTTTTAGCTGTTGGCACAGTAGTTGGGGCAGGTTTTACCTTACTGGTATTTTTCTTAAGTGCTTTCACTCAGCCTATATTGATGGAACGCAAGGTCGACCTTGCAACGGCAGTGCTCACTAGCATGAATAGTGTATGGGTAAACAAGGGGCCGATGCTGCTGTGGGCCGGTATTATTTTGCTATCGGTGCTAATCGGCTTTGCTACCTGGTTTATCGGCTTTGTATTTTTGATGCCGATTATTGGATATGCCACATGGCATGGCTATATCGATACAATAGAAACAAAACGAGAACGGCATTTCGAGTAAAAATTGTTCAATAAAAATAGCATCTTAGGATGCTATTTTTGTTTTAGGTGGTATAAACCCACCGGGTGTTTTTCGCTAACTAGGATAAACATCATCTTTAGGGCGCTTTATTAGTCAGTTATTCCAACAGTAATTATTCCACTCGATTAAATCGCAAGGTCTTGTTTCAAATACTCATCTACCATTTACAAACTTATAACAAGAAATATACGAGTTACCTACATCATGGTCTACATCCTTCTTAAGGTAAGTAAATGAAAGACAGAAATCATTTATCTAATATTGGGCTTAGTCATCACGTTAATGTGATCAGCAACGGCCTTGTCGATATTCCCATGTTACAAATTTTGCAAGCCGATGGTGTGCCGCACGAAGAAGCGGTATTACCTAACATGCCGCAAGACCTTGCAGAGAAAATTCTCACTACAATGCAGTATATTCGCATTTTAGATGAGCGGATGGTTGCGGCTCAGCGTCAAGGTCGAATCAGTTTTTACTTAGCGTGTACTGGCGAAGAGGCTTCCACAGTAGGCAGTGCCGCTGCCCTTGAACCTCAAGACATGATCATGTCGCAATATCGAGAACAGGGCACCTTGGCGTTTCGGGGCTATACCACCGAACAATTTATGGATCAGATGTTCAGCAATGAAAAAGACCCTAACAAAGGGCGTCAAATGCCGATTCACTATGGTGTAAAAGAACTCAATTTCATGACTATTTCATCGCCCCTTGGTACACAAATTCCTCAAGCTAGCGGTTATGCTTACGGACAGAAAATGGCGGGCCAGCCAGCTGTGACTATCTGTTATTTTGGTGAAGGCGCTGCGTCAGAAGGTGATTTTCATGCTGGTTTGAACATGGCTGCGGTACTGCATTGTCCGGTTATCTTTTTCTGTCGCAACAATGGTTATGCTATTTCTACGCCTTCTGAAGAGCAATTTGCCGGAGACGGGATTGCATCGCGCGGTATTGGCTATGGTATTAGAACTATCCGTGTTGATGGCAATGACGTCTTGGCTGTTTATGCTGCAACGCTAAAAGCCCGTCAACTGGCTCTGGCAGAAAACTGCCCGGTGCTCATTGAAGCCATGACCTACCGTTTAGCGGCTCATTCAACCTCAGATGATCCCACCGGTTACCGTTCAAAAGACGAGGAAGAACGCTGGCGCGCGAAAGATCCGGTTTTGCGTTTTGCGGCGTGGATGCAAAGCAAAGGCTGGTATGACGAAGAGCAAAACAAAATATTTTTAGAGCAAAGTCGTCAAGAAGTATTAAACGAGTTAAAACGTGTAGAAAAAGTGCCCATTTGTAAAATTGATGAAATCATTAATGACGTATACGACACGCCGCCATGGCATTTAAATGAACAATTAGCCGCACTCAAAGCCCATATCGCCAAATATCCTGATGCTTACCCTAAAACAGCAGGGAGACTGTAATGGCTAAAATGAATATGTTGCAAGCGGTAAACAACGCGTTAATCACGGCCATGAACGAAAACGAAAAAGTCATGGTGTTTGGTGAAGACGTAGGCCATTTTGGTGGGGTGTTTAGAGCCACCAGTAATCTGCAAGAAAAATTCGGTAAAGGACGCTGCTTTAACACGCCCCTAACAGAACAAGGCATTATTGGTTTTGCCAATGGTTTAGCGTCGCAAGGCTCAGTACCTGTGGCTGAAATTCAATTTGCTGATTACATTTTTCCGGCCTTTGACCAAATCGTAA
>NZ_JANQVQ010000285.1 GCF_030730205.1 Paraglaciecola sp.
TTATTTAGTCTCTTGGTAGCGCTTAAGGCTATCAACAATTTCAGCTTTTGCAGCGGCAGCATCTTCCCAGCCATCGATCTTGACCCATTTATTCGGCTCAAGATCTTTATAATGCTCAAAGAAATGTTGGATTTGCTGCTTAGTCAATTCAGGCACCTGATCGATATCAGTAATACCACGATAAATAGTAGACAACTTGTCAACTGGAACCGCTAAGATTTTAGCATCGGTACCAGACTCATCCGTCATTTTTAATACGCCCACAGGACGACATTTAATAACGCAACCAGCTAATAATGGAAATGGAGTCATCACCAACACGTCAGCGGGATCACCATCTTCAGACAAGGTATTATTGATGTACCCATAATTCGTTGGGTAGTGCATACATGTCGCCATAAACCGATCAACAAAGATGGCTCCGGTATCTTTGTCTACTTCATATTTTACTGGGTCAGAATGGGCGGGTATTTCAATGATAACATTGACTTCATCAGGCAAGTTTTTACCTGCGGGCACGTCATTTAAACTCATAGTTTTTCCTATATTTTGCGAATAATTGCGCCGGATTATAAAGGCTAGAGCATGAAGATGAAATGACAAGTCATGAATAATGTAGGGTAAATCACTTTTTAAGCGAGGTTTTAAGTCACTTTTTCTATACCGCACTAGGTTTTGGCCTAGTACTTTAGTGAAGAAGCGACACCACGTATTCGCCTCGTAACAAAAATCTAAAACAATGGTTTTTGTTACGAGGTTTATGCAAGACTATTTGTAATAGTGTAAGCAGGCTTCCACTTCTTCTTTGGAGCCTAATAAAACCGGTACTCTTTGATGTATTTCAGTTGGCATCACTTCCATTATACGACCAGCGCCAGTGTCTGCTAAACCGCCCGCTTGCTCCATCAAAAAGGCCATAGGATTTGCCTCGTACAACAAACGTAATTTACCTGGTTTTTCCGGATTACGTTTATCAAAAGGATACAAGAAAATACCACCACGACTCAGTACACGGTGAATATCGCCCACCATAGCAGCAACCCACCGCATATTATAATCTTTACCACGAGGGCCATCTTCACCTGCGATTAAATCGCTAACATAGCGTTGAATAGGCTCTTCCCAATGACGTTGATTAGATGTGTTAATCGCAAACTCACTGGTTTGTTCTGGCACCTTGACGTTGGCTTTGGTCAACAAAAAGCCACCATGAGTTTTGTCTAAGGTATAAAGATGAGTGCCACGGCCTGTAGTCATGGCTAACATCGCCGAGGGACCATAAAGCACATATCCCGCTGCCACACTTTGCGTACCTGGCTGCAAAAAAGCCGAAGGGTCGTCAGGTTTCATCCACTGGGGCGCATGACTGATAGAAAAAATAGTGCCAATCAAACTGTTGATATCTGTATTTGATGAACCATCAAGTGGGTCAAAGCTCACTAAATATTTACCTTCTGGATTACAGGCCACCACGTCATCTTCTTCTTCAGATGAAATGGCTTTCACATATCCCGAATCTTTTAAAATATCTTTTAAAATTTGATTAGAAATAACGTCTAATTTTTTTTGAGTTTCGCCCTGTACGTTTTCACTCAAAGTTGAGCCTAGCACACCAGCTAAAGCACCTTGGCTAACCCTAAAGGCAATTTCTTTACAGCCTGCCAATAAAGTTCTTATCAACAATATGAGCTCCATGGGAGCCCCATCATCCTGAAGTTGAGAGTTCAAACGTTTCATAGTACGTGTATACCTTTTTTATTTGTGTAGGGTAGAGGGTTAACAGCTTATTATTGTTTTGATTGCTGCGAGTTTTTTTCGCTCATAACGCTTACAAGGAAAAACTTTGCTAACGATACCGAAAAATCACAATCTATAAAGTGAAAATTCCTTTTTTGAAACAATTAATTTTTAACTAGTGATTGGGTTGAGGCTTGCTGTTCTGATAGGCTACCAGTCATATTTAATTTGACTACGTAAACTATGCACATTCATATTCTGGGTATTTGTGGCACATTTATGGGCGGTATTGCAGCCATCGCAAAAGCACTTGGACATCAAGTTACTGGCTGCGACAGTAATGTTTATCCGCCAATGAGCACACAATTGGAATCACTTGGTATCACCTTGACAGAAGGGTTTGCAATCGAGCAATTTAACCCTGAACCCGATCTCGTTATTATTGGCAATGCCTTATCTAGAGGCAATAGCGCCGTTGAATATGTACTCGACCGCAACATTTCCTATGTCAGCGGCCCTCAGTGGCTATTAGAAAACGTGCTAAAAGACCGCTGGGTTTTGGCTGTTGCTGGCACGCACGGCAAAACAACAACGTCAAGTATGTTAGCTTGGATATTAGAATTTTCTGATATGCATCCTGGTTTTTTAATTGGTGGTATTCCACAAAACTTTTCCGTGTCAGCACGTTTAGGCGCAAGTCCTTTTTTTGTTATTGAAGCAGATGAATACGACAGTGCGTTTTTTGATAAACGCTCTAAATTTGTTCATTATCATCCGCGTACTGTCGTCCTTAATAATTTGGAGTTTGACCACGCAGATATTTTTGACAGCCTCGCAGACATTCAAAAGCAATTTCATCATTTGTTGCGTACCGTCCCAAACAACGGCTTAGTGCTCATCCCTCAATCAGATAAAAATCTAACTCGCGTACTCGATATGGGCTGCTGGACTCCAGTCCAGATGGTGGGGAAAGATTGGCAGCTAGGCCATGTCGCCGATGACGGAAGTGAATTTGAAATCATGTTGAAAGGACAAAGTCAAGGTAAGGTAAGCTGGAACTTATTAGGCCATCACAATATTAGTAATGGGGTTATGGCCATTGCTGCAGCCCACCATGTCGGTGTACCAACCCATATTGCCATTGAAGCCTTGGGGCAGTTTGTGAACGTAAAAAGACGCATGGAGGTGAAAGCTCAGGTCAAAGGTATAACGCTCTATGATGACTTTGCCCATCATCCCACCGCCATCGAAACGACACTAAAAGGATTACGAGCCAAGGTTGGCAGCGAGCGTATTCTTGCTGTACTCGAACCCCGTTCAAACACCATGAAACTCGGTGTGCATAAAGATAGCTTGGCACAGTCATGGTCCGCCGCTGACCAAGTGTTTATTTTTGAGCCCAGTAATTTAACCTGGTCTATGGATGATTTATTAGCACAAAGTGAGATAACCGCTTTAATGTATAAAGACATGGATAAGTTAGTAAAATCGATTATCGCTTATGTAAAACCCGGCGACCACATTGTGGTGATGAGCAATGGTAGCTTTGGTGGAATCCACCAATTATTATTAGATAAAATCACAAACCTTGAATTAACCAGCGTCTAACTCTAACCAACTTTTGATAACTTATATTAAGAATAACCATGAAATTAAAAACGATTGTATTTGCTGTAACTTCCATTTTATTGAGTGGCCAAGCTGTAGCTTGGGGTCAAAATGGGCATCGTGTTACTGGTGCCATTGCCGAACAATATTTAACACCACAAGCTAAACAAGCCATAGCGAACATGCTGGGTAATGAGGATTTAGCTGAGGCATCAACTTACCCTGATGAAATGCGTTCAGATCCCAGTGAGTTTTGGAAAAAAACCGCAAACCCTTGGCATTATGTGACAGTCCCAGCTGGACATAGTTATCACGACGTTGAACCACCTAAGGAAGGTGATGCATTAACTGCCTTAAATAGCTTTACCTCGACCTTGAAAGATCCAAAAGCAAGTTTGGCAGACAAGCAGTTGGCCTTACGTTTTATTGTACATATTATTGGCGATTTACATCAGCCTTTACATGTAGGTAACGGTACAGATAAGGGTGGTAACGAGGTGAAACTCGAGTTCTTTTGGCAGGATTCAAATCTGCATCGAGTATGGGACTCTGAATTAATGGACAAAAGAGAGCTTTCATATACTGAATGGACGACAATTTTAAGCCGAAAAATATCTGAAAAACAGTTGAAAGAATGGTCAGTTACCGATCCGCAAGTGTGGATCAAAGAAAGCAGCGTACTCAGAGATTCAGTATACCCAAGTTCAAATAAATTATCATGGGACTACTTGTATCAGCACATGCCAACCGTGCAACAACGCTTACAGATGGGTGGCGTACGAATAGCGGCCTACCTAAATGAAGTACTAGAGTAGGTTGTAGTTAGGCTTGAAAAAATAGGAGCAAGACATGGGGCGGATTCGACAGGCAACAGAAGAAGATGCCAAAGGCATTGCCGAAATTTATAACGAGTACGTGTTGAATTCTGTCGTTACCTTCGAAGAGCAAATTGTCGAACCTTCTATAATGGCAAGTCGAATCAAAGCCATTCAGGCTTTAGGTTTGCCGTGGCTTGTGGCTGTTGATGAATGCCTTAATATCATAGGTTACGCCTATGCAAGCCAATGGAAAACTCGCAGTGCTTACGCTCAATCAGTTGAGATCACTGTTTATTTAACAGAGGAATGTCAGAGTAAAGGCTGGGGCTCAAATTTGTATCAACGCCTGTTTACTTTATTGAAAGCAAAGGGGGTACATGTGGTCATTGCAGGAATTGCGCTACCAAACCCAGCCAGTATAGCCTTACATGAAAAATTTAATATGAAGAAAGTCGGCCACTTTGAACAAGTTGGCCGAAAATTTAACCGATGGATTGATGTCGCTTACTGGCAAGGAATTTTAACTTAACGCACTTAGTTTTTAAGATGGAAGGGTTTACTCAATTTATGCACAGCATCAACAAACACTTTGGCATTTTCAGGTGGTACGTCTAAATGAATACCGTGACCTAAATTAAAAACATGCCCTGGCCCTTGACCAAAGCCCTCTAAAATCGTTTGTACTTCTTGTTCAATTCTCGGCGCGTCAGCATACAGCATGGAAGGATCCATATTTCCCTGTAAAGCCACTTTGTCGCCAACTCGGCGCTTAGCATCAGCGATATCAATCGTCCAATCAAGCCCCACTGCATCACAGCCAGTTGCCGCAATGGCCTCTAACCACATCCCACCATTTTTTGTGAATAAGGTTACCGGTACTTTGCGTCCGTCATTTTCTCGCGTTAAACCATCCACTATTTTATGCATATATTGCAATGAAAAATCTTTATAATCTCGAGGTGAAAGAACCCCACCCCAAGTATCGAATACCATGACGGATTGGGCACCAGCAGCAATTTGAGCATTAAGATAAAGAATAACTGAGTCCGCTAACTTATCTAGCAAAATGTGTAAGGTTGCGGGATCACTAAACGCCATCTTTTTGATTTTGGTAAAAGCCTTGCTTGAACCACCTTCCACCATATAAGTGGCTAAGGTCCAGGGGCTGCCAGAAAAACCAATCAGCGGTACGCTTCCTTTAAGGTTTTTACGAATAGTGCGCACGGCATTCATTACATAACCCAGCTCTACTTCTGGATCTAGTATAGGTAACTGTTTAACCTCACTCATCGAGCTTAAAGGACGCTCAAATTTAGGTCCTTCGCCATTTTCAAAGTACAAACCCAAACCCATTGCATCAGGTATGGTTAGGATGTCTGAAAACAAAATCGCAGCATCTAGCTCAAAGCGACGTAAGGGTTGCAAGGTCACTTCGCAGGCAAGCTCAGCATTTTTGCACAAAGACATAAAGTCACCTGCTTCAGCCCTAGTTGCCTTATATTCTGGTAAATATCGACCTGCTTGGCGCATCATCCACACGGGTGTCATGTCCACAGGTTGACGAAGTAAAGCCCTTAAATAACGATCATTTTGTAATTGTTGCATTGCATCCTCTACCGGAACTACTTGCTAAAAAAGCAATAAAAGGCGGGTATTGTAGCGACTTTAGCGGAGTTAAACAGGCTTATATTGGTTAAATGCCCTAAAAACTTGCAAAGCTGGTTGGACCTTGTTATAAAAGTGTTGCGAAAGCATTTAAACAATAAGAAGCTCGTTAACGAGACCAAGACGCTAAAACATTCGAACCCCACATTTTGTGGGGTTTTTTATTGCTTCTACCTTAAGGTTCAATCTTCTGATTGAGTTTAATTTCTTTTATTGTGTGTTGGATTAACTGGCCAGCAATTGAGAAGGTTGGTGGTATAACCGGTAACGCATCAATATCAAACCATTGAGCATCAATGATCTCATGACCGTCTACTACAATATCGCCCTCTAAATAATCGGCTAAAAATCCTACCATCAATGAGTGAGGAAAGGGCCATGGCTGACTATTAAAATAACGTAAGTTGCTGAGCTTAACGCCCACCTCCTCCATCACTTCTCGATGTACGGCCTCTTCAAGGGTTTCACCACTCTCAACAAAACCTGCGAGGGTTGAGTACATTTGACGAGATTGATGGGGTTTGCCCTGTGCTAATAGCAGCTTATTTTTATGCCTGATCGCCACAATAATGCAGGGAGAAATACGAGGATAACAACGATGATTACAGCGAGAACAATGCATGGCCATTTCCCATTCAACCTGTTGCATGGTTGTTCCACATTGTCCACAATAGCGGTGAGTCCGCATAAATAATGCAACTTGCCAAGCCCGAGCTGCAATGCCAAAAAAAGCATTATCAACTTCGGTCAAGATTGAGCGCATACTCACTAAAGCAAATGTGTCGTCATCTATTTGCTCATTGCCCATGTCAATCAAAAAACAAGGATGGCCTTCATAATCGCCAATCTTCACAATTTGTTCTTGGTAAGCATGGACAAAAGACAAATCGCTCCACGCCTTTTTAAGATAACCAGATTCTTGATTGAGTTGAATTAATTTATCTCCAACTATTATTATCCAAATAGCGACTTGCTCAGCTTGAATCCGAATATTTTGCTCTACCATAACCTTGCTCTTATATTGTGAGAGTGACAGTTTAACATAAATATCACATAGGTTAATGACCTTGAAATACTTAGAATTTCTCTTGAGTCTGTAATTTGCGACAGTTTATTTGGGGTTATTTTTCATGCCTTGCAGCCTGTAATATTTTGTTTTTTCACTGAAATGTTTTAACTATGTCTTTTATTTGCAACATATCAGTAAGAAACTTACACTGAAAAAGTATTGGCAACTATACAAAAGTATGAATTAGCAAAAATGACTAAGTTTTTTGTAAAAAAGTGGTATTATTCACTTGTTAATATCTTAGGAATAATCAGTGACTGGTCTTGATGTACATGTAAGTAAAGCCCGCGCTTTTTGCGAAAAAAAAGGCGCAAGATTTACGTCGTTACGAGAAAAAGTTTACGCATTATTGCTACAGCAAGAAGGCGCTATTGGCGCTTATGAATTATTAGATTCTTTAAAGCTTAGTGAACCGGGCGCGAAACCCGCCACAATATACAGAACGTTGGACTTTTTACTTGAATTTGGTTTAGTTCATAAGTTGGAGTCAACTAACGCATTTGTAGCGTGCCACCATTTTGATTGCAACCACCCTGTTCAATTTTTGATTTGTGATACCTGCGGTGAAGTCCAAGAAATCCAATCTGAAGGTTTAAAAGAAACATTAGATAAACAAGCTCAATCGGTTGGATTTAATGTCGTAACGCAAACTATCGAAGCTCATGGCATTTGCTCTTCATGCAAATAGATGATGTGCTAATTTATCCAATTTTTCATGAATATCCGAGGACTCTGTGACTTATGAATGCCGAATTTATTAATCCTTTTATCAGCGCTTTAATGAACGTGATGAGCACCATGGCTCAAACTGAGCTGAAACCGGGTAAGCCAAAACGTAAAAGTGACGATAAGGCAGGCGGAGATATATCAGGACTCATTGGCATGGTTGGTGAAAATATCCAAGGCTCTTTATCCATCTCTTTTGAAGAAGGCTTAGTGCTTGAAATAATGCATAAGATGCTTGGTGAAAAACCTACAACCATCAATGCTGACGTTAAAGATATGGTCGGTGAAATCACTAATATGATTTGTGGTGGTGCTAAAAATGAATTAAGTCAAAAAGGTTTTGAATTTGGGATGGCTACCCCAATGGTAGTTTCAGGAAAAAACCACACCGTAGATCATCAAGTGGATGGCAAAAAAATAATTCTTCCGTTTAGTCATGCATCGGGAAATCTGTATTTAGAAATGTGTTTCAACGATTAAATACAGAAAATGGCGAACGTTCTAACTTGCAAAACCGCAATATTTGTTTTTTGTAATTAGAATTTCGTTTTTGGCATGATCTCTGCTTTGCAGTAGCGAGCATCGCAAACATGAAATAGTTCGTTTTCTAACACCTTTAAAAGGAGGTATAAAACGAATTTTTAAAATTAAATAAGAATATCGCAGAGACTCAACTCCTTCGTAGTTGCTGAATTGATACAATTCACTTCATAAGGAAGGTTAAGTCTAATGCTATTTGATGATACAATTTTAGTTAAACACAGAACACACTCAAAAGGACGTAAACATGAAAAAAATTACACTAGCAGCAAGTATATTGCTAGCTCTTTCGACTCAAGCC
>NZ_JANQVQ010000286.1 GCF_030730205.1 Paraglaciecola sp.
TGCACATACTACGCGGACGTCTACTTCAATTTCACTCCGGCCACCAACCCGCTCAATGACCCGTTCTTGTAAAAAACGTAGCATTTTTGCCTGCAAGGCCAAAGGCATGTCGCCGATTTCGTCCAGCATCAGCGTTCCACCATTGGCAGTTTCAATTTTGCCTAAGGTGGTTTTATAGGCACCGGTAAAGGCGCCTTTTTCATAACCGAATAATTCACTTTCTAGTAGGTTATCCGGAATAGACGCACAGTTGATTGCGATAAATGGCTTGGCGGCGCGCGGGCTTTGTTTATGGATTGAACGAGCAAAAACTTCTTTACCAGTGCCACTTTCACCGAGTAGCAAGGTAGTAATTTCGGTTGGTGCGATTTTCTCTACCATACGGCAAGCTTTCAAAATCGATTCACTATTGCCGATGATATCCTGGCTTTTATAGTTAGCCGATTTCAAAATTCGGTTTTCAGCTTCTAATTCACTAAGTTTAAAAGCTCGTGCGACAATAACATTCAGAACATCGACATCGATTGGCTTTTGATAATAGTCATAAGCACCGAGTGCAACGGCTTGAAGTGCGTGTTCGGTATCAGTACTGCCTGTGATGACGATTACTTTAGTATCAGGGTTATGTTGCAAAATTTCCGTCAGACAGGCCATACCTTCTGAAGCATTCGTTGGGTCTGGTGGTAAACCGAGGTCTAGGGTCACTACGGCAGGTTCGTAACGTCGAACTTGTTGTAAGGCAGAGCTACGGTCTTCCGCGAAAACGACTTCGTAATCGGTTAAACTCCATTTTAACTGTTTCTGAATGCCCAAATCGTCGTCAATTGCGAGTAAAGTTTTCATATCACATTCCGTGTCTAATTTTACATTAGTGTAAAGGAAGCTGAATGGTAAAGGTAGACCCAATATCTACTTCACTGGTTACCGTTAGTTGTCCATGATTTTGTTGAATAAACTGCTGTGCATCATAGGCACCGATCCCCATGCCAGCATTGCCTTTTGTCGTATCAAAAGGTTTAAATAATCGCTCTTTAATGAATTCTGAGCTCATCCCACAGCCTGTATCTATAATTGCTAAAATTATTGTGTCATTTATGACATCCAATTCAATAGTCACAGAGCCATCAATAGCAGTCGCTTGTTGAGCGTTGTCTATTAAGTGGAAAAGAATATTGCTGAACCGTTCATGATCGATATACAGCTCACAGTCCTGTAGAACTTTCAGCACTGGTAACGGTGCATGTCCAGCACATCGTTCACTGATTAGCTGTTGCAACATATTTCCAAGTGCAATGGTTTTTTTTGGTTCATTGCCGATTTGTTTTTTAGTGAGTTGCGACAGCATATTTTGCAGTCTGCTTTGCATTGCTTCAATGGTTTCAAATGCATCGTCGACAAACTCTGGATTGTGGCGATGACGTTTTGCATTTTTTAGCAACATATCAATTTGTGCTTTAACGTTTTTTAAATCGTGTACAACGAAGGCTGACATACGACTAAAAGCAATAAATTGAGCATTTTCAGACAGAGTTTTACTTGCTTCGCTCATAAACAAATAACTCGAAATTTGTTCTGAAACTGCGTTCAGATAATCCCGCAATTCCCAATTCAACTTTAGATGTTCAGTAGGTAATGGTTTTAACAGGCAACAACCCCAAAGTTGGTTATTTTGATAAAAAGGGACTAACAGTGAAAAGGATTCTAAGTCACCTGCAAGTTCACGGTGTATTGATACGACGTTTTCATCGTGTGAGTCACTAAAATCCAACAACCAATTTTTATTGCCGAATTTGTGTTGATAAATAGCCACTACTTTTAAATCAGTGGCACTTAATTGATAATTTTCTGTGGTCGCCAGTACTTCTGGTGTAGCAATAGTTGATAACTTAACCAATGCACCTTCGCTATAGCCAATCGCCTTACACCAGGCGGTTAAGCACACCTCTGGCGCATTATAATTTGCGATTTCGACCTTTTTTAGCTCGCGGGTTAATTCAACCCATTTTTCGCGATAGTCAAAAGTGTTGGCAAAAAAATGCTTCTCTATGAAAACCTTATACTTTCGGCGAATGGCATCAGAAAAAATCAACGTACAAAATAGAGCTGTCCCCACAACAACAAAGACCACTTGCAGCAGAGTCGTCCAATTTCCGCCAATGTAGCTTAGGTAATAGCCAACAATAGCCAATAAACACAAATAAACGCCTGCGGCCAATACCAATGAGCTTTGCAGAACAATGTCGCGTGATACGTAAACATTGATACCCCAGGATTTAATTCGCTTCACAGCGACCACTAAAAATGGCAGCATCAAAACATGAACATAACCTCGGGCTTGCCATGTTTGTTGATTGACTTTCCCCAATAACGCAGCTTCTGCTAGTAAGTAAAAATCGAGCAACAGACAAATACCTAAGGCGATGATCATCGGTTTAAACTGCCATTTCTGACTGCCCGATTGACGATATATCGCTTCTATCAATGCCAACATAACGACGGTTAATAGCAAGGTGCCCAATAGTCGTGGGCCCAGTGCTGTAAATACCCACCCTCCAAGCAGCAGCCAACTGGCAAAAATAACTAAGACAATACGGATTTTAGCTGATGCGAATAGTTGACGGATGCTGATGTCAGTTCTGTTTAATGCGGCTAACAAAAAAAGTGCTAGTAGCATTTTATGCGTGCTTTCAGTTAGAAAAGAATTCAGCGTGACAAACGGTAAGTTGATGCTCTGGATATTTGTAAAAGCCCAAAGAACACTAAGTATGGTGTAAGTGCTAAGTAAGTGTTTTTGAGCTGTTTTCGTTTTTACCGTTAACTGTAGTGTCCAAAATAGTGCATAGCCGAAAGCTGCTAGTGTAAAACCAATATGCCCGGGTTGAAAATTCTCAAACATCTGCAAGTCCGACATTAAGGTTGAGCAAGCAATTGATGTAAGTGATTTACCGGAATAGCGTAGGCAATTCCGCTTGGGTCACTTAGTACCGCCTCGCGACTGCTTTTAACCAGCACCATATTAATAATCGCCACGACAACACCATCTTCTTTCCGATACAAAGCACTACCGCTATTTCCAGGATACGCTGTACCATCCAATTGATAGACCATAAAAGGCCGCTTTAGCTTTCGAAGAGTTGCAGCACTAAGTACTTGTGAATTATCTTGCGGGATAGCGATAGGGGTGATTGCACTTAAAGTAGCTTGATGAGTCGCTGGATATAAACCAAGGACGCCTGTGATTGGATAACCTGTAAAAGCCAAAGCAGTGCCTTCCGGTGTATATTCACTATCTGCTAGTGTCATTGCTGGTAAGGTCGCTTCTATTTTTAGCACTGCTAAATCATAAATGAGATCATTTTTTTTGCTAGTGATTGGATGTACGATTGGATCCTGCCCATGTCCGGATAAAACAACATATTGTTCATTTTTGCTTTCATCCAGCAATTGTGAGACAACGTGATTGTTAGTGACAACTTGATTGCCTGGTTTGACAACAAAGCCGCTTCCAATAAGCTTTAGCCGTGGGGAAGCTGTCGGATTATAGATTGCGATAGCTACAACCGATGGTTTTATTTTAGTTATCAACTGTGGAAGTGTCTCTGCGCTGGCTGTGCTTAAAAATAAAGCTAATAAAATCAATAAACAGTAGTTCATATGGGAATGCTTTTGCTGGATTTAATACTCAAAATATCATTTTATTGCTGCAGATCGCCATCTAAAAAGCACTGTTTATGGTATTGCATAAAAAATTCTTAATATTACTTCGATATCGATGTTAGTTATTTTCGCATCTATGTCGATTTCGACCATAATTGAGTCTTGAAGTATGAAGAATCGCTTTTAATATCGTCGGAGTTTTCAATGCTGTTGTCACAAGAGCTCACTAAGAACCAAATTGTACCAATATTTTCTGGAGGAGGTACCCGATTACCTTGTTACATAGGGATTTTACAAGCACTCGAAGAATTGGAGTTGAAGTTTAGTCATGTTGTTGGGGTGTCAGGTGGCAGTATAGTAGCGGCACTATTGGCCGATGGTAAAAATAGAGACGAATTAAAGAAACTTGCTCTAGAAACAGACTTTAAGCAATTTCGTGGCTTTTCGGTAGTTAATTTAATCAGAACAGGTGGTCTTTCCAGTGGAGATACCTTCGAAAACTGGATGGATACGCAATTGCAAGGAAGAACTTTTGCTGAAATGCAATTAGATTTACATGTCTTGGCAACCGATATAAATGGTGGAGGGCCCGTTGTCTTTAATAGAGCAAATACGCCTGACGTAAAAGTTTCAACTGCGGTTAGGTATTCGATGTCGATACCATTATTATTTTCATTTAAAACATTCAAAAATCATGTCATGGCGGATGGTGTCATTCTGGCTGAAGATGCGTTGCATCAGGATTGGTCGGGAAGAGGGATTCCAGTCATATGTTTTAGGCTTAAAAGTGAAAATGAAGACAAACCGGTTAAAACCCGCCGTTTGTTTCCTCTCGTATCTTACATTACCATGCTTATTCAGACTTTTATGAGTGCGATGTCAAGAGAATACGTACATGCGCAGTATTGGCACAACACAGTTTTAATTAATACTGGGAATATTTCGTCAGTTGATTTTTCTTTACCTTTGGAAAAAAAATTACAGCTCCTTGACCAGGGCTATAATACCGTTATGGCGGTGATTCCTCAGAAGTTTAACTGGGTAGTCGAGCAGCAAATTCAGACCAAGTTAGTTCAAAACAATAAATTCAATTACACTCAGCAGTAACGGGTTGGTTTCTAGACTATTACTAATGTACACTGGCTTTGTTTTGTGAGAAGTTGCTGAATATAGTTATGTTCAGCATAAGCTGAGAACTCAGGGTATTGCCTGTAAGAGGCCGTAGATACGCAGTCGGGTTTGTGCTATTGAGCAAGTTCGATAGTTTAAAAAGGTGCTTATGAAACATTTAAAAACATTGCAAAAAATACCCGTTGTTGGCGGTTTGGTAAATATTGCTATTTCACATTTAGCAAGTTCAGATGCCAGTACGATTTCTAAGCATTTTTCCCAGTTTTTGAGGCCAGAGTTGGCACTTAGTGAAAATCTAAAACGAGAAGTATACCGCCTGCGACACGAAGTCTATTGTGAAGAATTGAAGTTTGAAGATGTACGCCCAGACCAAGAAGAGCGTGACAACTTCGACGAGCATTCAGTGCACTGCTTTGTCCGTCATGTTTCTTCAGGCCGCCTTGCTGGTACCGTTAGACTTATTACATCTAGTCATATAGATGAGATGCTACCTATAGAAAAGTTTTGTTCTCATGCGATAGAGGACGAAACATTATTGCCTGCCAATTTTCCAAGAGAAGATATTTGTGAAATTTCCCGACTAGCCGTTTTGGAGCATTTTAGACGCCGGCAAATGGATAAGTTTTCTGGCGCCGCTACTGGTGCTATTAATATCAATGATTATTCAAAAACGGAATTACGTTGCTTTCCCTACATAGCAATCTGCTTATATTTAGCTGCGGCATCGACGGCTTTTAAAACGAATAAAAAGCATGCATATGTTATGATGGAACCGAGGCTAGCAAGAAGTATGGCTTTCGTTGGTATTCAATTTAAGCAGCTAGGTAAGCCAATTGATTATCACGGGAAGCGTGCTGCCTTTTATATCAACGGTGAAATGTTTCATAGCGGATTATCATCTGGCTACGCCAAGCTATTAAAATCTATAGAAAATGATTTGTTTGCAAGCGGTGTTCCGAACAAGTCTCATCCTGTTTTAGAGTTTTTCCACTTCGCTCAAGAAGGTTTGGCAAAAAGCTGAAACTTTGATTCTTTAGTTTTTAAAGGCGAAAGGAAACTGATTCATGACATCACATGCGGAGTTGGTTCAGCAGCTTAAATGCGTCTTGCACGAGACCTCCGAAGTTTTTATTGCCGAACCAGGAAGCCGTTATTACCAAAGTTGCGAAGGAATTGTCCGGACTGACATAATTGTCGTTAAATTAAGCGGGCAACGCAATGAAAACGAAAATCCATTTTACTTAGACGAAATCCCCGCGTTACTTAAACTAGCAAATAGTTTGGCAGCAACTCCAAAAGCGTTCAGTATTTATCCGATAAGTACGGGAAATAATTGGGGCTATGGTAGTGCACTATCTACAATTGCTGGCTCTGTTATCCTCGATTTGGGCAATTTAACTCATATTCAGGTCAATGATTCGCAAGCAGGACTTCTTACTGTTGAGCCTGGTGTAACGCAGCAAATGCTGAGAGATAAACTGGATGAGTTAGGTTTACCATTTATGGTGCCAGTTACTGGAGCCGGACCGAGTTGTAGCCTCCTAGCAAACGCGTTAGAACGCGGTTATGGCATTACTCCATATACCGACCATTTTGCCGCAGTAAATAGTATTAAAGGATTCTTGCCACAAGGGCAGCGCTATCAATCTGCGTTATCTGATTTGGATGCATCTGGCTCAGATGCGGTTGATAAGACATTTAAATGGAAACTTGGCCCATATCTCGATGGCCTGTTTACCCAATCGAATCTAGCCATTGCCACTGAAGTTACTCTAAGGCTTAAAAGGAATCCTGCAGCTTTTGATTCATTTTATCTGCAGTTTAACGATGATTCTGATTTTGATGCTATTTGTGTAATTGTTCGTGAGCTATTGCAGCGCCTTGAAGGCGTCCTTGGGTCAGTGAACATAATGGACCGGCGTCGCGTACTTTCTATGATGATTGAGAATCCTAATGGACCCGGCAGTCATCAGAACATGAGCAATGAGCAAATATCATGCTTAGCGAAAAAGCATCAAGTCCCAAGTTGGACTGTGGTTGGCACATTGTATGGGGAGCCGGGCATAGTAAAAGCTGGTCGTCTTGTTGTAAAAGAAATTGCGCGTGATGCTGATAGGGTAATACTTTCTGAGAGTATGTTGATTCGTTTAGGCAAACTTTCTGCAAAGATGATTCCTCATCGTGTTTTTGATCCGATTCGGAAAATGTTATCGTCTTTAGATAAGGGCGTTGCCATCATGAAAGGAGTTCCCAATCAGGTTGCATTGCCATTGGCGTATTGGCGTAATCCTTATACGACCGCAGATGACAGCAAAACCCTAAACCCTGCAACAGACCAATGCGGTTTACTTTGGTACGCTCCTCTTGTTAAATTTGAATCTGAATCAATGGCTGCTTTGGTTAAACTGGTGAGAGAAACTTGCCCTAAATATGGCATCGAACCCATGATCACTTTTACCAGTCTTCGTCACGATACGGTAGACAGCACAATTCCTATTGTGTTTAACCGACAAGACGAGTCAGCTAAGATCAATGCCCATGAATGTGTTCAAGATCTGGTAGAGTCTGGTTTAAAGCTCGGACTAATCCCTTATCGATTAAATATACTACAGCAGCAGAGTTTGCTTGATGGCAATACTACAAGCTGGCAATGGGTGCGACAGATTAAGCTTGCTTCTGATCCAAATCATATTTTAAGTCCAAGCCGATATAACCCTTAAGCCTTCAAATGAATTAATTTTTTTAAGTAAAAAAATACCCCCTGTGTAAACACAGGGGGTATTTTAACGATTACGGTAGTATTTAGATTACTTTGCTTGTTTACGACGCGCAGCGCCAGCAAGACCTAATAAACCTAAACCTAAAATGGCCAGTGATGATGGCTCTGGAATTGAATCACCGCTCAGATTAAATACACCTGACATGTCTAAAATAGAACCTGGAACGTGTTGAAATGACAAGCCGCCAGAGAAAAACATGTCCGCACCGTTTGATTTAGTATTGGTATCGAAGTTCGACGCAGCCATACCACCAACAACATCCAGCAGACCTAAACCAGTTAAAAATGCGTTGCCTAAATTGGTACCGACAAAAGTATAGTTATTTTTTAATTTTAAAAATAACTGAGCTGGAGTGCCAGAAGTATTTGCCAAATTAAGTGCGTTGTAATCGTTGTATTGTGCTAATGGAATTTCACGTGGGCCTACGTAAACGTTAATTTCGCCACCGCTGTATGATACTGATTGACCAATACCTGGTAAAACTGTGCCGCCAGTTGGCAAAAAACCACTAAACTGGAAAGTCACTTCACAGTTTGGACAAAAAGTATTGACGTCAGTACCATTAAATCCGGTCACTAAACCCCAACCACTTAACTCACCAGTTGTTGGGTTAATGAATTGACGCATGTTCGCTTGTTGTGCAGAAAAGTCAGTAGCAGCATCTGGATTCCAGACTACACCACCAACGTTGATCATTGATGCATTTGCAGCGAAGCTTGATGCAGCTAGTACTGCAACAGCAGCGATTGATTTAAATAATTTCATGATATTTCCTTATTTACTAATTAACTGAACAGCGTTGCTATATCTCGTATTACAAGTATGCATGAC
>NZ_JANQVQ010000287.1 GCF_030730205.1 Paraglaciecola sp.
AAAGGTGTCATTCAGATCTTTAATGTCGGTGCCGAACGTATGCTGGGTTACATCGCTGAGGGGGTCGAAACACAAGAGCGGTATGCATTTCTTCTGGCTGAGCATTGCGACGAAGGACAAGGGTATTATTTCGGTTTTCCATTGGAGCCACAGGTTCTGGCCGCGTTACATAAAACGGGTGGCTCACTGATCCCAGCGTCCAGTAAAAGCTAATTCGAGGGGATATCGCCGTCGCTTGCCATAGTTCATAAACAACTCAAGTTTACGTGACATTGTGACTGGTTTTAGTGCTGTGCTTAGCTAGGAATGTCCATAGATTCAATGCTGTTCTTCACGTTTTTTGATGAACACTCAACACAAGCTATTTCGTCAAGCTTATCAAGCTTCTCTAGCTTAATATCTACAAGACCTTTATATTCAATAATTACGGAAGGATTATGGCTATAAAGGGGGTTAGATGTCTCGAAATAATGTGTTGTATGCCCTGTTATGCCTGATGCAGCTTGTTTCATCAACTCATGCCTCTGAACCCTCATTGATCATTGTACCTGATCATTTTGAAGACTCACCGCATCGATTATTATTAGAATATGCCTTGCGCGTCACCGCTGAAAAATATGGTCATGTTGAAATTTCTTATAGTTACGAAATGGTCCAAGGGCGATCACATCAGCAATTAATTGACGGTACTTCCCTTCATTTAGCGGCGTTCGCGCCATCTCCAGAACGAGAGCGTGAGCTTATCCCAATTTATTTTCCATTAACTCAAGGTTTATTGGGTTTTCGTGTGTGCTTAATTGCTAAAAACCAAAAACATAAGTTTGACGATGTCCGGACACTTGATGACTGGCGACAAGCAAAACTGGTTATAGGGCAGGGTGCACATTGGCCAGATGTTGAGATTCTTCGAAGTAATGGTCTCCAAGTTGAGACCAACCCAATTTATTCATTGTTATTTGATATGACGCGACAATTGCGATTTGATTGTTTTCTGCGCAGCATTAGTGAAGTGCAGTCAGACTTAGCGAGCCCACATGCCGACGATCTTGAGATGGAACCGCATTTACTCTTGTATTATCCACAACCGTCATTGTTTTTTGTGTCTCGTCGTTACCCTATATTGGCGGAGCGCATCCAAAAGGGAATGGAAATGGGCTGGCAATCAGGCTTTTTGCAACAACATTTTCAACAGCATTATGGTCAAATAGTCCAACAAATTCGTTGTCAGCAACGTCGGTTAATTAAATTAGATAATCCATTATTAAGCCAAGCTTCCTTCGAAGCATTAAAGCGTTATGCTTATACTCCTGAGCAGCTATTTACTGATAGCAAGGATCATTGTGTCTCACCCTGAGAATCGCTAAGCGCAAGGGTATGTGTCTAAAGTATGAATGTGCCTATTTTTAACGGATTTATCGGTGACGGTCTCAAATATTCTCAAGATGCCTATCCAGTACCAACATTATCAATCGAAAACGTAACACCGCCTTGCTTAGTGCTCGCATCTTAGCTTTTACCTCTGGTATGTTCTTAGAAGGCAGTGTTTCTGTTATTTTAACCTATGTATTTGAAGATGAATGCCCGCACTGTCAGGTGCATTACGTAAGCTCAGAATAAGGTTTTAAATCATGTCGCGCATGACGTTTTCTCAGAAATTGAAAGGCTAATAATGGATTTTAATGACAAGCCCGATCGTTCCAGGTCGAAGGCCTATAAATGGGAACGCTATAAAGGCACCGAGATCTTACCGATGTGGATCGCCGATACCGAGTTTCGCTGTGCCGAGCCCATTTTAGCGGCATTACATCAGCGAATTGATGACGGTCTATTCGGTTATACGCATCCTGATCACGATGTTGAGGCCATAGCGGCCGTGGTTGCCTGGTGTCATCGGCGGTATGGTTGGCAGATCGATCCCAGTTGGCTGGTGTGGACACCCGGTATCGTGCCGGCATTTAATGTTATGATCAACGCCGTGTGCCAAGCGGGCGATAAAATTATTGTGCAAACGCCAAATTACCCGCCTATTTTAGCGGCACCGTCGATCAATAAACTTGAACGGCTTTGTATTGGCTCGGTTTTAGAGCAGGGGCGATGGACGCTTGATTTTGATGCATTAGAAAAGGCCGCGGAGGATCCGAAAGCACGCTTGTTTATTATGTGTAATCCGATGAACCCGATGGGCTCAGTGTTAAAGCAAGATGAGCTGGATAGAATTGCGGATATCTGCCGCAAACATGATGTGCTGCTGTGCTCTGATGAAATACACGCTGATTTAATCTTAGATGATGTGCCACATTTGCCCGCCAGCGCCCATCCAAAATTGGCGGATCATTCAGTAACCTTAATGGCGGCCAGTAAAACCTTCAATATTGCCGGCCTAGGCGCCGCCTTTGCCATTATTCCCAACCCCACATTAAGAGCGGCGTTTAATCTTGCTGCTCGGGGTATTTTACCCTGGGTAAATGTAGCGGGTTTAACGGCTACCCATGCAGCCTTTAAACATTGTGATGCTTGGTATCAGCAGCAATTAGCCTATTTAAAAGACAATCGTGACTTTTTAGTGCGTGAGATCAACAAGATTGACGGCTTAAAGGTGATATCGCCGGCGGCAACTTTTTTATTATGGGTAGATGCAAGCGAATTAGCGGTTGCTGATACGCAAGCTTGGTGCGAGGCGAGAGGCATTGGCCCGTCGGCAGGCAGAGATTTTGGTGATAAACATTTTTTTCGTCTGAATTTTGGTTGTGCCCGAGCGTATTTAGTGGACGCAGTGAACAGATTGCAAGGCAATAAAGCCAGCCTAACGGGGCATAACAGCGTCGACTTGGCAGAAAAAGAGTAATTTAAGCTAAAAGTTGGCCTTTTTTGCCGTGTTTTAACGTACAACGGCACAGTGAACTATTAAGGATTGTGTTTGACGATGACATTACCTACCCAAAACGCTGAAGCGATGACTTCCCCCGCCGTGACTTCTACTGATGTAATGACATTAAACAGAACACCACAACTGACCAGCGGTAACGTGGCGGAGAAGCGCGCAGAGATAGCGCGTTATTTTACCAATACCTTCGATACCTATACGCGGCTGTTTGATTGTATAGCTGACGAAACAGGCTTTTATGAAAAAGCGATACCGCTACGTCATCCACTCATTTTTTATTTTGGACATACCGCCACCTTTTTTATTAATAAGCTGTTATTGGCAAAACGGCTATCGGCGCGGATTAACCCTCAGATGGAATCTATATTTGCAGTAGGTGTGGATGAAATGAGCTGGGATGATCTGTCTGAAGCTCATTACGATTGGCCCAGTGTTGCCGCCGTTCGCGAGTACCGAGCAAAAGTACGGGCTACAGTACTGCAGGTTATTCAGACGCAAGAGCTGGTGTTACCTATTAATTGGGAGAATAGCTGGTGGCCCATCATCATGGGTATTGAACATGAACGCATTCACCTTGAAACCTCGACGGTGCTGATCCGACAGCATGCCTTAGCCAAAGTGAAGCCTTTGCCTGAATGGCCAATCTGTAAAGAGGCAGGGCAAGCACCCAAGAATAAACTGTTGAGCGTGAGCGCTGGCAGCGTCACTATTGGTAAAGCGTTTGACAGTGATACTTATGGCTGGGATAACGAATATGGACAGCATCAGGCAGAGGTTGCTGAGTTTAAAGCCAGCCAGTATTTAGTCAGTAATCAAGAGTTCTTGGAATTTGTCGAAGACGGTGGTTATACGCAAGATCAGCTCTGGAGCGATGAAGGCCTGCAATGGCGACAGTACACTGAGGCAAAACATCCGACCTTCTGGCGTTGGCAAAATGGCTGGTGCTTACGTTTGATGACCGAGGAAATTGAGATGCCTTGGGACTGGCCCGTTGAAGTAAATTACCATGAGGCGAAAGCGTTTTGTGAATGGAAGTCAGTCGAATCTGGGTTGGACATTCGGATGCCCACAGAAGATGAATGGTACCGGTTATCGGCAGAAGCCGGTGTGACCGAGCTAGGCGCGGGTATTGCCAATGCCAATTTACATCTTGACCATTATGCTTCTGCTTGCCCGATTACGCGTCATCAACATGGCCGCTGGTTTGATGTCGTAGGGAATGTCTGGCAATGGACGGAGACGGCGATTTATCCTTTTGATCACTTTAAAGTGCACCCGCTTTATGACGATTTCACCACCCCGACTTTTGATGGTAAACACAATCTGATAAAAGGCGGTTCTTGGATCTCAAGCGGTAATGAAACACGACTGAGTGCGCGTTATGCGTTTCGGCGCCACTTTTTTCAACATGCTGGGTTCCGTTATATTGCCGCGTCCACTGCCGCTTCGTCTCCAACCGCCTATTACGAAAGTGACAAGCTGCTATCAGAGTATGCGGAGTTTCACTTTGGTGATAAGTGGCACGGCGTAGACAATTTTTCAAAAGTACTCGCAGATATTGCTCTGAAAGCCATGCAAGGCAAAGTGACAGCAAAAGCCTTAGATTTAGGTTGCGCCTGTGGACGAGCCAGTTTTGAACTGGCGCGACAATTTGATAACGTAGACGGCATTGATTTTTCGGCTAATTTTACCGGCCTTGCGGCAAAAATGGCTCAGTATGGCGAAGTGCGATATGCCCGGGTCGAGGAAGGCGATTTAGTTAGTTATCATACCCGTACGCTAGAAGAATTAGGGCTAAAGGCTTGTGCAAATCGGGTTGCCTTTCATCAAGGCGATGCCTGTAACCTTAAGCCTCAATTTACCGGTTATGATTTAGTGCTGGCGGCGAATTTAATTGATCGCCTTTACCACCCCAGCCGTTTCTTGGCTGATATTGCGCATCGTATCAATGCTGGCGGCTTGCTGATTATCGCTTCACCTTATACATGGTTAGAAGAGCATACGCCGAAACATGAATGGATCGGCGGCTTTAAGAAAGACGGTGAAAACTACACGACACTGGATGGCTTAAAAGCGCTGCTTTCAAGCCACTTTAAATTGGTGGCTGAGCCGCAAAAAGTGCCCTTTGTGATCCGGGAAACGCAGCATAAATTTCAGCATACGTTATCCGAGCTCACGATTTGGGAGCGCTTGCCACATTAATTAGCGCTGTAATTTCCTGAGCAAGCGATCTGTGGTCGACCAGTTGTTCAAACCAACTGGTCGCCACAGCGTCGCTTTGCAAGCCGAGTAGCGTGCCCAAGATGATGCCGCGATGAACATTGTCGCCGCCTAAATTGGTGTTGACGAGCAAAGCCTGCCAAGGGTCGTGTTGATATTTGCAGGCTAAATACAGCACGATGGGCCAAGAGTCTGAGATATAACAAGCGCGAGAGAAAATCTGGCCAATGACTTGGCTATCTGGCAGGTTGCGCTTGAGCAAGCTGCGCAAATCTACGCGAGAGACGTTTTTACTGGCTGCAATTAAACTGTCTTGAACATCCTGTTCAGCCAGCCCATGCATCAATTGACACAACAGTGTTACGTAGCGATCAGATACCCGCATTAATGATTCATCAGGGTGCGTTAAAGCCAAATGCACTCGACAGGTGTTTTGTATCTCGGCTTCAGTTGCGCCTCTGAGGCTTTCAGCAAAAACTAACGGACCTATCGTCACCAAGGCACCAATTGACGCAGTATCGTGGGTCTGCATACCACATTTATCAGCTTGGCGGCCTTTCGCCCAGTTGGCAAAAAAAGCTCTATGGTAAGACTCGGCATAGGTGTCGGGGTGCGCTGGCGGGCTCATCGTCATAAAGTTAATGTAGGCATGAATAAACGTCAGTGGATCATAGGGCGAGTTTGAGCTTGCCAAGGTGCGGATAAGTACCCGGGCACAATGAGCATTGAGTGTGTTTTCGCCTGCTTGCATGCCTTGATGATAATGCACATTCGGTTTGTCCCAAAACTGCGCTTTATCTTTTAAGATCACGTTACCAATGATTTGGGTTGGTGCAGGGGTGGCTGCATGGCCTTTAGTAGCTGTCGCCACAGACTGCCTGCCGCCGGTGTTTTTCGAGTGCAAAGACATAATAGAGGAAGGGTGAAACGCCGGTGCTGCTTCAAAGCGTTGGATGCCACCGGCAAAGGCGTTAGCTATTTCCAGCGGTTGATAAAACCAATGTACCGGCATCGCCAACGCATCAGCAATAAAACTTGTTTTAAGTGCCGCTGCAATACGAGTGTGTTGCGCCGTGGTACGCTGCATGATCAATCCTCAGTCACCGAGATAAACACCGTGTTCATCTGCAGAAAAAGACGGCAATCACTTCTGAGCCAAGTAGTAAAGGCTCGTTCAGTACTTTGCATGCCGTGCCAGTTAATTGATACACCGATAAGCCCTAACTGGACGTTTATTTTAAGACTTTATCTAACGAGCTAAGGTGCTAGCATACACAAGGCGTTGCACGGGCTTTTTCCAACGAGCTAAAGTGCTAGCATGAACAAGACGATGTAAGGCCTTTTTCTTTCGAGCGAACGTTAGCAAGGCATTTTATGAGGGGTTCTGACGTATAAATTGTATGCAGCGTTATCTGTTCTGCTGATATACTCAGCCATACTGTTATTTTTACTCTTGGTGCAACCTTGTCTTTAACTTCGCCGAAATCACCCCGTAGTCCCGGTTTTTTGCAGTCGATGATCTGTTTTGGCGTGATTGTACTCACGATTGCGGGCGGGTTGTTTGGCCTTGGGATCAGTTTGCATGCGCTGATGTTTTTGTGTTTGTTATGGGTGGGGCTGAATGCGTTTAGCCTGGGGTATCGTTATGTGCAGATCCGAGAATTAATGACCCATGCGCTAAGCAGAGCCATGCCCGCCATCTATATTTTTATCTTAATTGGCATGGTCATTGCCAGCTTTATGCACAGCGGCACTATTGCCACATTAATTTATTACGGTCTGAGTTGGCTTAGCCCAAGCCTATTTTTGGCGGTAGGGTTACTGCTCTGTGCCTTGATGTCCGTGGCAACCGGCACATCCTGGGGCACCGTTGGCACCTTGGGTGTGGTGTTTATGGGTATTGGCGCGGCCATGAATATTCCTTTACCCCTGGTAGCTGGGATGGTTGTCTGTGGCGCAACCTTTGGTGATAAAATGTCGCCTATCTCTGATACAACAAACCTTGCGGCCATGAGTGCAGGTACGGATCTTTATCGGCATATCTACGCCATGTTGTTTACCACCCTGCCCACATTCGCGCTGACTTTTTTGATATTTCTGGTGATAGGCTTTAATTACGGCGAGCAGGCGCTTAACTTGGCCGATATCACTGCTATGCAAGTGGCACTAGCCAGCCAATACAGTTTAGCCCCCTTGATCACCTTATTACCCTTGATTGTACTGGCTGTGATGAGTATTAAACGCGTGCCGGCCGAAGTCACCATGTCTTGCAGTATTATTCTGGCGGTGATCATCGCCATTGTTTATCAAGGATCAAACCCGATCATGGTGCTCAATGCCTTGTGGGAAAATAGCCCCCAGACCACGGGTATTGCGAACTTGGATGCGTTACTCGGTCGCGGTGGCATCAGTAGCATGAGCTGGACGTTATTATTAGCGTTAATGGCAATCGCGTTAGGCGGGGTATTGCATGGTGCCGGATTCTTGGATGCATTGTTAGCGGGCATTATAAAAAGAGTGCAACGAACGGCAACGCTAATAGGCACAACCATAGTGTCGGGTTTTTTAAGCAATATCGCCATGGGCGAGGCCTATATTTCGATCATTCTTAATTGCCAATTGTTTAAACCAAAGTATCAGCAGCACAATATTGAACCTGCCGTATTATCGCGCACAGTGGAAGAGGGGGCGACGATGACCACCGGCCTGATCCCATGGACCACGGCTGGCGCTTTTTATACAGCAACCCTTGGCGTAGACGTCTTAGACTTTGCCCCATATGCGTTTTTTAATTATTTAAATGCGCTGATTGCGGTGGCAATGGCAATCTTTGGCATCGGCCTACTTAAACCAAAGCAGCATACCGTTTCTTAGGGCGAGTTGATGCGTAGTGGATATGTTGACATCTAGACGGCCGTTAGGCTGGCTCTGGAGCCAAGTTAGGTTTTGACTGGCGAGACAACCCGGCGCGGTAGCTGTAGCGCTGGGTAGTTTAGCTAACAAGCTATCTTAAGCGTATGGCCAACCACACATTTCTATCCTAGCTGATCAACCTTACTCTGCCTGCCATTGTGAATTATCAGGTTAAAGATCATGAAGCGTACTAAAGAACAATGGCTGATCTTATTTGCTGAACAAGCCAAAAGTGGCTTCACTTAAACGGCATTGGCTAAACGAAAAGAGATCATTCTAACTTACCTCAATCTGCGTAAATGACACTGAGATAATACCGGGATTTGCTTGTGGTATGAACG
>NZ_JANQVQ010000288.1:0-60200 GCF_030730205.1 Paraglaciecola sp.
CAATTGCCTATGTTGATGGCTTTACAGAAAATAGCGGTTTTAAAATAGCCAGTATCGGATTTAAATCTGGACCTGATTTAGGTGGTAAAACCGACGTTAGCGCCCCTAGCTCTTTCGCCCTACTTATTTTAGGCGGCGGTTTAATGGCATGGCGTAGACGCAAAGCCTAATAAGCAAATTATTTTACAAACTAAAAAAGGTGGCTTATGCCACCTTTTTTGTTCAAACTCTTGTTATATTTACTCGTAAAACTGAAGTTATTTTTTATGCCACTAAAACTCATTGCTTTATTCTTTATTCTTATATCCAGTCAATCTAACGCGTTAGCTAGCTCGTTGGGAGACTACGAAAAAGCCTTAACCTCTTATAATGCAAAAAAATACGATGAAGCGTTTATTCATTTAAAAAATAGCCTGCAACAAGACCCCGACAATTTGGCCGCTAAAATACTAATGGGGCAGATATTGTTGATTAACGGCTATTTAACCGCTGCGGAAGTTGAATTTAACGAGGCCTTACAACAAGGAGCAGATATCAATATTATTGCCGAGCCTTTAGGTAATGCCCTGCTCTTTCAAAATAAATACCAAGAGATTTTGGATCTCAATTACACCGATAAGCTTATTGTAGAGCAAAAAGTAAAGTGGTTACTTATTCGAGCCACTGCCTGTGTCAGGTTAAAGCAATATGATTGTGCAACAACAACTTACAACGAAGCGTTAGCGTTAGATGCTAACAGCACCATGTCGTTAAACGGTTTAGCCGCGATTGCCTTGTTTCAAAAAAACTATAAGGCTGCCGAAGGGTTTATTAACCAGTCCATGGCTATTTCACGCACTGAAGCCACAACCTGGCGACAAAAAGGCCAATTATCGCGCGCGATGGGTAACATCGACCAAGCGATAGATGAATTACAACAAGCGCTCAAATTAAACAGCAATGATCCACTGACCTTGCGTAGTTTGGCCGATTTATATTTAGAAAGTAATGACTTTGATGGGGCTCGAACCTTCGTAAATGAAATTATCGAAAAAACCCCTGATGATCCACTGGCAATATTGTTAAGTAGCTGGTTAGACAGTAAAGACAAAAGCAAACCGGTAAATAATGAGCGTTTAGACAGGTTGAATAACATACTATCAAGCCTTGGGCCTGATGTTATCGCTGCGCAACCAGAGCTACTTTACATTAGCGGATTAACCGCCTTTTTTAATGGAAATACCGAACAAGCGTCTAAAGATTTTGCAAAATACCTAACTAAGAACCCGAATGACATGCAAGCCGTTATTTTGCTCAGTCGCACTTACATGGCAACGCAGCAAAACAAACAGGCCTTATTATTGTTAGAAAAGTATCAAAGTAAGTTACTTGAAAACTTAGACTCAGCACTTTTACTCGGCGAGTTATTTATTAACTCTAACCGTGCCTTTAAAGCACAAAGTTTATTAGATGAGCTTGAACCGCTTTACCCTAATGACTCTCGCCTGCAATTATTTAAAATTAAACTGATGATGGTGCGGGGTAAACAAGAAGAAGCGTTGGCTATCTTAGACAAGGGTTTAGCACAGAACATCAAAAATCCAACGTATTTGTTCACCTACAGTATGCTGAACCTACAAGGGAATAAAAAAGAAAAAGCCCTCGACGGTGCCAATGCCTTAATCAAGTTGTATCCAGATGATGCTAACTTTCTTAATTTGAAAGCGGGAATTCTTATTCGCTTAAACAAGCTTGATGAGGCCATCGTCTTAATTGAAAAAACCTTGAGTCTTGAGCCTAATTTGTTTCCTGCAAAATTTAACTTAGCGTCTATTTATAGCCGCAAGGGCGAGTTGGCTAAATCAAATAACTTAATTGAAAGCTTACTTGCGGTATCACCTACTCACCTGCAAGTTCTAACGTTAAAAGCCCATAATTTAGTGGCTGATGGTCAGTTAGATAACGCCATTGCGCTGTATAGCGACATAATTGTATTAAACCCTCGCGATCAGTACGCAAAAAGTCAGTTGGCTACTATTTATATGCGTATGGGTAACTATGAAAGTGCGTTGTATCATGTTGACCGCTTGTTAGCAGAAAACTTTGATAACGCTGAATATCAACTGCAAAAAGCACAAATTTTACTGCCTTTAAAACGCTTCACTGAGCTTGATGAAATATTAAAACGGGTCAGTCTGTTTAGTGATTTACCTATTGAGTCATTGATACTCACTAGCCAATTACAAAGAGCCATTAAGGATTACACTGGCGCAATTCGCTCACTCACTAGCGCTGAAACATTAGCGCCCAACAATACCTACATCACTCTAGATAAAGTGAAGCTATTGATCGAGTCTTCTCAGCTTGATGAAGCCGCAGCCATTATTAGCCGTATTGAATCAGCTAATCAAAAAAATGCTAACTTTTGGCTGATTAAAGCACTGTATGCTAATGCGCTTAAAAGCGAATCAAATGCTGTTAAATATTTAAAAACAGCGTTAGAGCTTGATCCTAATTTTCATCAAGCCTTAATTATCTTGTATGACATGAGTATTCGTGGAAGCCAAGAAACAGACTTTGTGAAACAAGCGAGAAAATTGCTTGAGATCAACCCGAAAAACATCTTGGCAAAAAATTTACTGGCGCAGTTTTATTACATACAGCAAGACTTTGCCCAAGCCTCAGCTTTATATAAAGCACTTCTGGAAGCAGAAGTACAAATTAACAAGGCAGAAATATACAATAAGCTCGCCATCATGAGCCTAGAAGATGACCTGCAGCAAAGCGCAAACTACATTGAACAGGCCTTTGCATTAAATGAAAACAACGCCAAAATCCTCGATACTTACGGATGGGTATTAAGCCTGCAAGGCTGGTACGAAGAAGGATTAGGCTTATTGCGCAAAGCCTACGCCCGTGATGCAAACAGTCCTGAAATTAGATACCACATCGGTTATACCCTAATTAAATTAGGGCGACTGGAAGAAGCTAAAAATGAACTGACTATGGCTGTTAATGTTCAACGCCCCTTTTACAATCGCCCTAAAGCACAGGCTTTACTCGATAGTATCAAATAGTGCAGTTAATAAACCCGCTTTAAATGTGTCCCGTTTAGCCATGCTAAATGGGACACATTACTCACTAAATAATCGTGAATTGCTGGTCTTTTACATCAATTTTAACCACACCATCAACACCTAGGGTGCCGCCTAATAGCATTTGCGCTAAGGGGTTTTCAATTTCAGTTTGGATGGCACGTTTTAAGGGTCTGGCTCCAAATACTGGATCAAAACCGGCCTCTGCGAGTTTATCAAGAGCCGCATGACTGAGTTCCAACTTAAATCCTTTAACCGCAAGTCGTTCACGTAGTGACAACAATTGAATTTTAGCAATGGATTTAATTTGTTCACGCCCGAGTGGATGGAACACCACGGCATCATCGATTCGATTTAAAAATTCGGGTCTAAAGTGCTGCCCTACTTCGCCCATCACTAAGGCTTTCATTTGCTCGTAGTTATTGGTGCGATTAGATTCTTGAATAATATCAGAGCCCAGATTCGAGGTCATGATGATCACGGTATTTTTAAAATCAACCGTACGGCCTTGTCCATCGGTTAAACGACCATCATCAAGCACTTGCAACAGTATATTAAATACATCGGGATGGGCTTTTTCTACCTCATCAAGCAAAATCACTGAATAGGGTTTACGGCGTACCGCTTCGGTTAAATAGCCGCCTTCTTCGTAACCTACGTAGCCAGGAGGGGCACCTACCATACGAGCGACAGAGTGTTTTTCCATAAACTCTGACATATCGATGCGTATCATGGCATCTTCGGTATCAAACAAAAAGCCAGCTAAGGTTTTACATAATTCTGTTTTACCCACTCCTGTTGGCCCTAAAAACAAAAAAGAACCAATGGGACGATTAGGATCAGAGAGGCCAGCGCGAGAACGTCTGATGGCATTGGACACCGCGTTTACAGCCTCGGCTTGACCTACTACTCGTTTGTGTAGCGCGCTCTCCATAGACAGCAGTTTTTCTTTTTCGCCTTCTAGCATTTTGGATACGGGAATGCCGGTCCATCGGGATAACACATCGGCAATTTCGTTTTCAGTCACTTTATTTTTTAATAAAGTGGTCTCAACGTTTTCGGTTTCGCTGGCGAGTTCTAATTTGCTTTCAAGTTCAGGAATTCGGCCATATTGTAGTTCAGACATGCGACTAAGGTCAGAGGCTCGACGGGCAATCTCTAAGTCCAGTTTTGCTTGCTCTAATTCGGAACGAATGTTTTGTGTGCCTTGCATGGCTTGTTTTTCAGATAACCAAACGGTTTCTAGATCTGAAAATTTATGCTCTGCTTGCTCACGTTCAATTTCAATGAGCTCTAGTCGTTTATGACTGGCCTCGTCTTTTTCTTTAGACAGCGCTTGTTCTTCTAGTTTGAGCTGGATAATACGTCTTTCTAACTTATCCATTTCTTCCGGTTTAGAGTCCATCTGCAAGCGAATACTCGAAGCGGCTTCATCGATTAAATCGATGGCTTTATCCGGTAACTGACGATCACTGATGTAGCGGTGTGATAAGGACGCTGCGGCAACAATAGCAGGATCAGTAATTTCTACCGAATGGTGAAGCTCATAACGCTCTTTTAAACCACGTAATATTGCGATGGTGTCTTCTACACTGGGCTGTTCGACCAATACTTTTTGGAATCGGCGCTCTAAGGCCGCATCTTTTTCAATATATTGGCGGTATTCATTTAGCGTTGTGGCACCTACACAATGCAGTTCGCCCCTTGCTAACGCGGGCTTGAGCATATTGCCTGCATCCATGGCACCTTCACCTTTGCCAGCACCCACCATGGTGTGCAATTCGTCGATAAACAGGATGACTCGACCCTCTTCTTTAGCCAATTCATTAAGCACTGCTTTGAGTCGTTCTTCAAATTCCCCGCGAAATTTCGCGCCCGCGATTAAAGAGCCCATATCTAAAGACAACACTCGTTTATTCTTAAGTCCTTCAGGTACTTCACCATTGATAATACGCTGGGCTAAGCCTTCGGCAATGGCTGTTTTACCCACACCAGGTTCGCCAATTAAGACCGGGTTATTTTTTGTCCGGCGTTGCAATACCTGGATAGTGCGACGTATTTCATCATCGCGGCCGATGACTGGGTCGAGTTTGCCCTGCTCAGCGCGTTCGGTTAAGTCTGTGGTGAATTTATCCAGCGCTTGACGGACATCTTCGGCGTTTTGATCGGTCACTTTTTGACCGCCACGCATTTTTTCAATGGCTTTTTCGATTTTGTCTTGGTCAGCGCCAAATTGTTTGAGTATGTCGCCTAAACGTCCTTTATCTTGCAAAGCGGCAAGCACAAAAATTTCTGAGGTGATGTACTGGTCTTTGCGCTTTTGCGCAATTTTGTCACTTAAATTAAGCAGTACCACGGTGTCTTTGCTTAATTGTACATCGCCGCCCACGCCATCAACACGGGGCACCTTGTCTAAAGCTTCAGCTAAGGCAGAACGTAAGCCATTTACATTTAGCTGAGCTTGGTCAAACAAAGAACGAACCGAACCGCCCTGCTGATTTAACAACGCGCTCAGTAGATGCACCGGTTCGATATACTGATGATCTCGGCCTAAAGCTAAAGATTGTGCCTCAGAAAGGGCCATTTGTAATTTACTGGTAAAACGGTCTAATTGCATATTAGGACTCCAAATGCGGGTAAACCCTGGTCGAATGACCATTAAAACTAAGTTGTTCTAGTTATGGGTATAAAATGACCACATTTCAAGTAAGGTTATACAAGATAGAAGGGTGAGAAACACAAAATAACAAGGGAGTTTGATCTTAATCAAACAAGGAACGTTATGCGAGCACACCGCTCGCTAGGCATTCATGTTTAGGATATGTAGATGGAAGTCACTATTCTGCCTGTAGTGCTTAAGCCTTGGTGAGTCGCACGGCGATGAGAGAAAAACAAATCAGCATGCTTATACGTACAATACTCTCCACCACTGATATTGTGTAACCCCATCGCGACTAACTTTGCTCGGGCAATGGCATACAAATCTGCTAAGTACTTAGCTTGGTTAGCTGAATAATTTGACGAGGGCATGAATGCTTCTGGAAAATCAGCAAAGCTGTGTTTCACATCTGCGCCCACTTCAAAATATTGTTGACTAATAGCAGGGCCGAGCCAAGCAAACATAGACGAGGTATCACAGGCTAATTTGTCGATGGTTTTTTCAATGATATTATTAGCTAATCCCCGCCAGCCAGCATGCACAGCGGCAACTTTTGTACCTTGGGCATTGCACAACAACAGCGGTAAACAATCAGCTGTCATAACGGCACAAACCTGATTTTTGTGTGACGTAAAACACGCGTCAGCGCCAGGTAACTTAGCATCTGCACTGGCGGAATGTTCATGGGGTAATTCAAGACAGATATCGCTGTGTATTTGGTTGAGCCAATGATAGTGCTGAAAATTAGGTAGTTTGCTGCGATTTTTTTCAACTACTTGTGGGTCATCGCCAACGTGCTGCGCCACATTTAACGAGTCGAAAGGAGGGGATGATTCCCCTCCTCCACGGCAACTGGTGTAGGCCACAATATGAGGTGGTACCTTCCAATCAGGTTTAATAAAATTTGGCAAGGCCAAGCTTATACATCTCCACTGCCGTTAATGGTTTTGTCTTCACGAATGACTGATAGCAAATGCACAAAATCATCTGGTAAAGGCGCCTGCCAGCTCATCCAATCACCCGTCACAGGATGCACTAACTCTAATTGGACAGCATGTAGGGCTTGACGACGAAAAGCTCTCAGTGTTTCGATAAATTCTGGACTAGCTGATTTTGGCGGACGTGGTCTGCCACCATAGCTAATATCACCCACTAATGGATAACGAATATGCGACATGTGTACGCGAATTTGATGGGTACGACCCGATTCTAATTTTAATCTGACATAGGTGTGAGCACGGAACTTCTCTTTCACTCGATAGTGAGTCACCGCTGGTTTACCAGATTCAACCACGGCCATGTTCACTCGTTTTGTCGGGTGTCTGCCAATAGGGGCATCAACCGTTCCACCAGCAACCATAGTGCCATACACAATGGCTTCGTATTCGCGACTGACTTCTCTGGCTTGAAGCTGCTCAACTAAATGAGTTTGCGCTATGATATTTTTAGCTACCACCATTAACCCCGTGGTGTCTTTGTCTAATCGATGCACAATACCTGCTCGTGGCACATTAGCGATTTGAGGTGCGTGGTTTAACAAGGCATTTAAAATTGTGCCGCTAGAATTCCCCGCGCCCGGATGAACAACTAAATTAGCCGGTTTGTTAATCACCAGAATATCATCGTCTTCATAGACGATATCAAGTTTGATATTTTGTCCTTCATGACGAACTTGAACTTCTATTACTGCATTGATCTCAACGAGCTCTTCTCCCACTAATTTTTCACGTGGCGTATTGGCTATTTGCTCGTTTACTTTAACGCAATCACTTAAAATCCATTCTTTTAAGCGAGAACGTGAATAATCAGGGAACATTTCGGCTAAAGCTTGATCTAAGCGTTTGCCGAATAAATCTTGCGGTACACTTGCTTGCAAATGAATTTTTTCACTGTGGGTAGACATACAATTAGGATCCAATAAGGTTACATGACGATTTATATGTGCATAGCCCAAAGTGCTGGGGTAGAATGCGCAACAATGATCGATAAACGTCTATTCTAACGGATTTTTGATACTCAATGAATGGCATATCAAGTATCACCTATATAAATAAGAGTAATTAGAGACAATATGACCAATAGTTCACGAATAAATACATTAATACTGGGAGGCATGCTTGCTTTAATGGCAGGTTGTTCTTCATCTCCTGATGATCAAGATATCGTTATTGGCAATCGCGGCGAACAAGCTCTGTATCAAGATGCCAAAGAAAAAATGAAATTAGGCAATTTTAATGCTGCGACTGCAACACTGAGTGCACTTGATTCTAAATACCCTTTTGGCCCGTTTTCACACCAAGTACAACTTGATTTGATTTATAGCTATTACAAATCGGGCAAGACCCAAGAGGCCATTGCCACTATTGATCGTTTCACCCGCTTAAATCCCAATCATTCAGATGTTGATTACGCAATTTATATGCGCGGATTAACTAACATGGAGGCGGATAAAAACTTGTTTCAAGAGCTTGTTGGAATTGACCGCTCTGACAGAGATCCAAGTAAATCAAGAGAGGCCTTTGAAGATTTCAGACGCTTGATTGAAAAATACCCTGAAAGTAAATATGCGGCTGATGCGCAAAAAAGAATGTTGCACATTAAAAACCGCTTAGCAAAGTATGAAATTGCCATCGCGCGTTTTTATATGCGCCGTGAGGCTTTTGTGGCCGCCGCTAATAGAGGTCGTTACGTACTTGAGTATTATTCTGATACCTCGCACGTACAAGAAGCATTAGAAATCATGGTTGAATGTTACGACCAATTAAAATTAGAAGAGCTGAAAGTGAATGCGATGAAAACCTTGAAGCTAAATTACCCCAATAGCAGTTTTATCAGCTGATTGTCTGAATTAATTGAGACATAAAAAAACGCGCTAATCAGAAGCGCGTTTTTTTTGTTTGATCATTTACTAAAAAAATAAATGGCTGAATGGGTTCAACAGTCTGGCTATACCCGAAGTGAAATACAGCGGCTTATCGACGATGGTAAACACTAAACAACCTTCGTCTGCTTCAGAATGAGGCAAATGATTATGGGTACCATCAAGCAAAGTAAAATCGCCGCAATCGTAATTTGCAACGCCATCTCCATACTGCCCATCGATCACTAGCGTCATCTCTGAACCTTTATGAGTGTGCTCTGGAACCTTGCCTCCCTTCTCCATGTATATAAAGTTGGCCTTGCCCATACACCCTAAATCAACTGGAGCTTGCCATAACTTGCCTACTAAACGAGACCAATTACCTGTGTGCTTAGCATATCGTTTCAAGGTCCTGGGCAATACAAAACGCTTACCTTCAAGCTCGATGTCGAAATGACTCAAGCCAGATCCTTCGAAAGGTGAGTCTGCGATTAGCGTTTTTTGTTGCTGAGGCAACTGGGTGATGCGAGAAAACATTTTGTCAAGCTCGGGTGTTCTGGCCACCGGCGAACTAAATGCATCAATGGTTTCTACATGTTGTAATTTCAAACACTTAGCTTGGCACTCTGCACATAGATCCGTATGAGCTGAGATCATTAGCGCTAGAGTTGGCTCACACACACCAGAGACAAAAGCATTTAACTGTTGCGAGGTTGGATGGTGCTTAATCATTAGTATCAATCATCTCTTTCAATCTTTGTAAGGCTAAACGGGTTCTTGATTTCACCGTTCCCAAGGGAATGTTCATCTCGTCAGCCACTTCTTGTTGCGACTTGCCTTCTATGTAAATCGCTTCAATGACCGCCTTCTGCTTATCTGGGAGCGATTCAAACAATATGCCTATCTCGTCCATCGTTACTTGGTGATCATGAGACACTTCATTAACGTCGGCGGTCTGTTCGCACAATATTGGCCACAAGTCGTCGGCACAAATATCTTCCTTACGGTTTCTTAACTTACGAAGTAAATCAAAGCGAATATTTCGAGCTATTGTAAAGATCCACGTAGACGCAGAACCCTTGGATGCGTCAAACAAATGCGCTTTTTGCCACACATTTGCCATTGTGTCCTGCACCAACTCCATTGCGAGGGCTTCGTTACCCATCTGCTTTAACGAATACGACAGCAGCCTAGGAGCAAAATAATTAAAGACGTTGGCAAACGAGCGTTCACAACGTTTTTCTGCAACAGCACTTAAAAATGCAGCCATTTCATCGGCGCATTCTATCGGTTTAACAGAATGAGAGGACCTAGATTCCAAAGGTATTCCGACTAACATAAGTTACCCAAAAAGTTGATGTTTAACTCTTATACTGGGGTTAACTAAAAAAGGATCACTCCACCAATTGTGTCAGAAAAGAGAGGGCTTTCATACAATCTTTATCTTTTAACAATTGTTGCTTTTGTTCAGCGTTGACAGGGATCAACTCTAACCAGCGGTAAATGACCCAAATAGGATCGTCGAAATGAGGGGTTTCATATAAATTTTTTAACTCATGATATTTTTCAAAAATCTCTACTAGGCGCTCGTTGATTGGGCTTAACAGTTGTTGATCTTCCGGCAACGTCCATTCTGTTAACCATTCAATTTGCCCCACCCGAAGGCCGTCTGCTTCGGTTTCAACTGATAAAATCTGAAAACATTGCTTACCCTCGACGGTGATGCCTAACATGCCATCAGGTAATAAATCAAAGTCAACGACTTTTGCATATGTCCCTATTGGAAAAATGTGTTCGTTAGTCTCCTTAGCACCTTTGGCATTAAACATACATATACCAATACCGGTGTCATTAGCACACGCTTCTTTCACCATCCGAACATATCGCGGTTCGAAAATACGCAACTGAAGACGCCCGCCTGGCAGTACATGCGCTGATAGTGGAAAAAAAGGGATTATGGGTTTCATATATGTACAAAGCTTACTCATTTATTGATGATATCTGTTACGCCACCTCAATGAGAATGGATCGCTATTAATAATTAAACTCTTTTGTAAATATGATCTCAATTAAAGTGTATAAGGTATTTATCAACAACAGCTGCGACAAAGCAGTTTACTTAATTGAACTTTAAAAGCGGCTAGCAATTTTTATGAAAACAATGTTAATAACGGGAGCAACATCGGGCATCGGGCAAACCTTGGCAATACAGGCTGCCGACACTGGCTACCACGTTATTGCCTGTGGACGCAACAAAGCCAAATTAGATGAGCTTGCAGCCCATAAAAATATTGAGTCCCTTGCCTTCGACGTTAGTGACCTGCAAGAAAGTAAGGATGCATTAGCCAGTATCAAGGCTGATATTTATGTATTCAACGCCGGTGTGTGTGAGTATGTGGATGTGAAGAGATTTGAATCGGCGTTATTTCATCGGGTTTTTGCTGCTAATTTCTTTGGTATCGTTCATTGCGTAGAAGCCATATTGCCTAAGCTGAAATCAGGCAATCAAATTGTAATCGTCGACAGCACAGCAAGATTATTACCTTTTACTCGAAGCCAAGCTTATGGCGCCAGTAAAGCAGCCCTGCATTATTTTATAAAAAGTCTCGAAGTCGATTTAGCTAACCGTCAGGTGCTTGTGCAAAGTGTGTCTCCTGGCTTTGTTGAAACACCTCTGACGGAAAAAAATGACTTCGACATGCCGATGAAAATTAGCGCTGAGCAAGCGGCAATAAGCATGTTAAAAGGCATAGAAAAACGTAAACGTAGTATTTATTTTCCATGGTTTTTTAGTTTGATACTACGCTTTTTGCATGTGCTGCCAAATAGTTGGCAAGTGGCTTTGTGTAAAAAGATGAAAGAACAAGAACAATAATTAAGGAAATCAATAGATGGACAAAAAAATTGCAATTATCGGCTCTGGTATTTCAGGTTTAACCTGTGCCCACCTATTGCATCAAGAACACGACATCAGCGTATTTGAATCCAATGACTACATTGGTGGCCACACTGCAACCAAAGACGTTGAGATCAATGGCCAGCACTATGCGATTGATACAGGTTTTATCGTATTCAATGATTGGACCTATCCTAATTTCATCAAGTTAATGGATAAGTTAGGGGTAAAATCTCAACCAACAGAGATGAGTTTTAGTGTAAAAAACAGCGCCCAAAACTTGGAATATAACGGCAACACACTCAATAGTTTATTTGCTCAACGTCGAAACGTATTACGACCCAAGTTTTGGCGTATTGTCCGAGACATCCTAAAATTTAACAAATTATGTAAACGTAATGCGGCGCAAGCGACTGATTATGGTGATATGACCCTGTTTGAATTTATTCAGCAGCACAAACTCAGTGAAGACTTTGCCTACAACTACATCTTGCCCATGTGCGCCGCTATTTGGTCTACCAGTCTAGAAGACATCAAAGCCTTTCCTTTTCAGTTTTTCCTCAAATTTTTCAATAACCATGGTTTATTGAATATAACTGATCGGCCACAGTGGTACAGCATTGTAGGCGGTTCAAGAAGCTACATTGCGCCACTGACTCAAGGTTTTGAAGACAAAATTTTCCTCAATAGCGCCGTTACATCTGTCGCAACTAACGATAGCGGCTACACCGTTACTGTGAATCAAGTCGAGCACTATTTTGACGAGGTTATTTTTGCCTGCCACAGTGACCAAGCTCTGCGCTTACTAGCTGAGCCCAGTGAATTACAACAAGACATACTCGGCAGTATCCGATATGCCAAAAACGATGTGGTTTTGCACACCGATACTAGTGTGCTGCCCACACGAAAGTTAGCGTGGGCTAGCTGGAACTATTCACTCACCGGCGACAAAGACGAGCAAAGTGCGCCCGCCGTATTAAGTTACAACATGAACATTTTGCAAAGATTAGAATCAAGCACGACTTTTTGCGTCACCCTGAATAATACAGCGGCAATCGATCCGAACAAAATACTGGGCCAGTATTCCTATGCTCATCCGCAATTTGATCAAAAAGCTATTTCTGCTCAAGCTCGGCATAAACATATTTCAGGCCAACACGGTTTACATTTTTGTGGGGCGTATTGGTACAATGGATTTCACGAAGATGGGGTTCGTAGTGCCTTAGATGTCTGTGCTGAATTTGGCGTGTCGCTGTAATGCATGATGCAATATACAGCGGTCAAGTCATGCATGCGCGGTTTATTCCCAAACAGCATCGGTTTAGTTATCGGATTAATTTGTTTTGGTTAGATCTCACTAAACTCGAAGAAACCGTGTCGGCACTCAGCTGGTTTTCAACAAAAAAGTTTGCTCCTATCCAATTCAGGCGCAGTGACTTTCTAGGTGACCCAGAACGCTTGCTACAAGACTGTGTGATCGAGAAAATGTCAGAGCTAGCAGGTAAACCGCTCGCAGGAAAGGTATATTTACTGAGCCCAATGCGAACTTTCGGTTTGTATTTCAGTCCAGTTAATTTCTACTACTTACAAGACCAAAGTGGTTATTACAGTCATCTTCTGGCAGAAGTTAGCAATACGCCATGGAACGAGAGACATTGTTATTTAGTTGATTTATCAGAGCAAAAAGACAGTCAAAAAGTTTTTCATGTATCGCCCTTCAACCCTATTGATATGCAATACAAATGGAAAATTGAGCAACCTGCTGAATATCTAAAATTAAGCCTTGCTTGTCATCGAGAAACAAAACACTTTGTGGCCAATATTAATTTATCCCGTAAAGAATTGAACTCTCACAACCTTAAACGCGTAGTAATCAATATTCCCTTTATGACGTTAAAAACAGTAGTAGGAATTTACTGGCAAGCGCTCAAGCTTTTTATTAAGGGCATGCCTATTTATTCTCATCCAGCACAAGGTAAACAGTAGTTATGGTAAATGGAGAACAAACCCTCAACGCACCAAGAACCCAGACTTGGTCAGATAAGGTGTGCCGAAGCATTATGCTCAAAATCTTTGCGAGTTTGCCACAAGGGCAACTGGTGATTAAAGAAAAAGGCGTGCTGATCGACACCTTTGGTGAGCGTAACAGTGATTTGCATGCCGAAATTGATATTAACGACTTATCGACCTATAAAAGATTGCTTTTTGGCGGCAGTGTCGCTTCGGGAGAAACGTATACTGAAGGATTATGGACAACGCCAAATCTTACCAATGTTATTCGTATATTTGCCCGCAACCTTGACATGCTTGATGCGTGGGAAGCAAAAATGGAATGGTTGGCGTTACCGCTGCGAAAAATAAAACATATTGCAAATAAGAACAGCCACAGCGGCGCCAAGAAAAATATTGCGGCCCATTACGATTTAGGGAATAAACTCTACACTCGATTTTTAGACAATAGCATGATGTATTCATCTGCTATTTACCCTCAAGCAGATGCCTCGTTAGAACAAGCGCAGCATAATAAATTAAAGGTAATTTGCGATAAGTTACAGCTAACTGAAAATGACCATCTACTCGAGATTGGCACTGGGTGGGGCGGCCTTGCAGTATTTGCAGCGAAACACTACGGCTGCAACGTGACAACAACAACGATTTCAGAAGAACAGCATGCTTATGCAAACGAATGGATTATAAAAGAAGGTTTGCAGGAAAAAGTTACCTTATTAAAGCAAGATTATCGATTGTTAGAAGGTCAATACGACAAACTGGTTTCTATTGAAATGATTGAAGCGGTAGGCAAAGAGTTTTTGCCCACCTTCTTCAAAAAGTGCTCAAGTTTATTAAAGAAACAAGGGGTCATGTTATTACAGGCAATCACCATTAATGACCAGCGCCTTGAAAGCTACAGCAAAAATGTCGACTTCATCCAAAAGCACATTTTTCCAGGTGGTTATCTACCCTCCCAATTATTGATTAACCAACATTTAAAGCGATACACCGATCTGATGATCCGCGATTTGCACGACATCGGTTTGGATTACGCCAAAACCCTCCAAGACTGGCATCATCGTTTATTGGAAAATAGAGACGTTTTAGCCAATGATGGGTACGACGAGCGCTTTATGAAGATGTGGCGCTACTATTTCAGTTATTGTGAAGGTGGTTTTTTAGAGCGGACCATCAGTACGGTACAATTGGTGGTCAGTAAACCAGCATTTAGTGCCCCATTAGCCAGATAATGAAGCCGATTATGCCCAGGACCAACATAGCGCGCTCCACCTTAACATCTGTGTTTATAGCGGTGTTCCTGCTGTGTAGTAGCATCAGTTTCGCCAACCCCATTGCTGATTTTAAAATGGTGGGCAAAGCAAAACTCGAAGTGCTTTTTTGGGACGTGTACCGCTCAGAGTTGTATACGCCCAGTGGCACTTTTGAGGCTAAAATTTTCCCTCAGGCTTTGAAAATCCATTACCTTCGGAACATCAAGTCTAAAGATTTAATCGAACGCACCGACGAAGAGTGGCAAAAGCTCGGCATCAGCGCAACGCAAACCGCCCCTTGGCTTGAGCAGCTCACTGCTATTTGGCCAGATATCAAAAAGGGAGATGAGTTGTTGTTATTGGTCGACCAACAGCATCGCAGCCGCTTTTATTTTAATAACGACATCATAGGTGACATTGAAGATACGGACTTTGGTTTCAATTTCCTACGTATTTGGCTGGACGAGAAATCCAGCTATCCCGACTTACAAAGGCAACTCATAGGAGAAAATAAATGAACATGAAGTTTGGTCTTGCTAGTGCCAGCTTATTGGTGTTAACGAGTTGCAGCAGCTCACTTGAAGACTATAACAATACAGGCCCTGCTTTTGAACTAAGCAGGTATTTTGATGGCAACGTTACTGCGTGGGGTATTGTTGAAGATTATTCAAAAAAATTGAGCCGCCGTTTTTGCGTCGATATCGTTGGCACATGGGAAGGCAACAAAGGCCAATTACACGAGACCTTCTACTACAACGATGGCGAAGAACAAATCCGAGTGTGGGAACTCAGCCAAGCTGACGATGGCAAGGTTACAGGCACTGCGGGTGACGTGGTAGGTCAAGCCTCAGGTAGTGAGAATGGCACGGCGTTTAATTGGAAATACACCTTACGGGTGCCTGTAGATGGGACTGAGTACGATCTTGCAGTAGACGACTGGATGTACAAGTTAGATGACAATCGAGTAATGAACCGCTCCTACATGAGTAAATTTGGAGTCACTGTGGCTGAAATATCCATATTTTTTGACAAGACGGCGCCGATAAGGGGCTGTAAATCAGTCAATTAAACAGGGACCATACGGTCCCTTTTTTATTGTTATCGGTTTAAGGCAACACGGATATAGGATCTGATATCTTTGGTTTCCCTTGATTGATCGAAATCTCCACCCTTCTATTTCGACTTCGTGCTTGCTGATCTTCTGCCTCAACTAAGGGCGCAGTATCTGCTTTACCCACAACAGACATGCGACTCTCGTCGAAGTTAGGAGCTCTGCGCAACTCTTCAGCAACTGCAACTGCGCGCTGGGAAGATAAATCCCAATTAGAGCGATAAAGTTCATTGGAGATTTGTTGACTATCACTGTGACCAGAAATTTCAACGTCACCGGGCATGTCAGCTAAGATGGTGCCGACTTTGCGTAAAATTGGCCTAAATTGCGGCTGTAAAAACGCTGAGCCAGCCGAAAACGAGCCATTTTCTCGAATACGGATCGTGATTTGTTGACCGAGAGCTTCAACTTCGATCGCCCCGTCCATGATTTCCTTTTCCAACTGCATGCTTACTTTTTTCAAGCGCTCATTGATCTGATCTTGGCTGCTATCTTGGCTTTGGGCACTTTGCGGACTCGCAGCGGCGCTCTCTTCTGACGCCGTTTGCTGAGCTGCGCCGCCTCGTTGCTCGCCACGCTGCTTTTGCCTGCCCCCGGCGGAGTCTTCATTACCTGCTTGAAACTCTAGCATTTGCTGGGTCATTTCAATCGTTTGCTGCTGAATAGTATCAATTGGGGTGGGCTCTGGCCGCCCTGGACGAAATTCCATGGCGATAACGCTGGTTCCTTTGGGAATGTCTTTTACTTCAATTTTGTTTTGTACCCCGAAGGCGAATTTCATGGAGCCGGCAATTTGCTTAAATTTCAGTACGTCCATCTCAGAAAACGACAATAGCAGTACAAAGAAACACATTAACAGCGACATTAAGTCAGCAAAGGTCCCCATCCATGCAGGAAGCCCTTCAGGGGGGCATTTAGGGCATTCTTCTTCGTCTGACATAGCTTACTCTGCGTCCGCGGCTTTACCGCGTTTGCTAGCCGCCAAATAGCTTTTCAAAATACCTTCGATGACACGAGGGTTTTGCCCATCTGCAATACCAATAATACCGTCTAACACTAAGCTTTGATTTAATTTTTCTTCATCAGCGCGGTTACCCAATTTAACGGAAATAGGCAAGCAAATTAAGTTTGCCAGCATTGCACCATATAGCGTGGTCAGCAATGCGACTGCCATCGCAGGACCAATTGATTTTGGGTCATCCATGTTAGACAACATGGCCACTAAACCTACTAAAGTGCCTATCATGCCCATTGCAGGGGCAACATCACCTAAACCTTTAAAGATAGTTTTACCAAATTCATGACGCTCAGAGGTCATGCTGATGTCTTTGGATAAGGTGGCTCTTACCACATCTACATCATGACCATCCACCAGCATATCAACGCCTTTTTGCATAAAAGGATTTGCAATTTCTGCTTCTTCTAAAGCCAAAAATCCCCCTTTACGAGCGGCATCGGCCATTTCAACAATTTTTTCTATTTGTGATTCAGGCGTATCAATTTTAAACATAAAGGCTTTACCCGCAATTTTGCCCGCACCAAAAAACTGGCCGAGGGTATACTGAGATAAAACCACAAACAGACTGCCACAAAATACAATGAGTATCGAAGGCACGTTAATAAACATGGCAATGTCACCACCTTGGACCATTGCCATGACAACAAAGCCTATCGAGCCTAGCATGCCGATTAGAGTTGCTAAATCCACTATCTACTCCCAATCTTTAACTGATATACCTAAATTCATAACGCCAACTACAGGCAGTGTGCCGCATTAAAAGCCTAATTTGCAATGACTTGTTGAAACATTAGTCACATTTTAATCTGATAAAATTACCGACATATTTCAATATTTTATCGACTCAAGTTGAATATTCTATAGCTGCAATTTCAGCAATCTGTCAAAGTTACTTTAAATCGCAGAATTTAATGATTTTTACCAAAGGTAAAAGTGTTTGACGGTTTTTTTACGCTCAGGTATGGTGCGCTCAACTTGGCATTAAGGCCAACTAAATTGAAGACATTATGAGCACCCGCAAAAAAACCGAAATTCTAAGCTTTGAACAATCTATGCAAGAACTTGAATCCATTGTGAGCAAAATGGAACAAGGTGATTTGCCTCTTGAAGATGCGCTACAAAACTTTGAGCGTGGCATTCAACTTGCCAGAATGAGTCAGCAAAAATTAAAAGATGCTGAACAAAAAGTGCAAATCTTAATGAGCCAAAATAATCAAGACACCTTAGTTGATTTTTCAAACCGCCAAACAGAAAACGAATGATCTTAACTGACTACCAGCACTATGTGCGTGAAACAGTTGATCAATATTTAGTCGATAAGATTGACGCCTTACCCGAGCACGCTAAACATTTAAAAGACGCCATGGCTTACACCCTACTGATAGGTGGTAAGCGTATGCGGCCCTTTTTGGTTTTTGCTACGGGTGAAATGTTAGGTATTGCCAAACAAGACTTAATTGGGCCTGCTGCAGCGATAGAAGCGATTCATGCCTACTCTTTAGTGCATGATGATCTGCCGGCGATGGACGACGATGAGCTGCGCCGTGGACACCCAACTTGTCATATTAAATTTGATGAAGCGACGGCGATTTTAGCCGGTGATGCATTGCAAACCCTCGCTTTTGAAATTTTATGTGAGTGTGAGTTAAGTTCTCACCTTGAAAATAAACGTATTGATTTAGTTAAAATATTAAGCCAATCGGCGGGTTATTTAGGAATGTGTGGTGGTCAGGCTATGGATTTAGCGGCAACTAACAAACAAATCAAACAAGCTGAACTTGAAGATCTGCACAGCAAAAAGACCGGCGCATTGATCAACGCTTGTGTAGCTATGGCGATAAGCTTAGCAGACAGTATAGCGCTCAAAGATAGCCAAACCTTGACCCAATACGCAGCAATTATCGGTTTAGCGTTCCAAGTGCAAGATGACATACTCGATGTAGTAAGTGATTCAGAAACCCTTGGTAAACCACAAGGTTCTGACCTAGCGTTAAATAAGAGTACTTATCCCGCACTGCTTGGATTGCAGCATGCTCAGGACTATCTGCATGAATTACATCAACAAGCACTTCAAGCTTTACGCGCTTTGCCCTACAATACCCACATATTAGAATCGTTTACTGATTTCATCATTCAGCGTAAGTATTGATAAAAATCAAAACCTGCACCCAACTGCATGAAAAATAATAACCAGATAGTTGACTAGCCATACATGACTCTAGATCTTGCAAATTACCCTATTTTGGCACTAGCCAACACGCCCGATGAGCTGCGCGCTTTACCACAAGAAAAATTGCAGCAACTTTCTGCAGAGCTTCGCCAATACTTACTAACCAGTGTGAGTCAAAGTAGCGGACATTTTGCATCCGGTTTAGGCACGGTAGAGCTGACAGTTGCTCTGCACTATGTCTACAACACTCCATTCGACCGTGTATTATGGGATGTGGGTCATCAAGCTTATCCACACAAAATTCTGACTGGACGTCGCGATCGCATGCCAACTATCAGGCAAAAGGGTGGATTACATCCCTTTCCTTGGCCACCAGAAAGTGAATACGATACCTTTGCGGTAGGACACTCTTCTACCTCAATCAGTGCCGCTCTTGGTATGGCTGTGGCCGCTGAAAAAGAAAACAAAGGCCGAAAAATCGTTGCCGTTATCGGCGATGGTGCGATGACAGCGGGCATGGCTTTTGAAGCACTAAACCATGGTGGAGATATCGATAAAGACCTAGTTGTGGTTTTAAATGACAACGAGATGTCTATATCTGAAAACGTTGGCGCATTGAATAGTCATTTAGCCCGATTGTTAACCGGTAGCTTGTTTAACTCTATTCGTGATGGCAGTAAAAAGCTGCTCAGTAGCGTACCGCCCATCAAAGAATTTGCAAGTCGAGCTGAAGAGCATATCAAAGGCATGGTAGTCCCTGGCACTATTTTTGAAGAACTCGGTTTTAACTACATCGGGCCCATTGATGGCCACGATGTAAAAGGCGTAGTTGATACCCTACGTAATATGCGTTCAATTAAAGGCCCGCAAATACTGCATGTGGTGACCAAAAAAGGTAAAGGCTTCGAATTAGCTGAACGCGACCCGATTAAATTTCATGCTGTTCCTAAGTTTAATCCTAATGCCTCAGGCCTACCCAAAGCCGCGCCAAGTGATCCAACTTTTTCGGCTATTTTTGGCGATTGGTTGTGTGACATGGCAGCGCAAGACCCTAAGTTAATGGCAGTAACTCCCGCTATGCGTGAAGGTTCTGGTATGGTGAAGTTTTCACAAAAATACCCAGAGCAATATTTTGACGTTGCTATTGCCGAGCAGCACGCAGTAACGTTCGCAGCAGGCTTGGCTAAAGAAGGTCTGCATGCAGTGGTCGCTATTTACTCTACGTTTTTACAGCGCGCATACGACCAGTTGATCCACGATGTGGCCTTACAAAATTTACCGGTTTTGTTTGCGATCGACCGTGCTGGTTTAGTAGGTGCTGACGGCCCTACTCACCAAGGTGCGTTTGATATTCCCTTTTTACGCTGTATTCCTAATATGGTTATCATGGTGCCAGCGGATGAAAATGAATGCCGTCAAATGTTATATACCGGGCATAAACTCGACAAACCCGCATCGGTACGTTATCCACGAGGTTCGGCAAGCGGCCAAGTTCCAGAGTCAAGTATGAGCGAGATGGCGATTGGTAAAAGCCGCACCATTAAAAAAGGGCACAACATTGCTATCTTAAACTTTGGTGTTTTATTGCCGTTTGCTGAAGAAGCGGCAGCCAGTATCAACGCAACCGTGATTGATATGCGATTTGTTAAACCTCTCGATACTGCCATTATTGAAGAATTAGCAGCAGATCATAATTTGTTTGTTACCCTCGAAGATGGTGCGATTATGGGCGGCGCAGGTGGCGCCGTAGCGGAATACTTAATATCTACAAAACATCAATGTAAGGTTTTGCAAGTCGGCTTGCCCGATGAATTTATTATGCAAGGGACTCAGCAAGAAATGTACGCAGAACTTGGCATGGATAGCGCAGGAATATTGGCCAAAATAGCAGCGTTTCAAACTAGTTGAGGCTTGAGCAACAAGACGCGCAATGAATAAGTCTTTTTATTTAGGATTGATGAGTTGTTACTTAAATTACGCTTGTTTATTGTTTGATGAACAAGCGTGACGCCAAGCAACCAGTGCCACTCTCGGTAACCGTTTCAACCATGTCATTACCTGGTGAATCCAATGCAGGTCTTACTTCACCGTTATCAATGTATCGCGCTCAACTTGGCCGCAATCTACTAGTTGATGTGGCGCAGCAAGAAGCCATAGCGGCACTAGATAAACTCTTTCATCAGCTTACCTCAACGTCACCAAGTAATAAGCCCGTAAAAGGATTGTATCTATGGGGTGATGTGGGCCGCGGTAAGACTTTTTTGATGGACTTATTTTATCAATGCTTACCTGAAGGCAGAAAAACGCGGCTACATTTTCACCGATTCATGGCGCGGATACATCAAGAACTTAGGTATTACCAAGGCCAGCAAGCGCCCCTTACTATTATTGCGAATAAACTCGCCAGTGAAACCGCTATTATCTGTTTTGACGAATTGTTTGTCGCCGATATTGCCGACGCCATGATTTTAGCAGGGCTTTTTGAGTGTTTGTTTAAAAACGGCGTGATTTTAGTGGCTACCTCAAACATTCCAATTGAGCGTTTATATGAAAATGGCTTAGCCAGACATAAGTTTGTGCCTTGTATTGCCTTACTGCAAGCCCACACTCAAATGTTGCATTTAAACGGCGAACAAGACCATCGCCTACATAACATTGATGCTGTGCTTAGCCCTAGTGCCTTAAAACAAAAATCACTTAACATTGGTTTGAACACAGAGCTTGATTTTAAGACGATTTTTAATACCCTAATTAGCCGTGAAAAGAAAAAACCTAAAATACAATATCAGACAATCACTATTTGTAACCGAGCTATTCCTCTGGTGCAGGCAGCTCAGTTGAACGCTAATCAGGCAATTGCCTGGTTTGATTTTTATGCGCTATGCGAAGGTCCGCGCTCTCAACTTGACTACATGGAAATTGCCAATCGATTTACTACTGTCATGATAAGTGACGTACCATGCCTAGGAGGTAAGGTACGTGATTGGATAAAAACTCGTGGAACTGAAGATGGTATAGGCAAGGATCAAGCAAGTAGCACGGGTGAGCGCATCATCTCGTACGCAAAAACAGATGACGCAGCACGACGTTTTATCTGTTTGATCGATGAGTTGTATGATCAAAAAGTTAATTTGTACCTCAGCACGGCTGTTGAATTACACGAACTCTATCAAGGTGGCGCCCTTAGTTTTGAATTTCGCCGCACTTACAGCAGATTGATAGAGATAGCAAAAAATACTATCAGCAAATAGAAGAACTCACCGCCCTACAGACCTATTCTGGCTCTGTAGTTAATAGTGATGAGACGAGCTTAGACTTTAAAAGTCGATAGCTCTAACTTAATGTCCGCACTAAGTGTTCCTAATTTATCACTCAATTCATTCACTTTTACCGCACTTTCGGCGACCTCTAAGGTGATCTTGTTGAAATCTTCAATGTTGTCACTTACCGATATGGCCATTGCTTTTTCTTCAGTAGTTTCAATCGCAATTCGACTGTTGATGCGCCCTACTTCCGCCACATTTTCCCTAATATGACCGAGAGCTTCCATAGTGCCGTTGGCATCGGATATTGATTTTTCTACGTTGGATTTTGTGGTTAACATCAGTGTATTGGCTTGTTCAGAGGAAGTTTGCAAGTCGCCAATGATATTTTCAATTTCAATTGTGGACTCTTGAGTACGTTGAGCAAGGGCTCTTACTTCGTCAGCAACCACTGCGAATCCCCTACCTTGTTCACCTGCTCTGGCAGCTTCAATGGCAGCGTTTAAGGCCAACAAGTTTGTTTGCTCTGCAATACTTTTGATCACATCGAGAACGGTATTAATCAGTTCACTTTTATGTTTTAGCTCTACAAGTTTATCAGAGGTCTGTTCTATCGCATTACCTAATAAATTTATTTCACTGGCAGAGCGTTGGACCACCTCATTGCTAGATACGGCCAATTGATTACAGTCATCGGTTTTTCTGTTTGCTTCACTGACTATAGTGGATACTTGTTCTGAGACTGTTTTCATATGATTGATGGAGATGGAAATCGACTGTATTTTTGCTAACTGCTCTTGTGAAACATGATGATTAGTATTTGCATGACTTTTGATGAGCAAGGCACAATTTGCCAATTCTTCTGCTGACCCCACAATCTGATTAACCATTTTTTGCAGATTTTGCACAAATTCATTAAAACTCGAAGAGAGCTGCCCCACTTCGTCGGCAGATTTTACATGTAAACGACGTGTTAAATCTCCTCCTCCTTTTGCGATATCAGCAATGGCGTTAGCAACTAGTTCAATGGGCTCTATCACATATTTTGACAGAACGAAGGCGTTCGCCACTAACATGGCAAATAAAATGGCGCTCGCGGTTAAAACAAACAACCAAGTTATCGAAGTTAGTACACCATCATTACTGTCTAACTTAAAAACCACGTCTATGTACCCCACCTTGTTACCGTCTTCCCAAACGAGTTCAATAGTCTCTGTTGACACATGTTTGGACATACTCCCGGTACTTTTAGCTTCAGAAATTACTTTGCCGCGATGATCAAAGACTTTAATGCTTTGAATGATGGGATAGTCGACAAAAGAAGAAATAATATTGTTTATCAATGTGCTGTCGTAAGAGTAAATTGGCTCTATTAGCACTACCTGCAGGGATGATTTAGCATCATTAATACTCTTTTCTAAGGTATCTTGAAGGTAGTTTTTAGCCAACAAATAGCTTGTAACAAAACTCAATGTCATGACCAAAAAAGAAATGAGAGCCAAAATTGTGATTGATTTTTGTTTTATCGATTTCATTATTTGCACCGTTTATCATTAGGGTCTGATTATACTTGGTAATAATGTGTTAGAGCTTAGAAACGTCCAACCAAAATTCGCTTCTGTTTGTTGGTGTATCTTTGTGCATATAGGGATTGTCAATTCTAATGATGTTTCTTTTCGCTAAATCCGCTTTACTCAAAGCTTCTTTAATCATCGAATTTGCAAAAAACAAGGCATCGAAACTGCCATCGCTAATAGAAATTTCAAAACCTCGATATAGTTTGTCATGTAAGATCTGATTAGACGGGTTAACAAAAAAGTACATAGCATAGGGATAAATGAGCAACACATGTTCTTCAACTATCAAGTCCAGCTCGGGTCGACTTTCAACTTCTACCCAAGGTTCATGCACTGCCCTTGGAAAGTAGTCAAAACGTCCTCCTTCTAACATTGGAAATAAATTGGGGTACTTAATCGTCGTAGTGGTTGGAATATTGGCATTTTTTAACACCGCTGTATCCCCCCAAAACGTCCCTTGACCAGCTTTGAAATCGAATAAGTCCTTGAGCTCTGTAACGTTTTTAAAACGCTCTTTATCGGCTTTGCGGATAATAAAAATTCGATGCCCTAATAACCCTTTTAAGATTGGAATACGCACCGTCAGCAGCTGTTTTTCTAATGCTTGTGACGTCCCAGCCCATATAATATCGACTTGGCCGTCAATTACTGCATCAGTTAGTCTAGCTTCTGACATAGACTCAGTATCAGGTACTAAGCGAGCCGCTGGATCGACTTTGCTGAGTATGAGTTGAAGAATATCTGCGGCAAATGCTTCTTTAGCTCCCTCAATTTTTCGAATTTTATAATCACCAGCAAGGCTACTAAAAGTAAAAAAAGCCATCATTAAAAAGAGCGTTATCTGCCATAGTCTGTTTCGATTCATTACGGTCTCTTTTGCGTAACGCATTCATATACAAGAGTATATGAGTTAAGGGCACGCCGTGATGTTTGTCAAAAATCATCAATAAAAAATCAAACTAAATGTGAAGACTTGCAGGCATAAGCTTGTTTAATGCGATTCTTCTTTATTATCATAATTGTGGTGCATAACCGTTAATATTGGTGCAAAGGAATTCAACTAGTAAGTGAAACGGCGGCATAAGCCTACAAAAATAGGCCTTTTTAAATGTTAAACAGTGGTGTTCTTCTTGCTTAAGCTCCCCTCCTTTTCTAACTCTTTCTTGGTATCTCAATGTTTCCCATTCGCTTTATTTTTTGTAAAAGTATTATTGCTGGCTTTTTTCTATTGTTAGTTTTTCCTGCCTCTGCCGTGAAGGTTATTTACGATACTGATATGGGGATTGATGATTGGTCAGCTATGCTAGTGGTGGCAAATCACCCTGACATTGAATTACTCGGCATCACCTCTAACGGTGCAGGAGAGGGGCACTGTGAAGCCAATATGCGCAATATCCCTGACTTATTAGCCTTATCAATGTCGCCAGATGTGCCTTTTGCTTGCGGTTATCATTATCCTCTTGATGGCTACTTTGCATTTCCTGAACCGTGGCGTAAACAAGCTGATACCCTTTCAGGTGTTGCCGTTCCGCCTTCTGCACGACAACCATCGAAATTAAACGCGGTTGAATTACTTCATCAACTGCTATCTCAGCAAGATGAAAAAGTAGTGCTACTAACCGCAGGAAGCTTAACCAATATCGCCTTATGGCTCCAAAAATATCCGCAAGATAAACCTCTGGTATCGCGTTTAGTGATGATGGGTGGAGGCTTTGATGCCCCTGGTAATATTATCGTTCCTGGTTTTACGACAGATCATCCAAACAAAAAAGCAGAGTGGAATATTTATGTCGATGCCATTGCGGCAGACCGCGTATTTCAATCTGGCTTAGCTATTGAGGTAGTGGGACTGGATTTAACTAACCAAGTTAAAGTCACAGCGCAATACGCTCAACGATTTAAAGCACAAGTAAAAGCAGAGGCCGCTCGGTTTTGGGATCAAGTACTCGATGACAACGATTGGTTTATTGAGTCTGGTGAATACTATTTTTGGGATGTATTAGCCGCACTCGTGGTTGCTGACCCACACTTGTGTCAGGGCGATATGCAACCGGTATGGGTAGAGTACCAACACGTTGAGAAAGGTGACAAATGGACAGATAAAAACATGCCACCAATGACAGAATCAGGCCAACCTCGACGCCATTACGATCCAGCTACTTTTGGTATTACCCATATCGGAGGTGACAATCCGCCAGTTAAAATATGCCGGCATACCGAGCCCCAAGTCGCGTTTGATCGATTAATTGAGATATTAAACATAGAGGTTGAAGCGAGATAATTAACCTCTCGCTTTTCACCATTCAGAACGTGTCGATCTGCAGCCCTTAATGTAAAAACCGCATAAAAAAGCCTGACATATCTGCCAGGCTGTTTCTCATCAATCCTGCAAATTAGCGGGGTTTATTCAACAAAACCTTCATTCGCTTTTACCGTTAAGGGGTGATAACCGTCTTTGGCTTCGGCAAATGCTTTTTGCGCCATCTTCTTACCTTCAGCAGTGTGAGATAAAGCTTTATATAAAGGCTTAACTAGCTTATTACGACCAATTGTGACCAAATATTCATGCAGACGCGTAAACGCTGGCTCATACCAATTATTTACGCTTATCAGTAACCAACTGTGGGCTATTTCGTTGTTATGGCTTTGAGTTAAATCAAAGGCATCATCGAGCTCAGCGAGTTGCTTTTGGCTCAGTTTTTCAGGCATATTATTTAAAAAATACAGCCATTGATGGGTTGCCCACTCTTTGACTTTAATGTCTTTGGCTTCAATCGTGCCAGCTAACCAATCAGCACGTGCTTGATCAACCACCGTAAACGCATCTGATTGCGGTACTGGTGCGTTTTCTGGTACGCCAGGCGAATGTATCCACTCGTTAATACGCCCCATCGATAATACGTCGCTATGTTCTTTAACGAGAGTATCTTGCAAATATGCGACAAATTCATCGGTAGTAATACTTTGAAAATTGAAATGTTTAAAGTACGCCAATAGGAACTTATCAAACTCGGCTCTACCCACTTTTTGCTCAAGCTCTCGTAAAAAAAGTGCGCCTTTTTCGTAGGGGATATTACTGAATACATCATCCGGATCCCGCCCGCGTAAATCGATAGCCAACACTTGATCATTTTTTGCTAAGTTATCGATATCTGCTTGTAACTCTTGACGTCCTAAAACTGCTTCCATCGCGTAGCGTTTTTCACCATACACCATTTCCATGATGCGATAAGTTAGGTAAGTGGTGAATCCTTCGTTTAACCATAGATCGCGCCACGTAGCATTAGTGACGGTATTGCCTGACCAAGAATGCGCAAGTTCGTGCGCAATTAACGAAACTAAACTTTTATCTCCAGCGATAACCGTAGGAGTAATAAATGACAATCGTGGATTTTCCATGCCGCCAAAGGGAAACGACGGCGGCAAAATCAGCAAGTCATATCGATCCCAGCTGTAGGGCCCGAATGTTTTTTCGGTGGCAATTAACATGGACTCCGTATCAGCAAATTCAGCCGCCGCGGCATCGAGTATCGACGCTTCTGAATATACCCCAGTGCGCTCCCCCATCGCTTTAAAGTGCAAGTCGCCTACCGCCAGTGCAATTAAATAAGACGGAATTGGCTGCGGCATAGAAAACTCGTATACGCCATCTCGCGGGGTATTAGGATCGTTGGCCGCACTCATCACAGCCAATAAAGCTTCAGGCGTGCGAATAGTAGCTTGATATGTCACCCTAACTTGCGGCGAGTCTTGTAAAGGGATAAAACTGCGCGCATGGATAGCCTGAGACTGAGTAAACAAAAACGGGTGCTGTTTACCCGCAGTTTGCGCAGGAGTGAGCCATTGCACCCCTGAGGCTTGTGGAGAGGTGTGATATTGAACAACAATTGAATCACCTACCTGTGGTAAGTCAATGGTCAAGGCAGCACCTAAAAATGAATCTTGAGAAGCCAGAACAAACGGAATAGTTTTGCCATTAGCACTGACATTGGTAATTGTTAGGTCACGAGTATCTAAGACTAATTTATCCGCGCTCGGTAACACCTTTTTGTAATCAAGCTGCACTGAGCCGCTTAACATATTTTGTTCAAAATCTACAGTTAAATCCAGCACTAGATTGGTCACTTTCACTTCATCTGGGTTAGAAAAGGAATGGTAATCTTTCCCCACCTGAATCTCAGTGCTCACGGTCTCGCTAGCGGTTACGACTGCCGTTTGCTCTGTTTTACCGTTCGGTGAGCATCCCATAAGCAAAGAGCAGCAAACAACGGCGCTCATTATCAATTTAGTTGTCATTATTATTCCTGATAAAAATACTGAGCCATAAATTCTGTCACATTCGTACAAACATCTAAACAAGCAAATGAATACCAATTGTAAATATCAGTCAAGGCTTGATTTTTTAGTGATAAACCTCATAAAAAACGCGAGGCTAGTACTCGAGTACGAAGCCCCCGAAAAATTAGAGAGATAAACTGTATGTCACATCACGAAGAGAGCGATGATATCGACTTTTTTGCACAGTTCAGTGACGTTGTGCCACTAAAGCAGAATACGATTGAATTTGTGCCCCCCACAAAAGACAGTATCGCCAAACAAGCCAGGCGGCAAAATATTGAACTCAGTATGCAACTGGCCAATAACCACTTGAGCCTAGAATGTTTCCGGCCACTTGATCCTTATGATCATTTAACATTTAAAAAATCTGGCGTGCAAGACGGGGTATTCAAAAACCTCAGAATGGGCAAGTATAAAATTGAGGGGGTGGTTAATTTACAAAATCAAAAATTTGAACAAGCTAGAAATGTCGTGTTTACACGGATCAACGAGGCTTATAAAAACGGCAGTAGAACCTTGCTGATAAAACATGGTATCGGGCTGCACAGCAAACCTGTACCCGCGATGTTAAAAAGTTATGTTAATCAGTGGCTGCAAGAAATGCCACAGGTAATTGCTTTTCATACAGCAATGGCCCATCACGGCGGCAACGGTGCAAGTTATGTTTTATTAAAGAAAAATGATGAACAAAAAGCAGAAAATCGAGAGTTTCATCGAAAACGTTAATCATCTTGTAAAGCGTGACTTAACCAATAAAGCAAGTAATCTTACTTCGCTCTCGTCTTACCCTACAGGCAATAACTTACTTACTTTGTTGTTGCGCTTGTGTAGCAGTAGCCGTCGTCGTTTGGTCAGATTTTGCTGAGGCACTAAAAATAGCAGCGATAATAAGTATGACAACGGTGGCAAACACACCGGTTAACCCAAAGCCTTTGTTCGAACGATTCATTTCCGTCTCTTATTTTTATTAAATTGTGTATAGGTAGTAGGTCAGACACCCACTTAGGCAAAAAATTCCATTTACTTTTTCTTAACAAACAGAGAAGCGACACCTTGTCAATAGAGTAATAGATGTTAATGAGTATTTTACTGATTTACAAGGGGTTTAATTTAATCAAGTAAAAAATAATTAAGGTTATATGACCTTAATTTTAGTTGAGAAATATATCTACCCATTTAAATAAATTCCAATCATTTAAATGGGTAGGGAGTGATGTTGAATACTTAACTACGCTAAGTAAACCCGTGCATTTCTGAACATACGCATCCACGCGCCGTCTTCTTGCCATTCTTGTGGATGCCAAGAGTTAGCCACGGTCCTGAACACTCTCTCTGGGTGAGGCATCATAATGGTCGCACGACCATCACTGCTGGTTAAACCGGCAATCCCAAGCGGTGAACCATTAGGATTGGCTGGATAGTGTTGTGTCACTTTTCCGTAGTTATTTACATACTGTAAAGCAATCGCTTGATTATTTTGTGCCGCGAATAAATCAGCATCTGACTTAAACTCAGCGCGCCCTTCACCATGCGATACCGCAATTGGCATTCGAGAACCTTGCATTCCATCAAAGAAAATAGAATTGTTTTGCTGTATTTCTACCATCGCAACTCTAGCTTCGAAACGCTCTGATTGATTAGTGACAAAATGTGGCCACAGCTCAGCACCTGGGATCAACGATTTCAAATTAGACATCATCTGACAGCCGTTACACACGCCAAGAGAGAAAGAATCAGGGCGAGCAAAGAAATTTGCAAACTGTTCACGTACTTGCTGATTAAACAAAATCGATTTTGCCCAGCCCTCTCCTGCGCCTAATACGTCGCCGTAAGAAAACCCGCCACAAGCCACTAAGCCTTGGAAGTTTGCGAGGGATTGTTTATTGGCTAATAAATCACTCATGTGCACGTCAATGGCATTAAATCCTGCGCGGTCAAAAGCAGCAGCCATTTCTACATGTGAGTTGACTCCCTGTTCACGTAATATCGCGATTTTAGGTGCAACACCTTTGGCAATATACGGGGCTGCAACATCCTGATTCACATCAAAACTTAACTTGGCGTGCAAACCTGGATCCTGAGCATCTGCCTTAGCTTGATGCTCTTGTTGAGCACACTCAGGGTTGTCACGTAATTGCTGCATGTGCAGCGTAGTTTGCGCCCAAATTTGGCGATAATGGATACGGCTATTTTGTAAAATAATTTGCGCGTGATGGCGCACAACTATTTGATCAGTCGTGTTTAAACGTGCCACCGGATGAACGACAGATTCAAGTCCATGTTCAGCTAATACACTCATCACACGGGCTTTATCAGCAGCACTGACTTGAATAACCGCGCCTAACTCTTCATTGAACAAACTGGCGATTGGCTCACCTGTTAGCTGACTAATGTCGATATCAAGACCCGTTTTCCCAGCAAAGGCCATTTCAAGTAAGGTTGTAAATAAACCACCGTCTGAACGATCGTGATATGCCAGCAATTTTTTCTCGTGTACCAGTTGCTGAATGGCTAAAAAGAACCCTTTGAGCAATGGCGCTGAATCAACATCAGGCGCAACATCACCAAGCTGTTGATAAACCTGAGCTAAACAAGAAGCCCCTAAACGATTTTGCCCCTGGCCTAAGTCTATGACCAGTAGCTCAGAATCACTGATGTCGGTATTCAATTGTGGGGTTAGGGTCTTACGCACGTCCTGCACTGCACCAAAGGCAGTAATCACCAAAGATAGAGGAGAGGTGACGGATTTAGCTTCACCGTTTTCTTGCCAGGTAGTTTTCATCGACATGGAATCTTTACCTACTGGGATAGTCAAATCCAGCGCAGGACATAACTCTTCACCTATCGCTTTCACCGCAGCATACAAACCAGCGTCTTCGCCGGGGTGTCCAGCTGCAGCCATCCAGTTGGCTGACAAATTAATACGTTTAAAATCGCCAATATCCGCCGCTGCTATATTGGTCAAGGCTTCACCTACTGCCATACGAGCAGAGGCCGCGGGGTTTAATAGTGCAATAGGCGTGCGTTCTCCCATCGACATCGCTTCGCCTTGATAGGTATCAAAGGCACTCGCAGTAACGCCAACATCCGCCACAGGTACTTGCCAAGGCCCTACCATTTGATCACGGCAAACCATGCCTGTTACCGAGCGATCACCGATAGTAATTAAGAAGGTCTTTTCAGCTACGGTAGGCAAACGTAAAATACGTTCAGCCGCCTCAGCGAGGACAATCGATTGAGTATCTAAGGCTTTAATATCGACTTGAGCGCTGTGGGCTTCACGGTGCATTTTGGGCGTTTTACCCAATAGTACGTCAAGGGGTAGATCGATGGGTTTATTGCCAAAGTGCGGATCAGCAACGGTTAAATGGGCTTGTTCAGTGGCTTCACCCACAACCGCAAATGGGGCTCGTTCACGTAAACAAATTTGTTCAAATACCTCAAGATTTTCAGGAGCAACTGACAACACATAACGCTCTTGTGACTCATTACACCATAACTCCATGGGTGTCATACCCGCTTCATCATTGGGTACTTTTCGTAGGTCAAATACGCCGCCACGTCCGCCATCGTTGATGAGCTCAGGAAAGGCATTCGATAGACCGCCCGCTCCTACATCGTGGATAAACTGAATGGGGTTGTTTTCTCCAAGCTGCCAACATTTATCAATCACTTCCTGACAACGACGTTCCATCTCTGGGTTACCTCGTTGGACAGACGCAAAATCAAGATCTTCAGTCGACTGCCCTGAGGCCATTGAAGAAGCAGCACCACCACCTAAACCGATATTCATGGCAGGCCCGCCTAGAGCGATTAATTTAGCCCCTACAGTGATTTCACCTTTTTGTGTATGTTGTTTGCGAATATTCCCCAAACCACCAGCAAGCATGATCGGTTTGTGATAGCCACGGACCTCTTCACCATTGAAACTCATGACTTTTTGTTCATAAGTTCTGAAATACCCTAAAATACTGGGGCGTCCAAATTCATTGTTAAATGCAGCGCCACCAAGCGGGCCATCCATCATAATGTCAAAGGCACTAACAATACGTTCTGGCTTACCGTAATGCTGCTCCCAAGGCTGAGCAAATCCGGGGATATTAAGATTTGATACGGAAAATCCAACTAAACCAGCTTTAGGTTTAGAACCGCGACCGGTGGCACCTTCATCTCGAATTTCGCCACCAGAGCCCGTAGCAGCACCTGAAAAAGGAGAAATTGCAGTGGGGTGGTTGTGAGTCTCCACCTTCATGAGAATATCAATATCTTCATGATGGTAACGATATTCATTCGAGCTTGCTTCAGGAAAAAATCGCCCTGCAAAACTCCCTTCCATAACCGCAGCATTGTCTTTATAAGCAGAATGAACATTGGCACCACATTGCTCATAGGTATTTTTAATCATCTTAAACAAAGATTTAGGCTGTACTTCACCATCAATGGTCCAATCAGCATTAAATATTTTATGGCGGCAATGTTCAGAGTTGGCTTGGGCAAACATGTATAATTCGATGTCGTTTGGATTACGACCTAATGCAACAAAATTCTCAACCAAATAGTCAATCTCATCCTCGGCTAGCGCTAAACCTAAACTCATATTGGCATCAATCAAAGCCTGTTTACCGCCAGCAAGAATATCCACCGAAGACAAGGTTTGTGGCTCTTCTTGCTTAAACAAAATCGCTGCATCGGAGATGTCACTAAAAACAGATTCGGTCATACGATCATGTACTAATGCCTTTAGTTCTGACGCCTGTTGCGCTGTCAATTCAGGCGTTTGAACATAGTAAGCAATACCGCGTTCAATTCGATTAACGGAATGCAAACCACAATTATGGGCAATATCAGTGGCCTTTGAGGCCCAGGGTGAAATAGTTCCAGGACGCGGTGTCACTAAAAATAACTGCCCTGAGGGCTCATGTGCTTGCTGCTTAGGCCCGTAAGTAAGAAGCTGCTCAAGAATGCTTTGCTGCTGACTTGTTAACGCCAATGCGCCTGATTCTAGGTGCACAAAATGAACAAACTCAGCGTAAAGCTCCTTAATAGGTAGGCTGCAAGAGGCAAATTGGCCTAAGAGTTTATCAATACGAAAATCAGACAGGGCAGGTGTTCCACGAAGCACTAACATAAGGTCATTACCATTTAGCGAGATTGAAAACCGCAAGGTTTACTCAATCAGGTGAGAAGGAATTTTTAAGGCGCGGATTATAGGGTAATTCGATGCAATTGATAAGCGCTTGATGACTATAAAATAGTCTTTTCTGAATTCGACTAAGAGAAAAACTAAAGCTGGCTGAAAAGTGATATTTTGGTCACAATAAACCCATCGAGATGGTTAATCGGAGAAATTGTCATTCTAGTCAGGTTTTATAAGCTTGTCGTTCTGCTTGTGTTAATAAGCGGATGCAATGACCAAAGGCAATCAAGCAGTCTCAATGAAGTATTAGATTCTGGCGTGTTAAAAGTCGGTACCTCATATGGCTTAACCACTTATTATAATGGTGCGACGGGGCCAGTTGGATTTGAGTACGAACTTGCCGAAGGCTTTGCCGAATACTTAGGTGTAAAACTAGAAGTATTTCCCTATTACACTCTCAATGAATTATTCCCTCAGCTACAAAATCAGCACCTCGATCTAATTGCCGCCGGTATTAGCGTTAGCCCTTTGAGAAGCAAAAAATTTAAATTTGGACCTGCATACCAGCGCGTTAGCGAGAAACTTGTTTTCAAACAAGGAAAGGTTTGGCCTCGTGACATCAGCAGCTTAAATGGCAATCTTGTAGTGACTACAGGCAGCAGTCATAGCGAATCGTTAAACAATTATCAAGCCCAAAATGAGCAACTCTCGTGGCAAGAAACCGATGAGAAAGACGTTGAAGAATTATTGGAATTGGTTCTCAGTGAAGAGCTTGATTACACCATTGTCGACTCCAATATATTAGCGTTAATGCGACGCCGATACCCAGAATTAGCAATCGGCTTTTCTGTTAGCCCAGAGCAAGATATCGCATGGGCAGTGAACAAAGAACAAGACGATTCTTTACTGGCAGCCGTTATTGAATATTTCGGCCTAATACAGAGTAATGGTGTACTGGCCGCCTTAGAGGACAAGTATTTTGGGCATTTACGCCAATTTAATTACGTCGATACCGTTGAATTTATAAAAGCCGCAAATCAGGTTTTGCCCGAGTACAAAGCATGGTTTCAAACCTATGCAGGCGATCTCGACTGGCGCCTGCTGGCTGCCATGAGTTATCAAGAAAGTCATTGGGATCCTGACGCCGTGTCAGTCACCGGTGTGCGCGGCATGATGATGCTAACCTTAGATACGGCGAAATATCTGGGTATCGAATCTAGATTAGATCCTGAACAAAGTATAAAAGGTGGTGGTGCCTATTTATCAGATCTATTGAGACGCATTCCTGATCGGATTGAATTCCCCGATAGGCTATGGTTTGCAATTGCGGCTTACAATGTTGGTTTAGGTCACTTAGAAGATGCCAGAGTATTGGCTGAACGCCAAGGAGCAAATCCTGATATGTGGGTGGATGTTAAAATTCGTCTTTTACAGTTGAGACAAAAAAAATATTATAAAACAACAAAGTACGGATACGCACGTGGCAATGAGGCAGTCATTTATGTAGATAACATTCGCCGCTATTACGACACACTTGTGTGGTTGGATGAACAACAACCTGAAACTCCCCCTCGAGCTATTCAGCTTGAAGAAGCATCCCAAGCCCCCTTATCTGAATCGATTGAATAAGCAAGGAGCTAATCAATCTTGACTCTGGATAAGCTGAGAAAATCACTGTTCAGCCGGCGATAATTTTTACTCTTAGTACTTGAAATATCTTGAATTATTTTTAAGTTGTGGATAGTGTCATATTTCAGCAATATTGAACTTGTACTGTAACAAATGAACTTTTTATTCAATATTTGTCTATATAACAACACAACAAAGGAGAGTTTATGAAAAAACGCCACAATATGGTGAACAGAACACGATTTACTAATACCAGCCGTAGACGCCAACTTATCAAACGTTTACATCAAAAGGTAAACATCCGTCGCCAACAATTTCAAATTTGTGAATCTACCAACGATTTGGCTGAAGCCTGCTAATCAGCACTCAGCCTAATCGCTTTCTTTTGCGCTCTGCGTAGCTTAAAAAAACTCGATATTTTCTCTGCACAGTGTGCTTCTAGCACCCCCCCTTGCACTGCAATTTGATGATTTAGTTGAGCATGGCTTACCAAGTTCATCACGCTACCCGCAGCACCGGTTTTATAGTCAGAGGCTCCAAACACTAATCGTGAGATTCGACTGTGCACTAATAGGCCTGCACACATCGGGCATGGCTCAAGTGTCACATAAAGTGTTGCGTCTAACATGCGATAATTTTGTATTACTTTGCCCGCCTGGCGAATGGCAATCATCTCGGCATGAGCAGAAGGGTCATGCTGACTAATAGATTGATTCCATCCCTGCCCTATTATCTCATCATTGACCACCACGACGGCACCTACTGGGATTTCACCTTGAGCTTGGGCCTTGTCAGCCAACGTCAGTGCATGCTGCATCCAAAAAGCGTCTTGTTCACATTGTTGCTTGGTCGTTATCATAATAAATTCTAAAAAGTGGCGTAATTGATTAACTAATTGGTGATATTGACGAATTAAATTCACCAGAAGAACCCTAAAAACTATCTAAAGCGTTGAATTATATAAATAATAATTTGTTGGTCGATTATTTGCTTTGATAAAGACATAAGCATAAACTTTTTAATCATTGAGACAAGCAAAAGAGGGAAAGGAAATGAACATGACTGCAATCGCAATAGTAGCAATCGTATGTTGGGCAATTGTGGAGCTAGTAAATGGCACTCGCGGAAAAAAGCAAGGAAAGAAAGACGAGCAAAAAAACAGCGACTTACAACAACAAATCGTCACCTTGAAAGAGCGCATTGAAACCTTAGAGAAAATAGTGACTGACGAAAAATATGACTTAAACCGTCAATTTGATGATTTGAAAAAAGAGCGCGTTGCTTAATTAAACTGCCCTTTATTGATAACTGCATATGTAAAAAAACGCCACTGAGGCGTTTTTTTAGTGTCGAAGGTAAACTTACCACCTATTGAAGGTTTCTATTGCTTTGCTGCTTTTGCCATGCATTGGCATACATCTGCAGTAGTTTTTGCTGTTCTTGCTCGTTTAGGCTTACCAGTCTCTCTCGCAAATATGTGATCGCCTGCTGTGTTTCATCGTCCTCATTAGCCGCTTCTCTCAAACGATTATCTAACATGAGCGCTGCGGCTTTGCCCGTAGAAAAACATTGATAACCGAGAAGAATTTCACGATCAAGATGCTCAGCAACTTGTTTGGCGTTCTCAAATCCAGCGGGCAATACCTGACCAAAATGCACATGTACTCGACCTTTTTGACCCGTAATCCCATTGACAATACTGCGCATATCTTCATTGTCAGGTTTATCGTAGGTGCCTAATAGATCAATCTGTTGAAGTTCTTTGGCTTTGCTGATATCACAAGGGTCGAATTCGTAAGAAATAGAAACAGGCACAATACGAAGTTGTTGAAGGTAGTCAGAAAATTCAAGTTCTTTAGGTTTGTTGATGGTCAACATCGATATAATAGCCGGATTAGTCACATCATTACCGTCTTTCGCACGACCTTCTCGTTGCGCAATCCAAATATGTTGTTGCTCAACATTTAACGTGTAGTGGATATACTCACTGAGTAATTTTGCTGCCGCTAATTTTTCTCGCCTGTCTGGGGCAGAACGTTTAACGATAAAACATTTGTTCAAGCGTATTAGATCGGCAACCCATTCTTTTTTAAGTAGATTATCACCCACTGCAATGCGCACAGTATCTTGCTTATTAATATGTAATACCCAATTTACAAACGCAGGATCCAAGGCGATATCACGATGGTTACTCACAAATAAACAGGTTTTTGACAAGTCTAGTTGATCCAAACCACTGACGGTGAAGGCTTTGGTCGTGGTATCGATCATCTGCTGCATGTAGGGTTCAACAAGCCGTTGAAAGCCTCGCAAGCTGCGTATTTGGCCAATTTTTGATTTAATATACAGGCGAGTTAAATAAGCCAATAGTGGTCGAGAAAAACGTGGCCAAGACGCGAACTTAAAAGCGACAAGCGTACTAATGAACTCGTCATTATTAAATAATTGAGTGAGGACTCGAGGCAGATCAGCATCATCAAAAGGTCTGATTGCATCAAACTTAGCGTTCATATAACTCAATGTATCCCATATAAAAAATAGCTGCGCATTTTGCCGACTAATCAAGCTAACAGCAAATTCTTTGCCCCTATTTTTAACTAATCAGATCAGTATAAAAACTCAATATCGTGCGGTTTATTGTAAGATTTGCCAGTTAATTTCAAGTTGTTCGTCGTTGCTAGCCACATAAATAGATTGACCACTTAGAGTTATTGTCCACTCACTGGTTCGCGCTATCGTGGCACTGAGTGTCTGTATTTCAGTCCAATAAAAACGTCTCACTTCGGCGCTGAGGCTTTCAAACTGTGGCAAGCTTTGTTTCCACCATACATCGCATTTGCTATTAAAACTGTAGATCAAAGTACGCTTAGACAAACGACATGCTTTTTTAATTCGGTCAAACGCGGGCTCACCCACATCAATCCAGCAATGTAATTGGTCATCCAGACCTTTTAACCAAATATCAGGCTCATCAATAGCACTTAAACCTTTGGTAAAAGCCATCAGTTGCTCTTGATCGTCATGAGCGTGTAAACAAAAGGCAAGTAATCTTACCGCCATACGCTCCATTGTTTCAGAGGGATGCTGTGCAAGTGTCAGATTAAAATTAGCAAAATGATCATGATTAAGATCGGCCAGAGCAATTTTAAATTTGTAAATGGTAGGCTTTAAGGCCATCTATATTCTCTTGATTAAGGCATTGAAACTGGGGTGCTATTCATTCGTGGTGTTACTTGATTGTCGGGCATCGCATGTCGGGCATCGCATGTCGCACATCGCATGTCGTAATACCAGTTTATGCAACCCGGCTCACAAACAATGCGGTGCTATCAACTGAAACAGTAACGCAAACCAGTTTTGGTTAGAATTTACAGTACAGTAGCACAAAATGTCAGGCAAATTTAGATTAAGGGCTTGATGATTAGAATAGGCTCACGAAAGCGAAATTTCCGGCTAAAAGCGGATAATCCTCATAAAAACAAGTGCAGCGAACTTTATATAGACAAGTGACAAAGCCTTATCCTCCATCAAAAAATAAACATTTTTTATTTGAGAAAAAATCATTGTTTTCAACAATTTAGCATTGTATATATTGAAGTTGCTAAAATAATTTTTAGTAACAGGTAGCATAATAAATCGACTAATCACGTTGTATCTTTCAGGTTAATCTCTGGCGATTCAGCAGTGGATAGATTGAATAAAAAACACAAAAAATTCGGAAGCATACATGAAAACTAAACTGTCCTCTTTAACGAAAAACATTCGTTTCATCATAGCGACATCTGCGGCACTTGGTGCAACAGCGGTTGGCTCGGTAAACGCGCAAGAAACACCACAAGCAGAAGCCAACGTTGAAAAAATTGCAGTCGTGGGCTCAAGAGGTGCACCTCGTTCAGTTCAAGACTCACCCGTACCGGTCGACATTATTGGCGGCGATGAACTTAATAAAGCAGGTTCAGCAGATATGCTGGATTTATTGGTTGGCGCCATTCCATCCTTTAGCGCTCGCTTACAACCTATCTCAGACGCGGCAACCTTAATTCGCCCAGTCAATTTGCGTGGTCTACCATCAGACAGCACTTTAGTGCTTGTTAACGGTAAACGACGTCACCGTGCATCGGTCATCGCCTTTCAAGGTGGTGGTGTAAATGACGGTGCTCAAGGTCCTGATATTTCTGTTATTCCTAGCATCGCAATTAAACAAGTAGAAGTGTTACGTGACGGTGCGGCTGCACAATACGGCTCTGACGCGATTGCCGGTGTGATGAATTTTGTTTTAAAAGATGCCGCTGAAGGTGGCTCATTTGAAGTTAAACACGGCGAATATTACGAGGGTGATGGGGGTACAACAACCTATGCGGGTAACCTTGGTTTACCCTTTACCAAAGACGGTTTCGCCAATTTAAGTTTTCAGCTAAAAAATGCTGACGCAACAAGCCGTAGCGTGCAACGCCCTGATGCAGCTGGCCTTATTGCAGGCGGCAATACTTCAGTTCAAGATCCTGCTCAAATTTGGGGTAACCCTGAAATAAAAGACGACATCACTGTGTTCGGTAATGTGGGCTTAGATTTGGGCGATGACAAAGAATTTTACATGTTTGGTAACTATTCGGAGCGCGATGTAACAGGTGGTTTTTATTACCGTAACCCCCATAATCGTGGTCAGGTTTATTCAGCAGATGGCGGTGCCACTTTGCTAGTCGGCGATGTAGGCCAATCACAGGGGCTTGCACGTACGTGTGCAGAAGTACCTGCAAATGTACCCAATGTATTAGTGACCGATGAATACCAAGCGATGGTAGCAGATCCAAACTGTTTCTCCATGAACCAAATTTTCCCTGGCGGTTACACACCGGCTTTTGGCGGTAATATTGTTGATACATCACTTGCCATTGGTACAAAGGGAGAAATAAAAAGCGGTATGTTGGCTGAGGTCATGTATGACATCAGCGGTTCGGTTGGTCGCAGTGAATCTGCATTTAACCTAAAAAACACCCTAAATCCGTCGTTAGGATTAGCAACGCCTACCGAATTCGATACGGGCAAATACATCCAATTAGAAAAGATGTTTAACCTAGACTTAGTTAAATCAGTCGATGCGGGTTTATATGAGCCTTTGAGCGTCGCGGGTGGTTTAGAATGGCGTGAAGAGTCTTTCGAAATCATCGCGGGTGAACAGTCTTCTTGGGAAGCTGGCCCTTATGCTGACCAAGGCTTCAACATTGGCTCTCATGGTTTCAAAGGTTTTGGTCCTGAAAGTGCTGGCGTGAATACTCGACGCAGCGTGGCTGCATATGTCGATGTAGAAGCTCCACTAACGGAAGATTTGCTTTTAGGCGCAGCTATTCGCTATGAAGATTTTACCACCTTTGGTGATACCACTAACTACAAACTGACGTTCCAATACAGCGTTTCTGAAGACTTTTCATTACGCGGTTCGACAAGCACAGGTTTCCGAGCGCCCACCGTTGGACAAGCCAATGTTGTGAACACGCAAACATCAATTGTTGGTGGTGATCTTATCCAAAGTTTCTTAGCACCCCCTACGGATCCCTTGTCCTCGTTTTATGGCGGTAAAGAGTTAACACCAGAAGACTCAACCAGCTATGCGCTTGGTGCGGTTTATCAACAAGGTGATTTATTCCTCAGCGTTGACTATTACAACATAGAAGTAGAAGACCGTATTGCTCAATCAAGCCAAATTGACGTGCAAGCTGATGACTATGACCAACTTCGTGCCCTTGGTGTAGAAAATCCTGAGCTTATTTCAGCAGTGACTTACTTTGCTAACGACTTTGATACCACAACTCAAGGCGTTGATGTGGTAGTGAGCTACAAGGCTGAAATATTTGATAGCAGTGATACTAACTTCAATCTTGCTTACAACTGGAATAAAACCGAAGTAGACAAGTTCAACCCTGCTACTACATCAGTGGGCAAAATTCGTCGTTTAGAAGAAGGCCAGCCTGAGCATAGAGCCACCTTCACCATCTCACAAAACTGGGATAATGTGAGTGCCTTTATCCGTGCTAACTACTTTGGTGAATACTTTGCAGTGCATGCTGATGATGCTGAACCAGGCGGCTGGAACGAAATGGCTGATTCTGCGTTCACTATCGATGCAGAAGTGAGTTATTTTGTAACTGACCAAATAACCCTTTCTGCCGGAGCCACTAACTTGTTCGATCAAAAAGCACAAAAACTTAACGCAGATTCTTATGCTGCAGTGGGTGGCGTGTATTACGAAAGTGGTCCATTTGATTACAATGGTGGATTTTACTACGTTAAAGCAAGTTACAGCTTCTAAGCTACAGTAGACAATATGCCTAGCCTTGAATTGTTTACAAGGCTAGGCCATTTTGTTTTTTTGCAAACAACCTGCTTAACTAGCAATTTATCGCATACAAAGGGATAATGTCGCGGAAATAGAATCCAACGCACTCATAGGCCAACCTGCAGCACTAACATGTCAAACCTTGAAGCAACCTACCTGCGATGTCGCACTCAATTAGAAAGAATGATCGGACGCATCGTGAAACGGGACGACATCGAAGATATCGTGCAAGAAACCTTCATCAAAAGTTACGAAGCAGAATTGCAAAACGAAATTACCTTTGAACGCACTTATATGTTCAGAACAGCGAGAAACCTAGCGCTCAACCACGTATCAAGAGCCAGTGAAAAACACAATCAATCCTTAGACGATGTTGAAACCTTACCCTCAAGTTTAACCAGTCAAAGCTTAGAAAAACAAATCGAAAGTAAACAACGTTTTCTTGATTTTTACCGTGCAACCGACAACTTATCGCCAGAAGTAAAGCGGGTCTTTTTGATGAAAAAAGTGTACGGCATGAGCCAAAAGGACATTGCCCAACATTGTTCACTCAGCGAAAGCACCGTTGAGAAACATGTGGCAAAAGGACTATTGCAATGTTCCTTGTATCTACAAAGCCTAAATGAACCTACAAAACAACAGACAGGCACAGAAACAACAAAAAAGATGCCTCAATATCTGCGAAGAAGTAAATGACCAACATTAAAACATTTAACAGTAAAGAAACCATTCAGCAGCAAGCAAGTGAATGGATCAGCCGAATCGACCGTGGCCTTCGCGCTGATGAACACAAAGCCTTTAAAAACTGGGTAAATAGCAGTGAGTCTCATCGACAAATTTTATTCGACATGGCCCAAACCTGGGACGACATGAGTGCCTTAAATGAACTTAAAGATTTGATGCCACTGAATAAATTAGCGGCGGGGCCACAAAAGCCATATCGCTCACCCCGCTTAGCCTTAGCTGCTAGCGTGGCTTTTGTGATGTTTTCTGTGTTGAGCTTTTTAATGTTTAAGCCATCTCAATTGAACGGCAACGACGCCCTAGCACACCAACTGATGACCCATGTAGGAGAACAAAAACCCGTTACCTTAGATGATGGCTCGGTCGTGTATTTAAATACCAATTCTGAACTTAGTGTTCATTTTACTGAGCAAACACGCCACATTACTTTAATAAGAGGCGAAGCCTTATTTGAAGTTGCTCATGATACCGCGCGACCCTTTATTGTATCTGCAGCAGGTAATACTGTAACCGCAGTAGGCACCGCATTTAATATGCAACTGCTCGACGAACAACGCTTTGAATTATTGGTCACCGAAGGCAAAGTCTTACTCAAAAATGAAATGACCAGCCATGCAGATGCTTCCGATGAAGTACTTGACCCACTTGCAACACAACATGGCGGTTTACTGCTAGTGGCTGGGCAAAAAGCCTTAGTGGCTGAAAACTCAGCCCAAGAGCATGACTTGAGTATCGAACAAATCCAAAATGAGCTTGCTTGGCGACAAGGTATTGTGGTTTTTCATGGTGAACCACTGGTCAAAGCCTTAAATGAAATTAGTCGCTACATGCCAGTAAACTTTAATTTTGATAATGAAAAATTGAAAGAGAAACGCGTTGCCGGTTACTTCAAAGCGGGCGATCTTGATGGTTTACTTGCTGCATTAAACAATAATTTCAACATTCAATATAAAAAAGTAAACGACAACACTATCTTATTGTTCTCCGATATTTAATATTTCTATCCGCAAAAACTAGGCATCAAGAGTCATGTTATCACTCTTGATGCATCTTCTAAATTTAACGAAGCGTGCTAAACTGCCAAAATCGCTGCAATTAAATTTCATTATTATTCGATATGCGCCATGTTTTCTACATACTGTTGTTGTTTTCATCTTATGTATCTGCAGAAGGCGTTTATCAATTTAACATCCCTGCACAGCAAGCAGACAAAGCGCTAACCTTATTTGCAAAACAAGCAAACACCACATTATTGTTTCCCATCGACATCGCCGAACTAGAAACAGCCAATAGCGTAGTGGGTGAATACAGTTTAACCATCGGTATCGTTAAATTACTCGAAGGTACGGGCTTATACCCCGTCAAAGAGCAAGACGGTAGTTTCAGCGTTAAGCCTATTCGTTTTGTAGAAGTGCAAACTAAAGAGTCAGCGCAAAGCGTTCAACAAACTGAATTTGTTGATACACAAAGTATTGAAACGATTGCCATTTTAGGCAGTCGCTCGTCGGCTCGATCCATCATTGACTCAGCCGTTCCTTTGGATATTTTAAATGTTGAAAAATTGACTCGGCAAGGCTCTACTGATATCAATTCAATGCTCGCCGCCCTTGTGCCGTCATTCAATGTCAACGACCAACCGATAAACGACGCATCAACATTAGTCCGCCCCTCTAATTTAAGAGGCATGGCTTCTGATCACACGCTTGTGCTGATTAACGGTAAACGAAGGCATCGCTCAGCAGCAATTACTTTTTTAGGAGGCGCCTTATCTGACGGTGCACAAGGCGTAGATTTATCAACAATTCCGGTCTCATCAATCAAACAAGTCGAAATTTTGCGCGATGGAGCGGCCGCACAATATGGCTCAGATGCAATCGCAGGGGTCATTAACTTTGAATTAAACGACAGTGATGCAGGTGGTCGGTTTGAGGCGCGTATTGGGTCTTACGGCCAAGGCGATGGTGAATTACTGCAATTGTTAGGAGACGTAGGCTTTTCATTAAACGACAAAGGGTTTGCACATATCAGTGCTGAATATAAACAGCAAGAAGCCACCTCTAATAGTGTACAACGCTCTGATGCCGCTGCGCTTATTAATGCAGGTAATACAGCAGTTAACACACCAGCCCAACAATGGGGCATTCCTACCTTGCATTACGATGCCAAATTTGCGGCAAACGTAGGCTATCAGCTTGATGAAAAAGAACTGTATCTTTTTACCAATACCTCTGAGCGGCGCATAGAGGGTGGCTTTTATTTTCGTAATCCACAAACTCGTCAGGGCGTGTTTGAAAGTGAGCCAGACAGCAGTGGCATGCATCAATTGCTCGTTGCTGATTTAGATGGACTGGGACAGGGTATTAGCTGCCCTATTATTTATTTAGCGGATGATAACGTACTTGATGATGCAAATTATGGCTTAATTGCCGATAACACAACAGCCGTCGGCGCGAATTGCTTTGCTTTTAATGAGATATATCCTGGCGGGTTTACGCCTCAGTTTGGCGGTACGGTGCGAGATGGCGCGATGGTAGCCGGCCTAAAAGGGCAAACAACAAATAATTGGAACTATGATCTCAGTGCTGGTTTAGGCTATTCAGAAATTTCCTATCATATTAGCCAAACGGTTAACCCCTCATTGGGTATTTACTCGCCTAGCGAATTTTCCCCCGGCACGGCCACACAATACGAACGCACTCTTAATTTTGATGTATTTAAGCCTTATGAGCTCAATGACGATGCCGTGTTAACGATTGCCGCTGGCTTAGAGTGGCGCCGTGAAAGATATAGACAAAAAGTCGGAGATTTAGCCTCTTATCAAATTGGTCAATTTGCTTACGACCCCGCTACTGGTTTGTCGCAAGGATTCAGTGCTGGCTCCAATGGCTTTCCTGGCTATAGCCCTAAATCTGCAGGAAGCTGGCAACGCAGCAACTGGGCCATTTATAGCGACGCAGAACTGAAGTATCAGCAAACTTTGCTCGGTTTGGCCATGCGCTTCGAAGACTTCACTGATTTTGGCACAACCTTAGATGGCAAATTCTCGTTGCTTACACCAATTAACGATAGGGTTAAGGTTAGAGGCTCTATTAGTAGTGGCTTTAAAGCCCCAACGGTCGGTCAAAGTAATGTTGTGAATGTAACAACTGCATTTTCTCCCAAAGGCTTGGAAGATCAGTCAACGCTGCCGCCAACTCACCCTATTTCTGCTCAGTTAGGTGCGCAACCTTTAAAAGCTGAAAAATCGATAAATACCAGCTTGGGTTTAGTGAGTCAGCCCACTGAAAATTTATTTATTACCTTGGACTATTTTAGGATCCGCTTAAACGACCGAATCAGTACCACATCGCCTTTATATTTAAGTAGTGACGACATAGCCTCGCTTCTGGCTAATGGCATTACAGAAGCGAGCAATTACGGCAGTGCCAAATTTTTTACTAACGATTTTGATAGCACGACTCAAGGTATAGACCTAGTGATGCATTACGACACCACCTTGTTAGGTGCGCGCAGTCGTGTGGGACTCATCTATAATTGGACGGATACCCAAATAGATCGCGTGAACACCTACCCCTTGACTGCAGAAAACGGCGAAATCATTCTTTCTAGTAATTTAACGCCTCAGCGCATTAAAATGCTGGAAGACAACCTACCCAGCCAACGTGCTAGTGTCACCCTTGAGCAAAGCTTCAAGCAATTCAGTAGTAATTTACAATTGAATTATTACGGTGGATATTATGAAGATCATCTCAACGCTGCTGCGGGTTATGATATTGAGGCTGGTTCAGAAATCACCTTAGATGTGGACTTGAGCTACTATTTACATCGACATTTTCGTCTATCGGTGGGAGCCAAAAATTTGTTTGATGATAGAGCAGATAGCAATCCCTATGCGGATGTTGCAGGCGCTAAATACCCAGCAACAGCGCCTCAGGGATTGAGCGGCGGCTTCTATTATTTACGTGCAATTTATGAATATTAACCGTGTAACAGACTTAGTGCTTAGGTACACTTTACTTCTTTGTGCTATCAACTAGGCCACTGACACTTTGTTTAAACCACTTCCAGCTACCACTATTGCACTGATTGTTGTGTGCCTTGGTTCCTTTATCGGTCCACTGGGTATGGCTTCGGTCAATATTGCCATTCCTGATCTGGCAGCAGACTTACATGCAAATGCGAGATTAGTCGGCTGGTTACCCACCATTTTTCTTCTTAGCAATGTGGCGTTCATGTTGCCTTTTGGAAAATTGGCAGACAATTACGGCCGGAAACGTATTTATACCTATGGTTTGCTTCTAAACGCACTGTCGTCGTTAATGTGTGCTTGGGCTGACGTGATCGAGTGGGTCTTGTTTTGGCGCTTTGTACAAGGTGCCGCATCGGCGATGATTTTTGGTACCGGGGTGGCAATTCTAAGTTCAGTGACCCCTGCCGATAAACGAGGGTTTGCGCTTGGATTAGCGGCCACCTGCGTTTATGTAGGTTTAACGGTGGCACCTGCTATTGGCGGATGGCTGACCGAATTATGGGGCTGGCGAGCGGTGTTTTTGTTTCAAGTCCCCTTAGTGTGTTTGTTAATACTCGTGATCAAATTAGGCCTTAAAGGTGAGTGGAAATCAGCACGCCATTCAAAATTTGATTGGCGTGGCACCAGCATTTTCGCCATTTCCACCAGTGCCCTCGTGTTTGGTCTGAGTTTGCTGCCTAGCGTGTTAGGATTTGGTTTATTGGCTGTGGCCATTGCAACCATGGTGCTATTCGTGTTTCATCAAAGCCGCCATTCAGAACCTCTAATCAGGGTGCAAATGTTTCGTGAGAGTCGGGTGTTTTCGATGTCTTTGAGCACATCGTTTTTAATGTACGCCAGTGTTTACCCCCTGTCTTTTTTGCTGAGCTTGTATTTGCAGTATGTAAAAGGGTTTAGTCCCGCCCATGCTGGTCAAATTATTCTTTTACAGGCTTTTTCTATGGCTATCGTTGCGCCTTTTGCGGGTAAATTCTCTGACCGTGTGCAACCGCGAAAAATCGCTTCAGCGGGCTGTGCGATTGTGGCATTAGGCTTTATTATTCTCAGTCAAATCGGGATCAATACCTCAGCCACCTATATTGGCGCCTCATTATTGTTAATTGGCCTAGGCTTTGGTTTATTTTCTACGCCCAACAATAATGCCATCATGGGCGCGGTCAATAGTCGAGAACTAGGTGTGGCATCTGCCAGTATGAATTTATCGCGTACCATCGGAAATCTAGTGGGAATGAGTGTAGTTAATTTGCTCGTTCATTTGTATCTTGGGGATGCGAGACTCACTGAACAACAATATCCTGCATTGTTGAATACCATCTCATTGTCTTTATACATATCAGTGGGTTGCGTTGTACTGGCTAGTTTTTTCTCTGCTTTTAGGGGACGAGAAACTAAAAGTAATCAGCCACAACAATGAGTCAGCACGTCACTATGTTCCAGCAACTCAGTGAGCAACTGTTACATCACCAGCATTTTTGGCGACCCGTTGCGTTTTATCATAACACCCTAGCATGGATGACTGAACACCCTGATTTAGTTAAGCGCTTATACGCCTTATCCCACGACCAAATAGACCAGTTAGCTGGCTGCTCTGAGACACTAACAGCGTTTTTATCCGACAATATTCCCGCAGCACCAGCACTTTTTGCCTTATCTCAACTTGAGCTGGCCCCTGTAAAAACCTTATCCGATGTTTCTCCCCATTTTTATGCTGGCATACCGGGGCGGAAGTGGCAGCAAATTAAAGCGTTTACGCAGAGCATGGACCACACCTCACCCAGTATTACTGAATGGTGTGCAGGTAAATCCCATTTGGGATTTTATTTACAACATGTGCATAAATCGAAGATAGAGGCACTAGAATGGGACTCAAACCTAGTTGAACAAGCCAATCAAAGGGCTCAGCAGCACAATGTACCGCTGCATTCTCACTGCATTGACGTACTGAATCCTGAGGCTGAGCAATATTTACGACAATCGCAACATGTGGTGGCCTTACATGCCTGTGGTGAACTGCACGAGCACTTATTGCAACTGAGTATTGCGCACAACGTAAATGCGTTACACCTTGCCCCCTGCTGTTACCATAAACGCCGCGGGACAGTCTATCAGCCCTTATCCACTCTCGGCCGCTCCTTGGATTTAGGACTTAACAAGACTGAACTGCATACCGCTGTTATGGAAACCGTAACCGCTGGGGCCACAGTGCAAAGGCAACGCAAGCAATTGCAAATCATGCGACTGGGTTTTGACTGTTTGCAACGGGTTTTACTGGCTAAGAATGAATTTTTGTCTGTCCCTTCCCTACCGATGAGTTGGGCCAAGGCTGAATTTAGTGACTTTTGCCGCCACTGTGCCCACTTAGTCAATATTGAGTTACCACTAAACATTGATTGGAATGACTACTTACAACAAGGTGAAACCCGCTTTAAACAAGTTTCAGCCTTAGATTTAGTGCGGTTTTTATTTAGACGGCCCATCGAAGTATGGCTGGCCCTCGATCGCGCTCTGATGCTTGAAGAACAGGGTTATAAGGTGAGTGTTACTCGGTTCTGCTCACCTGCAGTGACCCCTCGTAACATTCTTATTCAAGCCACTTTAAAGGCTAATCTTCAGCCTTATTCAATCTAATCGGTGATACCTAAAACCTCTGCTCGTTCAATCTTACATTCATAGGAGCCCATTTCAAATTCTCTGCAAACTAAGGGCCTGTAAGCATATATAGTACACATTAGGGTATTGCGATCCAGCGCTGCACACCAGCCGTCAGCATGACGCTTCATGACCTCTACATGATGGGCATTTTCAGTAATAAAATACTGAGGGACGCCAGTATCAGTCAACAATCTAACTTCAAGTCGACAACAACAGGCTTGGCAGTTTTGGCAGGTGATGGTGGGGTCTGGAAGGACACTATATTCTATTGTCATAATTAATTCGTAACCTGAGTGAAGCGCTATGTTAACGCAAATACCCTGTAAGGAGTGAATTTCGTGGTTGTATCAAGGTCTTATGCTCAGTAATATGTAATATCATGACAACTAAGCGACGATAGTAGCAGCGCACGTGTTTCACCCTTACCTATTAAAAACAATACTGCTCTTTAGTTTATATGCAAGCTGCGTGTCTGATGTTTATTCAGCAACAAACAAACACCTCGTAATATCAGTTAACTCTCCAGGTTCAATGCCTTATTTGTACTTCGATGCAAAAAATCAAAAATATGCAGGTTTGGTCGTCGACTTTTTTGTTCAATTGCACGAGCAAGGACTATTTGATACCGAATACATTGATTCTAACCAAATGCGCAGTGAACAATTTTTATTAAGTGGTAAAGCAGATATCTACTTGGCTAATAAAGCATGGTTGGCCCAAGCGGATAAATTCATTTTTAGTGAGCCAATAATTCAACACGCGACGTACTTGTATAGCCTCAGTCCGTTCGATGAATCGTTTTCTACGACTAACTTGAACAATAAACTTATTTGCACCCACCAAAACTTTATCTATAGCGGCTTAACTGACTCTTTTGCAGAGAAAAAAATAAAGCGCGTTGATGCCAGTGATCAGCAGACCATGGCCACAATGTTTAAAAATGGTCGCTGTGATTATATGGCTATGAACAACTACAATGCGGCTGAGATATTTTCAAAGCAGACATATTGCGATATTAAAGTGTATCAAAGTCCGCAACCTACCAGCATGGTTAATCTGTACTTTGTGATGCGCCCCGAATTTACTGAGGTTAAATCTGTTATCGACCAGTACTTGCACGTTTTTAAAAACAGTGGAAAAGCCGAAAAGTCTTTAGCAAGCCACGCAACAAGCCCTAATTTTCCACTTGAGACCCCCTGTCTCACACTTGTAAATCCCCACCCCTAAGCACTCAATCAGGGTTAGCCTGTATTTACCCCCTTAAAAGTGTCCTACACTTTGGCCCATTGCAAAAATACCTAAGGATTTCAACTTGTGTATATTGCACAGTGCTTTGTAAATATTTCATTTTTCAAGCAAAGCTAAAAGTGATTTATTGGCTCAAGCCCTTTTAAAATGAGGAATAAAGGGCTGGTACATGATTTGAATGCCTTGTCGTCAGAGATAAAAACCAAGAGTCAATTTATGCAAGCCTTTCAAATTGGCTTGTAAGCACCATTTGGCCCAAGCACTAGAGACGACGATAGGAAAAACAATGAAATTTGAAGCACTAGATAAATTTTGGCACCTCATCAATGAAAAATTGCAGCTGTGGTTAGAAGTCAGTATAAAAAATCTACCCAATTTCGTAGTGGCCTTATTTATTGCCATTAGTTTTGCCTTCATATCTCGTGTCGCGAGTAATGCATTACGAAAACTGCTCCACTCAACTCTAGAATCCCGCCAAATTGCCGACTTGCTAGCCTCCATATTCAGAATTATCGTATTAGTAATAGGCCTATTTATCGCGCTAGATTTTTTAGGTTTGTCTGGCACCGTAACATCACTATTGGCGGGAGCAGGAATTGTAGGCTTGGCCATTGGATTTGCCTTTCAAGACATGACGGAGAATCTGATTGCAGGCATTGCCATGGGGATCCGAAAACCTTTTAAAATAGGTGATGTGGTTAAAGCTGATGATGTCTTTGGTAATGTAAGAACCATTAATTTACGCAATACCTTAGTTGAAACATTTTTTGGCCAACTCAAAATTGTTCCCAACAAAATTTTGTTTAGGGAAACCTTAACCAATTATTCAGTATTAGGGATCCGCCGAATTGAGGTTCCAGTAGGTATATCCTATGGAGACGAACCTCAAAAGGCCGCAGAGTTGATTGTGGAAAAAGTGAATGAGCTGGATTTCGTCATTAAAAAGGAAGAAACCGCAGTGTACGCTGAAGGGTTCGGCGACAGCAGTATCAATTTATTAGTGTGGTTTTGGATAGACTATCCGGGCGAAACGGGTTACATGCAAGCAAGACATACAGCCATAGTAACAATCAAAAAAGCGTTAGAAGACGCTGACATTCTTATCCCCTTCCCCATCAGAACCCTTGATTTTGGGGCTAAGGGCGGTGAAAAGCTTGATACTATGTTGTCGAGCAAAGTGGCTCAAGCCAAAATAAAACCAGATGAATCTGCCAAGTAAGTGGGCATCATCTGGCTTTGATTATTCGCGTTTAGTTTCCCAAGTGAGGTAAGTGCTTGATGGTTTTGTAAGTGAATGCCATTTTCACACATTGGCGGAATATTAATGCGGGAATAGGAGAGTTGAGATTGAGCACAATAGCTCGATTGCCTTGCAAAATTAGCAGATCGGCATAACGTTCTCGAAAGGTCTCAACCAGGGAAGTGTGGCAATTAAAAAACAGGAAACATTGTTGTGGAGTAGTGGCTTTCCAGCCCATGCAAACTGGCGTACCGCCTTTGACGCTATAACTTGGCTCACCCCACTTGATGCTCTCGTGCACTTCACCTAGTTGGTGAGATGCCGCGACATCGAAAATAATAGCTCTAAGTTGCATTAGGGTTGTTTGAACCGAGTTTGGGTGACAACTTAATGTACTTAGCACCTGTTTATTCATCATCCATCTTATTTTTCTATTGCGCTAACTAACATCACTTCAACCTTATTTCTGCCATCCCCTTTGGCCTTGTAAAGCGCGATATCAGCCTTCTTGAGCTGAGTATCAACCGAGAGCGAGGGCGTTGCCTCACTGACACATACCCCAATGCTCGCAGTGATAGTAAAGTTTTCATGTGTTTCTGAGGTAAAACAAAGTGCTGAAATACTCACTCTTAATCGCTCACAAATACCAACTGCCTGAGAGTCGTCTTCTAGTAATATACAAAAGCCAAACTCTTCTCCACCGTAACGACCGAAGACATCTTCTTGTCTAAAGAACAAAGAAAAACACTCAGCTACCTTTATCAGCACTTTGTCGCCCATATCATGGCCAAAGGTATCGTTAATGTTTTTAAAATAATCGACATCCACGATACCGACCAAAAAAAACATGCTCCCTCGTTTGGCTCTACTAAGTAGTTTTTCTGCTTGGTCTAAAAAGCATCTTCGATTCGGAATTTGCGTTAATACGTCGTAGTAGGCATATTGAAAGAGTTTTTTATTGGCATCATGTAGCTCAATTGTTCTTTCTCTTATTAACCTCTCAAGATCAACTTTTAGCTCTTTAAGCTTCTTGTTATTGCTTTCTAATTGCTCGGCACTATAAATTTCTTGGGTGATATCTCTTTGAATTGCCGCAAAATGCGTCACTTCATTATAGCGATTCGTTAAAGGGAAAATATTAATGTCCAACCAGTAAGGGTGACCCGTTTTTGTGTAGTTACGTACTTTAGCTGACACACTTGAACGATTTTTTAGCGCTGTACTGATGCGCTTAAGCTCTGCCGGATCAGTTTCTTTGCCTTGCAGTATTCGAGGCGTCTCACCTATTGCTTCCTCGCGGCTATAGCCTGTCAGTTTCACAAAAGCCTCGTTTACGTAGACAATGCGAGGCCCCAATGGCGCAGCCAGATCGTCCGCTTCAGTAACAATCACTATTTCGGCAGAATTATCTGCAATAGCTTTAAACGAGAACAAGCCTTTCTGCTCGGTAATATCGCTAAAGGTAATAACAATAAAACTGTCTTTTTCTTTACTCGCTATTTCAGGATAGGCATTGACCATAAACCAAGACGGTTTTACTTGAGCACTGTCTATCACCCCCATAATCATATTATTCACAGGTCCTTTAAATCGCTTTACCTGTGTGACAGGAAATTGGTCACTGGACAAAGGATGTTTGTCTTCATCAATAAAGCGCCATACAGGATCAAGAGCATCTTTCCCTAAGATTTGCTCATGAGTAAGTCGCAGCAAACGCAAAGCGGTTGGATTAGCATAAACCACCGAGGTGTCCCACCGATGTATCACAACGGCAATATTAGCATTTTCGAGCAGATTTTTTAGAATTGGACTTTCAAAATTCCCCATCAGACATCCTTTTGCTAGTTAAAAGTCAATGGAAACCGCTAAAACGAAGAGTAGACCAAAAATCGACATAGCCGAGGTATTTTTAAAAATAAATTTTGATGTAAATCAATGCCATTTGTATGTAGTTAACAGAAATAGAAAACAGGAGAGAACTATTTTACACCAGCGTCAATCTGGCTGAATCACGCAAAGGTTAATAGTAGGCTGGCGCTAGAGAGTGGTAATGAGTGGATGAGAAGTGAGCCAAGGATCACTGGCCTTTAACAAAAAAGGTGCTGTGGCCACTATACCCACTCAATGAAGCGGTATAACCAAACCAGCACCCTTTGTATTCAATCAAATTAGCTTTGTAAATCGTCTTTACGCAGCCGTTTTATCATTCAAGCGCCCAAAAGCCCTTGTATCGTCAAATTAGATTGCAACAACTTTGTTTGCACATGGGCCTTTTTGACCCTGGCCAACTTCAAATTCAACCGCTTGACCATCGTTCAAAGAGGCGAACTGGCCACCAGCTTGAATTTCAGAGTGGTGAACGAAAAGGTCCTTACCGCCATCTTCAGGAGTAATAAAGCCGAAACCTTTATCTGCGTTGAACCACTTAACTGTACCTTTACTCATTTAATTTACTCTTTTAATTTGGTGAAATGTTGTTTAATAGTATCCGAACTCACCAATCCGCATACCCAGAAACTGATGGGGCGTAGCTTACACGCATTAGGGCTTAAGCAATACAACTAACTTCACTATCTGGTAATTAGTTGCCAAAACAACAACAAATCCTCCTTTCCTATAAAAATCCCAGTATATTTGCCAGATAGGTGAAGCAAAAGGCTCGTTTAATTCTGTTTGCTTTTTCTTGTTAAGGTCCGCCAAACGAAATCCAAGTCTTGCGACTTAAACTGATAAGGTAACAAGACACTGTCGATTTCAGAGAACTGCGATACGTTAAGCTCTGCTACCGCATGGTTAAATACATAATTATCAGAAAACCCCATTCTAATATCAGACACTACTAATTGGCCCTCTATTATCTCACTTTGCATAAAACCATGAGTAAACCACGCCAAACGCTTCACTGCATTTAAGTCTTTGGCCTGGTTCAATAAGTCATTATTCAGTTTAAAACGGTTAAATTCGATGGCTTGGTCAGATTCTAACAAGGAATAAAAGCCCTCTAAATAATGGGTATCTTGCAATACAACCACACGCCATAGTAGCGAATTAAAAGGCGTGGGGGTGCTGAATATCTGTGTTTGATTTTGTTTGGTTGAAACCAATACCTGCTGATCGACAAAAAATTTAGCGGCCCATGTCCACATTAAATAGACAGAACTGAGGGCAACCCCTGCTGCTAAAACCTTAGGCGAAATAGAAGCCCTAGGTTTAATTAAAATAAATAAGGTTCCTACTAATAAGGGCAAGGTATAAAGCGGGTCAATAATAAATATGGTGCTCCAAGACACGGGGGGAGAACTTAAGGGCCAAAACAGCTGGGTACCATAAGCGGTATGGGCATCTAATACAGGGTGAGTGATTAAGGCCAAAAAAATCGCAGCAAACCAGGCGTAAGGCGCCTCTTGCACAGGGCGATACCAGCGTTTAAGCAGAGTCCAAAGCACTAACGAGACAGGTATTAAAACAAATAAGGAATGACTGAATCCACGATGATAAGTAAAGTTCGTCACCGCATCACCGTAATCAATAAAAACATCGAGGTCTGGTAACGTACCTAGCGCAGCACCCATTATCGCTGCCTTACGTTTAGCACCTTGCGGTACGCACACTGCAGCAACGGATGCTCCCAAAACGATTTGTGTCAAAGAATCCAAAGCCCACTCCATCTTCACTATGATTAATTACTAGCTAACAACGACGGTTAGTTTGTATAAGTTCATTATTCCAACGCTAAGGCTGTTTGCGTGTGCATAAAGTCATTAATTTTAGGATGTTCAGCACTCCAACCTAACAAAAAGCGATGAAAATCAGCCCATACAAAAGGAATAAGCGCACGCCATTCTTGCTCTAGATGCTCAAACTCAGTTTGACTGTATTGGCTCATCACCTGCTTAAGCACTGAAAAATAGTAATCGATAAATTGATCATGTAAGGCCCATAACTGTTTGTCTTGCAAGCAGCTTCCTAAAAAGTACATCACGTCTTTAACCCCTACCCCTGTACCGACGTATTGAAAATCCACTGCCGCGACAGCATTGCTTTGACTGAAACAAAAATTGGCCAACTTAGCGTCACCATGCACTAAGGTACGAAAGCGTGCAGCTTCTATGGTATCGGCAATATATTTTGCATTGTCTTTTAGCATTCCTTTTGGCATTGCTTGGTATTCATCTTGACGCGTGGCAAAGTGCCAATAGCTACCTATTGGCCATAAGCCGGGCGTTTCGGTATTAATAAAACGCCCATGAAAATGAGCTAACCAACTCAGCACCGCTTTTATTTGGATCTCGTTTATTTTGTGGTGTACTCGGTTAAAACCTGTGGTGTCGAGGTCTTCCATAATAAGTGTCTGTTGCTCACCTTGCTCAGAGCACTGTATTAAACCGACAAATTGCGGCACGTAACACGCTTCGTCACAAAAAGAGGCAAAAGATTGATAAAAATTAGCTTCTACAGCATAGGAAGTCACTTTGCGCTGATGACTCACATCACTATGCCACCCCCGAGGATGAAGCACTTCTGAGGGCGGTTTAACATGCTTCACTATTATGCTCCTATTAAGTTTGGGGCTAAAGTAACGAGCAATTTCACCGTAGTTGCTCCATAAGCGCTGCAGAATCTTGCGCTTACACAGATGATTATCGTCAAAATACTCACGAAGCAGTTGGTCTAAGGATGAATACATATTTGCCTAATAGGGTAACTGACTGATTAATAAATAAAACTATAAGTAAAATGACCTTAATTAGGTTAATTTACGTTAACAAAATACCATAAATTACAAAAAACAGGGGTTCTATGAAAAAAACGATACTTGCTGCAAGCGTCGCTAGCCTATTGTTACTCAGTGCATGCAGTCAACCCACGAAACAAAGCCAAACCGTTTCACTGCCAGCTGCAACCGAGACTACTAGCGCCCAACTCGGACGTTTTGGTATCGAGTTAGATGCACGTGATGAGACAATTAAACCTGGTGATGATTTTTTCCAATATGCAGGAGGGACGTGGTACAAAAACTTTGACATGCCCAGCGATAAAACGCGGTATGGCGCATTTGATAAATTAGCAGAACAAAGCGAAACCCAAATTAAAGCCATCATCGAAGAAATCAGTATGGCGTCAGAATTAAGTGATGAACAGCAGATGATTGCTGATTTCTACGCGTCTTTTATGAATGCAGAACAAATCAATCAAGCAGGTATTACCCCCATTCAGCCGGTACTGGATAAACTCAATAACATCAGCACAATGCCACAACTCACTGAGGCTTTTGGCCGAGCATGGTTAGATGGTTCAGTGAGCCCGATTTCTGGCGGTATGGGCTTTAACCGGCTTGATCCAAACCAGTATCAAATGTCTATTGCGGTTAGTGGCTTAGGCATGCCAGACCGCTCTTATTATTTAGAAGATAACGAACGCTTTATTAGCATTAGGGCCGCCTATGTGCAGCACATCGAGCAAATGCTGAATTTTGCCAATGTAGAAAATGCCGCAGATAGAGCAAAACACATCTTGGCGCTTGAAACCAAAATTGCCGAAGCACAATGGCCACGAGAAAAACGTAGAAACCGCGATTTAAGCTTAAACCAAATAGAGCGAGCAAATCTGTCTAGCGAATACCCCAACTTTGCTTGGGATAACTATTTTGCGCAAACTGAATATCAAGTTCCTCACCTAAATGTATCTCAGCCTGAGCCCATCAAAAATGTTATCAACATCATTAACAATGAACCGTTAAGCGTTTGGAAAGACTATCTTACCTATCACACTATTTCTAATCATGCCGACTTGCTGTCAGACGATATTTTTAATGCCAATTTCGATTTCTACGGAAAAACCTTAAACGGTCAACAAGAGCCGCGTCCTAGATGGAAACGAGCAATATCCGAGATGTCTGGTACCCAATCTTTAGGATTCGCCATTGGCAAAACCTATGTGGAAAAACACTTTCCCGCTAGTTCAAAAGCGCAAATGGCTGAACTGGTAGAAAACCTGCGCAAAGCCTTGGGCGAACGTATCGAAAACCTAGACTGGATGAGCGAAGCGACCAAAGTCAATGCTCAAGCAAAATTAGCTGCCTTTAATCCTAAAATCGCTTACCCCGATGTCTGGCAAAGTTTTACGGGTCTCGACATCAAAGCTGACGACTTAGTGGGAAATGTAGTGCGTATGCGCCAATTCTTTAGAAGTGACAGTGCCGCTAAAGAACTAGCAAAAACCGATCGGGAGCGCTGGGGTATGGCACCGCAACGTGTAAACGCGTATTACAATAGTTCTTTCAATGAAATCGTATTCCCTGCCGCAATTTTACAGCCGCCTTTCTTTGATCCCAATGCCGATCCTGCCGTTAACTACGGTGCGATAGGCGCCGTTATTGGTCATGAAATGGGCCACGGCTTTGATGACCAAGGTTCTAAGTCTGATGCCAACGGTATTCAACAAAACTGGTGGACAGACCAAGATAGGGCCGCATTTGAACTCAAAGCAGATGCCCTCGCCGCGCAATACAGCGCTTACGAACCCATAGAAGGAAATTTTGTTAATGGCCGCAATAGTTTAGGAGAAAACATTGGTGATGTGGGTGGCTTAGCGATGGCCTATCATGCCTACAAACTAAGCTTGAATTCACAGGAAGCCCCGATAATTGATGGCACTACTGGAGATCAACGTTTTTTCTTAGCTTGGGCGCAAGTCTGGCGTGAAAAACGGACCGAGCAAAGTATGCTATCGCAGCTTAAAGCAGGCACCCATGCACCAGGCAAATTTAGGGCCTTAGCACCTCGTAACCACGATGCATGGTATAGCGCATTTGACGTAAAAGAAGGGGATGCCCTTTACCTCGCACCTGAACAACGAGTTAGAATTTGGTAAGGCAAGCTTGACGTAAAAAGCGCTTCGGCGCTTTTTTAACATGCTAATTTGGCGCCCAATATGGCTAAAGTGAAGTGTTGAGACTGAGTTGATGATAAAAGGATGTGGCGAGTAGAAAAAACGACCAACAATACGTTCGCGGCCAAAACCGCTCCTAAAAAAACAGCTTGCCTTAACGCAAAACGTGCAGCCGAAGCTGCACGTTTAATGACATCTAATCAGGTAAATAGCAACTAAAGCTTAGATGCTTATTCCCATTCAATGGTGGCAGGTGGTTTACCTGAAATATCGTAAACGACCCGTGAAATCCCGTCAATTTCATTAATAATACGATTCGATACTTTACCCAAAAAGTCATAAGGTAAGTGGGCCCAATGTGCCGTCATAAAGTCGATGGTTTCTACCGCACGAAGCGATACAACCCAATCGTATTTGCGCGCATCGCCCATGACGCCAACCGACTTAACCGGCAAAAATACCGTAAAGGCTTGGCTGACTTTATTGTATAAGTCCGCGTTGTGCAGCTCTTCAATAAAAATAGCATCCGCGCGGCGTAACAAATCGCAATATTCTTTTTTCACTTCACCTAATACCCGCACCCCTAAACCCGGTCCGGGGAAAGGATGACGGTATAACATGTCGTAAGGTAAACCCAGCTCTAAGCCCACTTTACGGACTTCGTCTTTAAACAATTCGCGCAGTGGTTCAACAAGGCCCATTTTCATGTCAGCGGGTAAGCCGCCTACATTATGGTGAGATTTAATCACATGGGCTTTACCGGTAGCAGAGCCAGCAGATTCAATGACATCAGGGTAAATAGTTCCTTGGGCAAGCCATTTAGCATCCACTAGCTTTTTCGATTCTTCGTCAAATACTTCAACAAATACCCGACCAATAATTTTACGTTTAGCTTCTGGTTCATCAACGCCAGCCAAGGCAGACAAGAAACGCTCTTCGGCTTCAATTTTACGAATATTTAAACCAAAGTGGTCGCCAAACATGTCCATGACTTGTTTGCCTTCATTAAGACGCAACAAGCCATTGTCGACAAAAACACAGGTAAGTTGCTTGCCAATGGCGCGGTGCAACAGCATGGCTACGACAGAGGAGTCAACGCCGCCTGATAAACCTAAAATCACTTCATCGTCGCCAATTTGCGCTTTCATACGAGCAACGGCATCTTCAATAATCGCGCCCGGAGTCCATAGTTTTTCACAGCCACAAATGTCTAGTACAAAATGCGATAAGATGCGCTGACCTTGACGGGTATGGGTCACTTCAGGGTGAAATTGTACACCGTAAAATTGTTTTTCAGGGTTTACAAAGGCCGCAAACGGACAGCTATCCGTTTTTGCCGCCGTAATAAATCCAGGAGGCGCCGCACTCACTTTATCGCCATGGCTCATCCACACATCCAGTAAGGCATTGCCATTACCGCCAATGTGATCTTCGATGTTATTCAATAATGCCATATCAGGTGCGATAACTTCGACTTGAGCATAACCAAACTCACGCTTGTCAGAGCCTTGTACCGCGCCGCCGAGTTGCTCTGCCATGGTTTGCATACCATAACAAATCCCAAATACGGGTACGCCTGCTTCAAATACGTATTGTGGGGCCCGAGGCGAATCGGCTGCATGCACTGATTCAGGACCACCAGACAAAATAATACCATTTGGATTAAATTCGCGAATTTGTGCTTCGCTCACATCCCAAGCCCAAAGTTCACAGTAAACACCGATTTCACGCACACGACGCGCAATCAACTGGGTATACTGCGAGCCAAAATCAAGGATCAAAATTCGTTGGTCATGGATATTCGTGGTCATGTAGTTACTCTTTTGCAAAAAAAAAAGGACTGAGAACGCTCAATTCCTAATTACAATGTAAATGCTGTCAATCATAGGAGTTGCAGCACGGATGTAAAACAAAGCCGTCAAATTATTTAGTCCCATGAACGCAAAAATAATACATGATAGGGATTCATAATGACGACAATGCTGCTGCCACTTCTAGGATGCTCAGCATCAACCTAATCGGTAGTTTGGCGCTTCTTTGGTAATGCTTACATCATGCACATGGGA
>NZ_JANQVQ010000288.1:60300-71770 GCF_030730205.1 Paraglaciecola sp.
AACCTAATCGGTAGTTTGGCGCTTCTTTGGTAATGCTTACATCATGCACATGGGACTCGCCCATACCCGCAGCGGTGACTTTTACAAACATCGGCTTGGTGCGCAGTTCGTCAATAGTCGCAGAGCCCGTTAAGCCCATGGCTGAACGTAAACCGCCCATTTGCTGATGAATAATAGTCGCAATCGGGCCTTTATAAGCCACACGACCTTCAATGCCTTCAGGGACTAATTTTTCAGCATTTTTACTGTCTTGGAAGTAACGGTCTGAAGAACCATTGTTTTGATTCATGGCCCCTAACGAGCCCATACCACGATAAGACTTATAGTAACGGCCTTGGTAAAGTTCTACTTCACCGGGCGCTTCTTCCGTACCGGCTAACATACTGCCTACCATCACAGAACTCGCTCCAGCGACGATAGCTTTAGCGATATCACCTGAGAATCGAATGCCGCCATCAGCGATTACCGGAATACCCGTCCCTTTTAATGCTTCGACGGCATCAGATACTGCGGTGATTTGTGGTACACCACAACCTGTTACTATGCGAGTAGTACAAATCGAGCCGGGGCCGATCCCCACTTTTACCGCATCCACACCTGCATCTGCTAACGCTTTAGCGCCTTCGCCTGTTGCGACGTTACCGGCAATAAGCTGAACATCTGGATAAGCATCCCGTACCTTCCTAACGCGGTCAATTACACCCTGTGAATGACCGTGTGAAGTATCAATCAAAAGCACATCAACCCCCGCCTCAACTAACAGGGCGATACGTTCATCTGTGCCCGGGCCAACACTCACCGCAGCGCCCACGCGTAGGCGGCCACGCTCATCTTTACAAGCATTGGGTTTACTTTCGGCTTTTTGGAAATCTTTTACGGTAATCATGCCCGTTAATTTAAAGGCATCATCCACGACCAGAATTTTTTCAATGCGGTGTTCGTGCATTAACTCAAGCACTAATTCTGACTTAGCCCCTTCTTTGACGGTAACTAAGTCTTTTTTCTGAGTCATGACGCTACTGATAGGCTGGTCGAAACGTTTTTCGAAACGTAAATCTCGACCAGTCACAATACCAATGAGGTTATTGTCTTCATCCACTACCGGAAAGCCAGAAAATCCATGCTGTAGTCCTAAGGCGTTCACTTCTCCTATTGTGGCAGTATGTAGCACGGTAACCGGATCAGAGATCACGCCGCTTTCGTATTTTTTAACAATACGAACGTGCTCAGCTTGTTGTTCTGGAGTCATATTTTTATGAATAAAACCCATACCACCTTCTTGCGCCAAAGCAATAGCTAAACGCGCTTCGGATACAGTATCCATAGCAGCAGAAACAAGGGGAATATTTAAGCTTACACCACGAGTTAATTGAGTCTTCAATTCTGCGGTATGAGGGAGGACAGTAGAGTGCCCGGGTACGATCAAAACGTCGTCAAACGTTAGGGCTTCTTTGGCGATCCGTAACATGCAATTTTCACCTTTAAAGGGGGTTTTAATTGCGGCGCGATTCTAGCGGAATTAAGCCATAAGGTAAACTAGCAAACTACTTTTTCTGCTGATTAAACCCAATATTTGCGGTTAAACCCACCTTGTAAAAATTACACGACAGCGAAACCGTTACAATTGGCCCCTTTGTTCGACGCATAAATTTCGTTCGATTTGTTTATTTTTTATCTAAAACAGCGCTTTTTTGCCTGAAATACGTGCAATGTAAACTTGGCATACGCTCTGCAATAGGCTCTGCAACTGTTTTGAATAAACCAGTTCTTTTTAATAAATACAGGAGTTTTACCATGAAAAAGATCTTATCACTTTCGGCACTTTCTTTAGCGTTTTTAGGCCTATCTGGCGCAGCTCAAGCTGAAATGGATGCACCAGGCATTTATGTAGGTGCAGGTTACGGCCAATACTCTATTCAATTTGAAGACCGCGAAAATGACATTGATTTTGATGATGACTCAGCGGTACTAAAAGGCTACATCGGCGCGCAATTTAATCGCTACATTAGCCTTGAGTTAGCCTACCAAAATTTTGATGAAGCTAACGACATAGACAACAACGCCGAAATTGATGGTTTGTCACTTGCCGCGATTGCGTCATTACCACTAACTGAAAACCTTTCAATCTTTGCTAAAGGCGGGTGGTTTGAATGGGACGCTGATGTAAGTGCAGATATTCCGGCAGTAGGCACGGTGACGTCTTCACAGGATGGAGGAGACATTTTTTACGGCGCAGGCTTGCAATATTCGTTTACTAAAAACATCCAAGCCCGTATCGAATATGAGCGTTTTGAACTAGAAGATGACATTGATCCTGATTTAGACGTGGCATCGGTGTCAATTCAATACATGTTCTAACTTTTACTATGACAACACCAAGGGGCACCAAGCGGTGCTCCTTTTTTTTTGCATTGGAGAAACAATCATAAAGCATAATTTTGAGGTGGTATGCCTCTTTATTAGCAGGTAGACTTTTAGCATGATTTTTCAAGCCAGTGATGCCTGATGCCCCACCCTCAATCTGCCACTCGCGCAGTGCTTACTGTTAGTAAACTAAACCGCTTAGCCAAAAATGTGCTAGAAACCGAAATTGGACAAATTTGGTTGTCGGCAGAAATTTCTAATTTTGTCGCAGCAAGCTCAGGGCATTGGTATTTCACCTTAAAAGATGAACGAGCGCAGATAAAAGCCGCCATGTTTAAAGGCGCCAATCAACGTGTTAGTCAACGCCCTAAAGAAGGCGACAAAATTTTAGTACGTGCCAATATCAGTTTATATGAGCCACGTGGAGACTATCAGCTAATCGTTGATTTCATGGAGCCTGAGGGTGAAGGTCAGCTCAAACAACAATTTGACCAATTAAAAATCAAATTGGCCGCCGAGGGATTATTTGCGCACCAGCATAAACAAGCCTTACCAGAAGCCATTTCAAAAGTGGGGGTGATAACGTCTGCCACTGGCGCAGCTTTGCACGACATTCTTACGGTACTTAAGCGACGTAACCCCGCCATCGAGGTGGTAATTTATCCTACCCAAGTGCAAGGAGAGGCGGCGGTGACTCAAATCTGCCATGCCATTCAAATAGCGAATAGGCGCAAGGAAGTGCAGGTGTTGATTGTAGGCCGCGGCGGTGGCTCACTCGAAGACTTATGGTGCTTTAACCATGAAAGTGTTGCCCGTGCGATTTTCAACTCGACGGTTCCCATTGTCAGTGCGGTCGGGCATGAAGTGGATGTGAGCATAGCCGATTTTGTCGCTGACTTGCGTGCTCCTACCCCCTCTGCAGCCGCTGAATTAGTCAGCCGCGATCAAAGCGCTTTAGTACTCGCGATTAATACCCTGCAGCAACAATTAAGCAAACGTTTTCGTGCTAGGTTAAACGAGCTAGGCTACGAGCAAACCTTGATGTTGCAACGATTGCAGCGTAATCATCCACAAAAACAACTTGAGCAAAAATTTCAAGCGGTGGATCAATTGAGCCAGCGCTTAGAAAAAAATATGGTCGCGCGTGTTGCCACAGAAAAGGTCAAACAACAAAATCTAAGCCAGCGTTTAAGCCTGAATAATCCGCAAAAAGGGGTAGCTCAGCGGCTCAAATCAGTCAATGAGTTTGAGCAACGCTTGCTGAATCAATGGCGTAAGCTGCTTGAAAATAAACATCAACGATTAGCCAATGCGGGGCAACTGTTAGATACCGTTAGTCCACTTGCTACGCTCGCGAGGGGTTACAGTATTAACTTTAAACAGCAAAAGATTGTGAAAAGTGTCAGGCAGTTAAATCAAGGCGATAAACTCACTACTCGTTTTGTTGATGGTGAGGTGAACAGCGAAATTTTAAGCATAAAGCCAAATAAGTAAACGCAACGAAGGGCATGACTCTGCGGCGATACTCGGTTAAAGTAAGTCAGTAAGGCTACCGTTGAACTACAAAAGGCAAGTCCGTTTAAACATGAAACGCAAGTGGTTTACCCATTATGTATTGATAACAGTGCTTCTGCTAAGCCAGTGGTTGACTGTGTCTGCGATGGCGTGCCCACTCGATGTCAACACCAGTTCATCAACGAGTATGACGGCGGAGTCCCCCGACATGCCCTGTCATGAAATGCCTCAAAGCACTGCAAAAAATCAAAATCACTCTGAGGCAGACGATGAATGCTGTGCATCAGATTGCCACTGCCCAAGTAGTGCCTGCTTCACTGTATTGTTACTCAATTGTGCTCATCACAAGGCCCGCAAAATGAGTAACACCCTACTTGAGCATTATCAATTTTCTAGCCTAACTACCTTTATTCAGCAACAGCAAAAACCCCCTCAATCGATTTAACTCACCCTAGATCTATCTAATTTTTAAGGGCCTTTTCGTCCTCATAATTAAACCAAACTTCCAGGGGCACCATTATTTTTGGGTGCGCTGGTGAGAAAGAGAATCGACCATGTTTTACTCTACCAATTTACCTATCGCAGCTAGTTTTTTTTGCAAGGTTTGTTATTTAAGTTTTTTAGTACTGCCCTATACCGCTAATGCGGCTGAGCTGAGCTTGTCGCAAGTCCAGCAACTTGCTATAGAAAATGATCCGTGGCTGGCTGGAAATCGTTTGCAAGAACAAGCACTCATCGCAAGCAGTGATGCTGCTGCAACCTTGCCCGACCCGCTTATCTCTGTTGGCCTGGCTAATTTACCCACTGACACCTTTCGATTTAATCAAGAGCCCATGACCCAATTCAAAGTTGGGCTGAGCCAACAGTTGTCCCGTGGTGACAGCCTTAGCCTTAAAAGACAGCAAATGCGTCAACAGGCTGCGCAACACCCCTATTTACGCCAAGACAGACAGGCCAAAATTAAGGTGATGGTAGCAGAGTTGTGGTTAACGATGGTCAGTACCCAGCAACGCATCAAGATCATTGAACAAAGTCGACCTTTGTTTTTGCAACTCGTTGAAATCGTCGAAGCCCATTATTCGTCAGCTCAAGGCAGCACGCGTCAACAAGATATTGTCAACGCACAACTTGAACTGGCACGTTTAGAGGACAGACTGAGTGCTTCAATAGCCGATAGAGCAACCAACCTAGCCAAACTTAGCCAATGGCTGTATACAGGGGTGCAATTAAACAGCCAGTGGATTGATATGGATATGCCCGACTACAACCGGGCATGGCCAAGCCTACCAACCCTTGAACCAGCTATTGAACACCTGTTGAGGCAACAAGATCGCAGTGCATTGGCTCAACGTTTAGCCCAACATCCTGCAATATTGGCAATCGAGCAACAAATTAAGGTATCACGCAGTGCCATTCAAATTGCCCAGCAACAATATCAACCTCAATGGGCCGTTAACGCCAGTTATGCCTTGCGGGATAATGACCCCCTAGGAAATGACCGCGCTGACTTTTTTTCGATTGGTGTGAGTGTGGATATCCCTTTTTTTACTGCCCAAAAACAAGATAAGGCGCTGCTCGCTTCGCGCCTGCAAGCTGAGTCAGTAAAAACCGATAAATTACTCGCGCTGCGTTCTTTGCTAGCGCAATTGCAGAGTACTTGGCAAACTTTCGACAGTATCAACCAACGTATCGAACACTATGAAACCAAGATCCTACCGCAAATGGCAGAACAGTCTGAAGCCGCTTTAACGGCCTATACCACTGATGATGGTAATTTCAGTGATGTTATGCGCGCCAACATTGCCCAGCTCAATACCGAACTTGAATTAATTCAACTACACACTGCCCATGCATTAAGCCTAGTGCAACTCGATTACTATTTTAATGATGCAGCAGCCTCGACTGACCGCATAAACAACGCCCAAAACAGAGGTGAACAACCATGAAGATCATCAATACCGGCATCGGTGGCATCGTGGTGGGTAGTGCACTGACTTTCACTATGTTGCAATGGTCATCAGAGCCAAGTCCAGCAGACACCCATGAGCAACAGCCCTTATATTGGGTAGCGCCGATGGATGCGAATTATCGGCGGGATAAACCTGGCAAGTCGCCTATGGGCATGGAGCTCGTGCCGGTGTTTGCTGAGCAGCAGAAAAACGCCGATGAAGGTATCGTCAAAATCAAACCCCATGTCGTCAATAATTTAGGGCTTCGAAGCGCCAAAGTTAGCCGTGAACGTTTAGATCTCAGTATCGAAACTGTCGGATATGTGCAATACAACGAAGATTCGTTGGTGCATATTCATCCGCGGATTGAAGGATGGGTAGATAAACTGTATGTCACCACAACGGGCCAGCAGGTAAGCAAAGACGAGGCGCTGTATGCGCTTTACTCGCCACAATTAGTGAATGCGCAAGAAGAGTTTTTACTGGCACAAAAACGCCAAAACACCAGTCTAATAGAAGCCTCAACCGCCCGACTGTTAGCCTTGCAAATGCCGTTAAAAAGTATTGAAAAACTGGCTAAAACTAACCAAGTGCAGCAAACGGTAATTTTTACTGCTCCGCAATCTGGAGTAGTAGATAACCTAAATATTCGTGAGGGATTTTACGTTAAACCAGGCACCACCTTATTGTCGATTGGTGCCTTAGACGAAGTATGGGTAGAAGCTGAAATTTTTGAGCGCCAAGCGGCAATGGTAAAAGCAGATTTAAGTGCCACCATGACCCTTGGCTTTTTGCCCGGAGAATCATGGCATGGAAAACTGGATTATATCTATCCCACTCTCGATCCCTTAACCCGCACCGTAAGAGTAAGATTGAGGTTCGACAACCCGCAGCGCAAGCTTAAACCTAACATGTTTGCACAGATTAGTATTCAAGCTCTATCTCAAACGCCTACTTTAGTTGTGCCCCGTGAAGCTGTGATACGCACAGGTAAACAAGACCGCGTAGTATTAGCCTTAGGTGATGGCCAATTTAAGTCTGTTGCCGTGCAACTTGGTATGCTCAGTCACGACAAAGCACAAATACTAACTGGACTTGCAGAGGGCGATACCATCGTCACCTCAGCGCAATTTCTACTTGATTCAGAAAGCAGCATTAGCTCTGACTTTAAACGTATGGAGCATAAAGAGCATGTGTTCCATCAACCAGTCATGGCTGACATGGCGATGGCTGACAACATGAACCCCGATGTACCCAGTGCGATGGTTAATGGCACTATTGTGAATATTGATAGTGAAGGCCGTATTTTAACGATCGCCAGAGACGCTATTGAAAAATGGCAGCGCCCCGCTACCACCATGGATTTTACCTTAGCCGACCACCTCAGCATTAATGACTTAGCACCTCAACAACGTATCCATTTTACCTTTGAAATACACCAAAATGCTGAGCAAGAAAGTGAATTTATTATCGTACAGCTGATGATCATTGATGAGGGTGACAGCTTATGATTGAGCGTATTATTCATTGGTCGGTGACCAACCGTATTTTTGTTTTACTGTGCACCGTGATAATGATTGGTGCCGGACTCTTCGCCATTAAAAATACGCCAATAGACGCCATTCCAGATTTATCTGATGTGCAGGTCATCATTAAAACCTCCTACCCCGGGCAATCCCCACAAGTAGTAGAAGACCAAGTCACTTACCCCCTAACCAGCGCTATGTTATCCGTACCTGGTGCCAGTACAGTGAGGGGGTTTTCGTTTTTTGGCGACTCGTATGTTTATGTGATTTTTGATGACAAAACCGATGCGTATTGGGCTAGAAGCCGTGTATTGGAGTATTTGTCACAAGTATCTGGCACCTTACCCGATGCCGCCAAACCGCAAATAGGCCCTGATGCAACTGGCGTAGGCTGGGTGTATTTATACGCTTTGGTTGATCGCACCGGCCAGCACGATTTAAGTCAGCTTCGGGCCATTCAAGATTGGTTTTTAAAATTTGAATTGCAAACCGTACCGGGGGTTTCTGAAGTGGCAAGCCTAGGCGGTATGGTCAAGCAATATCAAGTCACGGTTGACCCAAATAAATTGCGAGCCTACAACATACCGCTTAGCCATATTCAACGGGCGATCACTCAAGGTAATCACATCGTCGGCGCCTCAGTAATTGAAATGGCTGAAGCTGAGTACATGGTTGTTACCAATGGCTACATTGAAAACCTAGAAGACTTAGCCGCGATTCCTTTGGGTCTCAATGCACAAGGCACCCCCTTACAGTTACGTGACGTAGCCGATATTCACTTAGGCCCACAAATGCGCCGCGGGATCGCTGAACTCAATGGTGAAGGAGAAGTGGCCAGTGGCATTATTGTCATGCGTTCTGGCGGCAATGCTCAGCAAACAATTGAAGGGGTAAAGGCAAAATTAAAGCGTTTACAAGCCAGCTTGCCCAAAGGTGTTGAGGTGGTTACTGTTTATGATCGCTCCGAACTGATTAGCAGTGCGGTTAATAATTTATGGTCAAAACTGGCGGAAGAATTATTGATAGTGGCCTTAGTATGTGCGGCTTTTTTATTTCATTTACGCTCATCCTTAGTTGCTGTCATCAGTTTACCCCTTGGCATACTCATGGCCTTTGTGATCATGTATTGGCAAGGTATCAACGCCAATATTATGTCTTTGGGCGGTATTGCGATTGCCATTGGCGCCATGACCGATGGTGCCATTGTATTGATTGAAAATATGCATAAACACATTGAGCGTACGCCGCTGACACCTGAAAATCGCTGGCATATTGTGGCTAAATCTGCCAGTGAAGTCGGCCCTGCGCTATTTTTTAGCTTACTGATCATTACCGTAAGCTTTTTACCTGTGTTTATTCTTGAAGCCCAAGAGGGCAAGATGTTTGCCCCGCTGGCCTATACCAAAACCTTTGCGATGGCCGCCTCAGCAGGTTTAGCTGTTACCCTTATTCCAGTGTTAATGGGTTACTTTATTCGCGGCAAAATACTAAGCGAAAAACGCAACCCACTTAACCGCGTATTAGTCGCTTTATACCTGCCTCTGCTGCATAAGGTATTAGCTTATCCAAAAACGACACTCATGGTTTTTGTACTTGTGGCGATGGTTGGCTTTTACCCCTTGACTAAATTAGGCACCGAATTTATTCCACCTTTGGATGAAGGTGACTTGATGTACATGCCTACTACTTACGCAGGACTGTCGGTGGGTGAGGCGCGGCAAATATTACAACAAACCGACAAGTTAATTTATACCGTCCCAGAGGTTTTAACGGTATTTGGCAAAATTGGCAGAGCTGACACAGCGACCGATCCGGCGCCGCTGACCATGATTGAAACCTTTATTCAATTTAAACCTAAAAATCAATGGCGAACCGGTTTAACCACCGAGCAATTGAGGGACGAACTCAACCAAGTTGTGCAATTTCCAGGTTTAAGCAATGCTTGGGTCATGCCCATTAAAACCCGCATTGATATGCTCGCGACTGGGATTAAAACCCCTGTTGGCATTAAGGTAGCTGGTGGCGATCTAAATGTCATTCAAGGCATCGGACAAAAAATAGAAAAGATATTGGGCGCCTTGCCTGGCACGGCCTCTGTTTATGCAGAAAGAGTAGCAGGAGGACGCTATATCAAAGTCGATATTAACCGTGATTTAGCCGCTCGTTACGCGTTAAATATTGCCGATGTGCAACAAGTTGTCGCCACCGCTATTGGTGGTTTGAACGTCAGTCAGTCGGTTGAGGGCTTAGAGCGTTATCCTATTAATCTGCGCTACCCGCAAGATTATCGAGATAGTCCCGAACAGTTGGCACTCCTGCCTATTGTCACCCCATCGGGCCAGCATATCGCACTGGCTGACGTGGCTAAGGTGTACATAGAAGATGGCGCGCCTGGCATAAAAAGTGAAAATGCTCGGATCAATGGCTGGATCTATATCGACCTCGATGCCAATACAGACATTGGTGGCTATGTCGACCGTGCAACTCAAGCCTTAGCCAACTCGTTAACGTTACCTGTTGGTTATAGCTTAAGCTGGGCAGGTCAATACGAATATATGCAAAGAGCCAAACAAAAGCTGGCTTATGTCGTGCCTCTTACCTTAGCCATTATTATAATTTTATTGTATTTGAGCTTTCGTCGTTTGGCTGAAGTGGCGATGATCATGCTCACTCTGCCCTTTGCCCTGATTGGCGGTTTGTGGCTAGTTTATCTGCTGAATTTTAATTTATCAGTGGCAGTCGGCGTCGGTTTTATTGCGCTGGCGGGTGTGGCTATTGAGATTGGGGTTTTGATGGTGGTGTACCTCAATCAGTCTTATCAGCAAATACAGTCGGCTTCGCCTGATAGCGCCTCACCATTAAATAACAAGCAACTGATCCAAGCGATTGAGCAAGGTGCAGGGATGCGCATCAGACCGATAGTGATGACTGTGGCCACTGTTATATTAGGTTTACTGCCTGTGATGGTGGGCTCTGGTACGGGCTCAGAAATTATGAGCCGCATCGCTGCGCCCATGGTAGGCGGTATGTTCAGCGCTTTACTGTTGTCACTCATTTTAGTCCCCGTCGTTTATATGCTTTGGCAGCAATTTTTAACAAAAAGTACTAAAAATAAGCAACCCAACACTTAGATATCTAGATGGCTAAATGTTAGAGTTTTTCCTTCAATGGGCGCACTGATGTTAACGGGAGTAAATGTCAGTGCCAACTTTCACACAAGGGAACGAACATGAAACTTGAGTCACTCGCATTACATCACGGCTACGAATCAGAGGCGACAACCAAAGCGGCCGCGGTGCCTATTTATCAAACCACCTCTTATACCTTTGACAATACCCAGCACGGCGCTGATTTATTTGACTTAAAAGTCGCTGGAAATATTTACACTCGTATTATGAACCCAACCACCAACGTGTTAGAGCAGCGCCTAGCGGCAATTGAAGGTGGTATTGGCGCTTTGGCAGTAGCCTCAGGCATGGCTGCAATTACTTATGCCATTCAGGCGCTCACTCAAGTAGGCGATAACATCGTCAGTACCAGCCAATTATATGGCGGAACGTACAATTTATTTGCGCATACTCTGCCACGTCAAGGCGTTGAAGTACGCATGGCTGCCTTTGACGATTTTGCCGGTTTAGAGGCTCTGATTGATGACAACACCAAAGCGCTTTTTTGTGAATCTATCGGTAATCCAGCAGGGAATATTGTTGATTTACAAGCCTTAGCGGACATTGCCCATAAACATGGCGTGCCATTAATCGTAGATAACACCGTAGCGACGCCAGTTTTATGTCGGGCTTTTGACCACGGCGCTGATATTGTGATCCACTCGTTAACTAAATATATCGGCGGCCATGGCACCACCATTGGTGGAGTGATCATTGACTCGGGTAAATTTGATTGGGTAGCCAATAAAAAACGTTTTGCGCTGCTGAACGAACCTGACCCATCGTATCACGGCGTTGTGTATACCGAGGCGTTTGGCCCTGCCGCCTTTATTGGCCGTTGCCGCGTAGTGCCCCTGCGAAACACCGGTGCTGCCCTTGCGCCGCAAAGTGCGTTTTTGCTACTACAAGGTTTAGAAACCCTAAGCTTAAGAATGGAGCGCCATTGCAG
>NZ_JANQVQ010000288.1:71870-79885 GCF_030730205.1 Paraglaciecola sp.
AGTTGGGTTAACTATGCCGCCCTGCCCTCTAGCCCTTACCAAGCAAATTGCCAAAAAATCACTGGTGGCAAGGCCTCTGGTATCATTAGCTTTGGCATTAAGGCGGACTCACCAGAGCAGAGTAAAATAGCAGGTGGCCGTTTTATCGATGCTCTGCAAATGATTTTACGCTTAGTGAATATTGGTGATGCTAAATCGCTGGCCTGTCATCCAGCAAGTACCACTCACCGTCAGCTCAGCCCTGTAGAGTTGGCGAAGGCGGGGGTATCAGAAGATCTTGTGCGCATATCGGTCGGTATAGAACATATCGATGACATCATTGCCGACGTCAGCCAAGCCTTAGACAAAGCCACGGCTTAATCGCGCATCACACTAAACGCCATCATTAGATGGGGTTTAGTGTTCATCGTGTGATGTAGAATACGAATCTAAATTCTTACAGCTTTAAATTTCCCTGAGCTATTTTCTAAACGCCGTTCCTGAAACAGTCAAATACCCAAGGACTTGCGGTTCAAATAACCAGCAAAATGTGTTTACTATAGTGCGTAACCAATCAACAAGTTGTTTGCCTATCTAACCCTAAAGGACACGAGCATGTTTGATCACAAAAAAGCCACCGAACTCGTCTTAACTTCCCTGGTCGCTGATACCTATTCATTGGGGCCGCATTGGATTTATGATGCCAAAGAATTAGATGCACTTGATATTGATTGGCAACAACTTAATGACGCAAAAGCGAAGTGGCATGAAGGAAAACATGCAGGTGATTTTACCCATTATGGTGACCAAACATTATGGCTATATGAGTTTTTACAAGACAAAAACCATTTTGATGTGGGTGAGTACATCGCATTTTGGCAAATAAAAATGGCCACTTACAATGGCTATATTGACGGGGCAATGAAAGGCACTTTGGAAAATATACAGGCCGGCATTACGCCAACAGGTTCATCTTCAACCGACACCTCTATTGTCGGCAGAATCGCCCCCTTATTGTTAGTATCAGACTCAAGACAAGGTTTTTTAGAAAACGTCGTGCTCTTTGTGAGCAGTACCCATAATGCAGATGAAATCATTGCGCCAGCGACCTTTTTTGCTGATTTATTAGTCGAGGTGCTCTCAGGCAAAGACGTCATTCAGGCTATTTCACAACTAAAACCGCAGTATAATACGAACATTCAGCGCTACGTTGAGCAAGGGATAAGATCATCCTCAGATGACACCATTGACGCTATACGAGAATTTGGCCCCGCCTGTGGAATTGAAGGCGGATTTCCGAGCATCATTCACCTGTTAACAAAGTACGATAAACTCGAAGACATGCTCATTGCTAATGCCAAAGCAGGGGGAGATACCAGTGGCCGAGCGATGATCGCTGCCATAATTTTTATGGCCCCAAGTACCAGAACAATAAATGATATCCCTTCAGCATGGTTAAGGTTAAATACTACCTTAGTATGAGCACTTTTCTTAAAACATATGGTGTTAGAGTCGATTAATACTGCCCTTACGCTGTCGAGTCCTTTATAATCGCGCCATATTGTAAAGAGAAAGATGACACATGTTCGAAGAACTCGATTTAGACGAAGATTTATGCCGTGCGGTAGCCGAATTAGGTTATAAAGAGCCTACCAGTATTCAGCAATTAGTGATCCCTGCGGCAATGGAAGGCAAGGATATTCTTGCATCAGCACCAACTGGCACCGGTAAAACCGCCGCATTTTTACTGCCTATTTGCCAATTTTTATTAGATTACCCTAGACGCGAACCGGGTTCAGCTCGTGTGTTGATTTTAAGCCCTACGCGAGAATTAGCCTTACAGATTTTTGAACAAGCCAAGGCCATTAGTAAATATTGTCCTCATATTAACTGTGGGGTTATTACTGGCGGCATCAACTACGGAACTGATTTAGATTTGTTAGAAGGCAACCTCGACATATTAGTCGCCACGCCTGGCCGTTTGTTCGAACATATCGAAACTGAAAAGTTTGATTGTCGCGATATTGAGTGTTTGGTGTTAGACGAAGCCGATCGCATGCTCGACATGGGTTTTTCTGCGGTAGTCAACCAAATTGCGGCTGAAGCTCGTTGGCGTAAACAAAGCATGTTGTTTTCTGCCACACTAGAAGGCAATGGTATCGCTCGTTTTGCCAATGAATTATTAAATGAAGCAGTAGAGCTAACTGCCGATCCAAGCCGAAAAGAAAATGCAAAAATTCATCAGTGGCTGCATTTAGCCGATGATGCAAAACACAAATATGCCCTGTTGTGCCATATTCTTACCCACCAAATTGAATCTGCCGTGGTGTTTGTCAAAACCCGCGATCGTTTAAACGAGCTTAAACAATTGCTTGAGCGTGATGGCTTTGCGGTGGCGTGGTTACAAGGTGAAATGCCACAAGATAAACGTAATGACGCAATGCGCCGATTCCGCGAAAAAGAAGTGAAAATTTTGGTGGCTACCGATGTTGCCGCCCGAGGTATCGACGTTGACGATATCAGCCATGTGATTAATTACGATATGCCTCGCACTGCTGATGTGTACGTGCACCGTATTGGTCGCACCGGCCGTGCTGGTAAAAAAGGCACCGCGATTTCGTTAATTGAGGCTCATGATATTGCCATAGTGCCTAAGATAGAACGTTACACTAAACAAGCCCTTAAACGCCGCGTGATTGATGAGCTTAGACCTAAACACAAAGAAGCCAAAATATCTAAAAAGCCAAAGTTAAGCGCTAAAGTGAAAAAAAGCTTGGGTAAAAAAGTCAAAACAAAAGCGAAAAAGAAAAAGGGCCGTGGGAAAAAATCCCCCGAGGCTTAAGGTTTCTTTCTAATACCCCCTTCATTAAAGGATAGTCGTGAGTCAAAAAGTCGTATTAGCCACCGGTAATAAAGGCAAAGTGAAAGAACTGAGTGATATGCTCAATGCTTTTGCTTTAGATGTTGTGGCGCAAAGTGAATTTGACATTGGTGACGTGGCCGAAACGGGCACCACCTTTGTAGAAAATGCCATCATCAAAGCGCGTCATGCTGCCCGTATAAGCGGATTACCCGCGATTGCTGATGATTCTGGCTTAGCAGTTGACGCGCTGGGTGGCGCACCTGGGGTGTACTCAGCTCGCTACGCAGGTGAGAAAGCTAACGATGATAGCAATATCATTAAATTACTGGCTGAGATGAAAGACGTACCCACAGCAAAACGCCAAGCCCGTTTTTTGTGTGTCTTGGTTTATTTGCGCCATGCAGATGATCCCACGCCCCTTATTTGCCAAGGTGAATGGCATGGCACAATAACAACCAAAGTGATGGGCGTAAACGGGTTTGGCTATGATCCAATCTTTTGGCTAGCTGAGCAAAATTGCAGCTCTGCTCAGTTGAGCCCTGAGCAAAAAAATGCCTTAAGTCATCGTGGTAAGGCACTAAAGTTACTCGTTCAGGCAATGGAAAGTCAGCTTGCTTAATACGACTATTCAGACACCGAGCCTACAGTTACCGCCGCTTTCTTTGTACATTCACATTCCGTGGTGTGTACAAAAATGCCCCTATTGTGACTTCAATTCTCACGGTCAAAAACAGCACGTTTTACCTGAAGCTGAATATGTGAGTCATTTACTAGCAGACTTAAGCACCGATGCTTTGCTAATTGGTGATAGAGCCATCCACAGTATTTTTATTGGGGGTGGTACACCGAGTTTGTTTAGCGCCCAAGCCATCGATAAACTCTTAGCTGGCGTACGACAACGCGTAAATGTACGTCCTGATGCTGAAATCACCCTAGAGGCCAATCCAGGCACGGTCGAAAGTCAACGTTTTGCTGACTATGTGCAAGCCGGTATAAATCGTATTTCTATCGGAGTGCAAAGCTTTCAAGCCGACAAATTACTTGATTTAGGCCGTATTCACGATGATGAACAAGCCCGTAAAGCAGCGAAAATTGCTCGAAGCGTGGGTTTAAATAGTTTCAACATTGACTTGATGCACGGCTTACCCAAGCAGCACTTAGTGGATGCACTATTTGATATTCAACAAGCGATTGAACAACAACCTCCGCATTTGTCTTGGTATCAACTGACCATCGAACCGAATACTCAATTTCACTCAAAGCCGCCCAAGTTGCCGCAAGATGAATTACTGTGGGATATTCAAGAACAAGGGCATGCCTTACTTGAGGCTGCAGGCTACGAACAATACGAAATTTCTGCTTACAGCAAAAAAGGGCAGCAGTGCCAACATAACCTCAACTACTGGCGTTTTGGTGATTATTTAGGGATTGGGTGCGGTGCCCATGGCAAAATCACTCACGCCGATAACAATCAAATATTGCGAACGGTTAAAGTAAAACATCCAAAAGGCTATATGGATTTGACTAAAGCTTACACCGTCAGTTCTCATGCTGTTGAGCCCAGTGACTTACCCTTTGAGTTTTTTATGAATCGCTTACGCTTGGTAGAAGCCTGTCCTAAAGCGGATTATACGCGCTATACCGGCCTCGCCATTACCCCAGATGTGCAAGATAATCTCGACAAGGCGATACAAAAAGGCTTGTTGTCAGAAACGCCTTCTCATTGGCAAGTGACACCCTTAGGTAGGCGGTATTTAAATACTCTGTTAGAAGTATTAGTGTGAGGTAAAGCCACTAGGGCTTATGAAATTGCCCCTAATGTAGATTTCTAGCCCTGTTTTCTCAGTTATCTGGAGGTAGTAATGCGATTTAAATCACTAACATTATTCTGTATCGCAGGCTTACTTTTCAATGCCAGCCTTTGTGCCCAATCCGTTGAGAGTATCAAGAGCAGTGTTGATGCGATCAATGACAGCCTATCAACAAGCAAACTCTCTGACGCACAGCAGGTCGCCGTCAAAGAACAGGTAGAGCACGCCCAAGCCTCGCTAAATGAAGCGGCAGCGGCGGAAAATCAGTTACTTCAATATGAAAATACCGCTGAAAACATCGATGAAAAACTCACAAAATTAGCCACTGAAACACAAAACATCAAGGCGGAGTCAGCCAGTTCACTGAAAAATCAGCCACTTGAGCAACTCGATAATAAACTCATGTTGTTGCAGGCAAAACAAACCAATATGCTCACGCAATTTGATGAACTGCAGCAACAAAAAACCCTCTTGAGCCGCCGCCCTAATGCCATAAGCGACGAGTTAAATTCTACAAAAAATGAAATCGACCTAACGGTTGAGGCCTTAGACAAAAAGCCAGTTGGTAATGATGAACTGGACGTACAAAGTCATATTGTAGCGCTGCAGGCCAAACTGCTAAATTTGCGCAGCAAAGTGGCTCTGCTAGAGCGTGAAGTCGCCACCATTCCCGCTAGACAAGCTTTGGTAGACGCCCAAGTTGCCCAACTAAAAAAGCAATTGGAAGTGGGTGAAATAGACATCCAACAAGTTCAAACTCAACTTGAAAAACAGCGCACCACTGGGGCTAATCTCGCTATCGAAAATGCCAAACGGGATGTGCAACAAACTGAAGGTTCAAGCGTATTAAATACCATTGCGAAAGAGAATCTTAGCCTGGCCAACAATTTACAAACGATTGTACTGAACACTCCGCAAATTGATGACAACAGCTTACGATTAAGGCAACAACAGCAAAACATTAAACAATCATCACAGATTGTCAGCCAAATTTTAGCTACCGGGCAAATTACCGACGAGCTTGGCATATTATTACACCGCCTACGGTCTGGCTTACCGCAAGAAAGTCCACTTAGTAATCGTTTAGAAAATATCAATGAAGAAATTGTAAAACATCAACTTAACCTGATCGTTTGGCAAGATAACCTGCGCACGATCAACGAAACAAAGCCCTACATAGCGCTTGTATCAGCCAAAAAAAGTAGCGCCCTCAGCACAGATATTAACAAGCTATCTCAACAGGAAATCAGTACTTTAGGGAGCTTAAAGACGTCTCAAGCGGTTTTACTCCAGCAGTTGATAGACGCCGCTAATAATCAACTTGAAAATTTGGTCGACGAAAAATTAATGATTGTTGACGTTAAAAACAGTACCGCTGAACTAAAAGCCCTTCTTGATAGACGTTTGGTATGGCTCCCCTCTTATACACAGCTTGCCGATAACGTACTGCCTTATTTGATGACGAGCTTGCAATGGTATGCCGACAGCGCAGCATGGGCGCAAGTGGGTCATGACCTTTGGCAAGGCATCAATAAAAATACCCTTTTAAGCCTAGTGGCGGTATTTTTATTTGCCCTATTACTATTACTTCGCCCTATATTAAAAAAATCCTTGGGCCGCTTAAGTATGCATATTGGCAATGTAGGTAAAGATACCCATTGGGCAACGCCTTTAGCCCTATTCGAAACTATTATACTGGCGCTACCGTTACCTTTGGCGATTGGCGCGATTGCCGGATTAATCAGAGCCGGCGCCGACGACAATGTATTTTCAAATGCGATAGTGACCGCCTTAGCTGCTGTTTCAAGCTTAAGCTTAACCTTGTTATTTTTTCGCTCGATGTGCCGTAAAAACGGGATTTTTGTTGCACATTTTGCATGGAGTGATAAAGCTCGTGCCAAACTAGGTGAACTTTTAACGTGGTTTGCCTGGTACCAAGGACTAGCCACCTTTATCTTTGCTTCTGCCATGGCCAGCAATCAAATAGAATTGCGCTACGGCATAGCCATCTTCGCGTTTATTACGATGTCATTGGGTATTGCTATATTTAGTTTTAGCTTTTTCAAACCCAAAACTGGCGTAGCCGTTAATATCGTTGGCCATAGCCCTAAATCGCTGCTGTCGCAACTGGCCTTTCCCGTCATGGTTATCGCGCCAGTTTTAATCGGATTAATGCCCCTTATTGGCTTTTTTGATACCGCTGTTGAGCTGCTCACAAAGCTGTTTCAATCAGGTGTGGCACTCATTTTTGTCTCCATATTTTATGGTATTGCCATGCGGGTTTTAATGGTGGCTTACCGCCGTTATTTATTGCGTAAAGCCAAAATTCGCCGTGCTAAACAAGAAGCCCAGCGCGCTCAACAAGAAGAAAAAGCGGCCAGTGGAGAAGCGGTTCCCGAACTTATTCCTGACAGCCCCAGTGATAATCAAGAAGCCGAACGCAAAATGCGAAAGAGTGCGATGGGCTTATCAAGTTTACTTTTTATCGCCGGTTTATGGTTTATCTGGTTACCCCTGCTACCCGCCCTTGGTATCGTCAACGAAATTGTTTTGTGGCAAAAAGACATGACGGTGGATGGTATTCCGAGCAGCGAAGATGTGACGCTATGGAACATTATCGTTTCGTTACTCTTTTTACTGGGGGGCTTCATCGCGGCTCGAAACGCCAGAGGCATGCTGGAGATCAGCTTTTTCGACAAAGTCAGTCTTGACCCAGGAGCCCGTTATGCCGCAGTGACTATTTTAGGTTATGTCATTATGGGCACCACACTGGTATTGGGTTTAAGTCAACTCGGTATCGATTGGTCTAAATTACAGTGGATAGTGGCAGCGCTCGGTGTAGGGCTCGGCTTTGGTTTACAAGAAATTGTGGCCAACTTTGTCTCTGGTTTAATTATTTTGTTTGAACGCCCGGTCAGGGTCGGCGATACCGTTACCATTGGTGATTTAAGTGGTACGGTAAGTAATATCAAAATTCGAGCGACGACCATTACCGATTTTGATAATCGAGAAGTCCTTTTGCCGAATAAATCGATCATAACCGAGAACGTCACGAACTGGACACTACATAATCCAGTAACACGACTCGTAGTTAAAATAGGCATTGCTTATGGCTCAGATACTCGAGCGGCAAAAGACCTGTTACTTGGTGTACTTGAGTCGCATCCTGACGTGCTAACCAACCCAGCCCCAAGCGTATTTTTCACCAACCATGGTGAAAGCTCATTGGATTTTGAATTACGTATTTTTGTCGACAGCCCGGCAAAACGGCTGCCGGTGACCCATGAGATCAATACCTTAATTAACGAAGCTCTTAGCCAAAATGGCTTTGAAATTCCCTTCCCACAACGCGATATTCATAT
>NZ_JANQVQ010000289.1 GCF_030730205.1 Paraglaciecola sp.
TGAAAATTAGCAGCCAATAAAAAAGCGCTGATAAAAAGGCTAGAGAATTTACGGGTGGTTGAATAAGATCCTAAGCCATTCTATTGGAGAGATGTGGTGGTTCATCGGCTTTGACCTCGCAGTTCCATTGTTATTTAATAAAACATTATGAAGACCGTCTCTGCAATTCTCGAAACCTATTTGAATACTCATATTGCGTATTAGCGATAGTGGCGCTGAGCGTTTACTGGATGTGCGCAGTAAATCACGTGTTGGTATTAGGTAAAATGCCGAGCGTATTCATACATCTAATTAATATAATCAACAGCAAACCAAAGTTTGATTAAAGAATGGACTTATTGCCATACACTTGTAGTTGATATTTATCTAAAACACCACTGGGCGTTTTACTCTCAATCAACGAAGCCACAAGGCATGGGCGAATTTTGCAAAATTGTCAGGTATAGTAAAAACAATACAGTATATGAAAATGAGTCGAATAAAAGCCTATGGCATTACGTGATATTTATTAAACATGAGTAACTACGAATTAATTATTTTCGACTGTGATGGCGTGCTTATCGACAGCGAAGGCATCAGTTACAAAACACTTAAGTCGCAACTACAAGAAATAGGCATCACGATTGATGATGAGTATTTTATTAAAAACTGTCTTGGTCGCAGCTTTGGCCATGTAAAACAAACCTTGCTGGCGGATTTCAACGTTTTGTTGCCTGAAGATTTTGAACAGACTCATCAAGCTGCTTTAGTGAAAGACTTTGAACGTGATTTGGTTGTTACTCCTAGTATTAAGAGTTTATTGGGCGAGCTAACGATTAATTTTTGTTTGGCAACCAGCAGTAGTCGTCCTCGCACGCTTAATGCATTAAAGATCACGGGCTTAAATCAATATTTTAGCGACAATGTCTTTACTACATCTGAAGTGGCTAAAGGTAAACCTGCACCAGATTTGTTTTTACATGCCGCCCAAAAAATGGGTGTCGCACCGGAAAAATGTTTGGTTTTTGAAGATTCTCTATCTGGCATTCAAGCGGCAAAGTCAGCGGGCATGGACGTCTATCGTTATATGGGCGGTAGTCATCTACTCAGTACAGATCTTAATCTAAGCTCAGGACAAAGCGACTATTTAGCGTTTAGACACTGGCGTGAATTGACCAAACTGGTACCATCCATCATATCTAACAAGTAGGAATTGAAGAGCAATGTCTAAGCTTTCAAAAGCTGAATCACGACGCCTAGATGAGGCTGCCAGAGCAGGGTGGTTGTATTATGTAGCGGGTAAAACCCAAGACGAAATTGCCAAAATATTGGCTACCTCCCGTCAAACAGCTCAACGTCTAGTGGCATTATCGGTCAGTTCCGGCTTAGTAAAAGTAAGGCTGGACCATCCCATTGCCAATTGCATGACATTGGGTAAAAAGCTACAAGACAGATTTAACTTACTGTCTTGTGAAGTGGTACCTGGTTTACCTGATAGCCCCACATCGACCTTTGGTTTAGGCCAAGCGGGTGCGGCAGAAATAGAACGCCAGCTTATAAGCGAAACTCCCAAAGTCATTGCTATGGGCACAGGCCGTGTTTTACGTGCTTGTATTGATGAATTATCTTCTTTAGTTTATCCACAACATCGCATTGTTTCATTAGTGGGTAATATGGCCTCAGATGGCTCTGCTTCAAAATATGATGTAGTAGTGCATATGGCAGAGCGCATTCAAGCCAGCCATTATCCAATGCCATTACCCGTTATCGCCCGTCGACCCGATGAAAGAGCAGCATGGCATCAACAACCTCATATTAGTAGTGTGTTTAATCAGGCCAAACAAGCCGATGTTACTTTTGTGGGCATAGGTAACTTAGGTGAAAAGTCGCCTTTGCATGTAGATGGTTTTATTTCTAAAGACGAGCTGCAAGAATTAAGCGAACTTGGAGCCGTAGGTGAAGTCATTAGTTGGATATTTAATAAAGACGGTAACTTGATTAATTGTGATATCAATCAACGAGTGGCCAGTGTGCCTTTAGTTATTTCATCCAGCAAACCTGTGGTAGGGATTGCGGCGGGTGAAGACAAGGTAATTGCTATTTTAGGCGCCTTACGCTCTAAGTTGATTAACTCATTGATCACCAATGAATACACGGCTCAGCGTTTGTTAGATACCTAAGATATTTGCTGTGCCCCACATGTCTGCGCAAGTGAGGCATTTGCGGCATACCGTTAATGCTAAAAGAAGCTAAAGGCCACTTGTAAAGCGCCATTTTTTAACGCTGGATTCCACATGGCGGTAGCAGAAACAGGCAAAGTATAGTCTAGAATTTGCAGGTTTTTTTCGTAGCTAAAGCCAATATTAACGATGTTAGCACTATCGTCGTAAAAGTTTTTATCACCTGTTGGTGAAAACGCCCCGCCCACAAATACCTTAACTATTTCGCCGTCTTTACCCTGCCATACCGGCAAGTTAGCTTCGATGTAGTTGGTATAAGCGCGCTCACGTTTGCCCGTATCTTCATCTTCGAATTTATCGATACCTTGCACTATGACTGAATAATACAAAGACAGCGGCATATCGCCAGCAAAGGTATATCCCACACCAATATCAGTAAAGTTACCGGTTTTAGTTGGATCGCTAGAGTAGTTAAAAATGTCTACATTGTCGATATTGGAATGGTTACCGTGATTGACGATCTCGACAAATAGCTGAGCAGAAAATTGATGAGAGGCAAAATAGGTAAACTCTTGGTATTCACCATCAAAGCTTGCGCCAGCCCATAAACCAAATTTAGTGTTGCCACTTGCTGTGGTGTAGGTCAATTCGCCAGCCGTCATAATTGAGGGAGTCACAATAAAGCCATGCCACAGGTGGTTGGTTTTTATTTGAAAGCCTAAGTCAACATTACCTTCTTGTTCAGCGTGCACTTGCGTAGTGGTACAAGCCAGAAATAAAAGTGCGGTCATAGTAAAGTTTTTGCTTGTCATTTTTAACATGTTGTCACCTCGTGGTTCATTTTGCTCTATATGATTATTTGCTCAATTTATGGGCATATGACCAAATAAATTTAACCTAGTCAATCTTTTTTGCTTACCTTTTGTTTACAAAAAGCCGAGATTTTTAGCTTTTGTCTTTTAATTCAAATGTTTGTGAAATGTTACAAAATCAACATTTATTGCTTAGCCGACGTCGATAATAAAAGACGTGATTGGCAGTGATGAAAAGACAGACTTAGGTTTAAACCAGCTATTAAAAATACACGCTTAGTAGTGATAGAGCTGGAGTATCTATCTGTAACTAAAAGCTTTTGTCTAGCCAGCTGAGCCCGCTAACCCAGTAAAATCAGTATTTCTACTCAGGTCTATTTTATTTACAACGTTTTGTTACTGTTGGCATTGCTTAAAGATTAAGCAATGACACAACGTGTTTGATTTACATTGTTATATTTGTTTTGCAGTTGTTACTAAGCATGCTTAAAGACAACAACGAACAGATTATTTTAAAAAAAAGTTTTAACAAATCATTGACAGTTGTACTACTGTTTTGGGAATATGCTCACAATGAATATAAATGCTCATTTTGCATTTGAAATTCTATATCGCGAAACAAGAGTCTTAATGTTGGATCTTCACCTAAGGTGACTATGAGGCCAATTTTTGTTTGAGACATGTCGCGACCTAAGTCGGCAATGAAATAGCCCAAAATAAACAACAAGGTTGGAAACAACGATGAAAGCAGAGACTCAAGGTGTAAATCTAGATAATGTATGTGAAGAACAACTACCCATACCTAAACATAAGTTAAAGGGCTGGACCCACTTTTTAGGTTTGTATGCGGGTGAGCATGTGGCTGCTACCGAGTTTGTTATCGGTGCAACCTTTGTCGCTTTAGGCGCCACTATGACAGACATTCTATTGGGTTTGTTGATTGGTAATATTCTTGCGGTACTGAGTTGGACCTTGATCACCACACCCATTGCCATCGAAACCCGCCTAAGCCTGTATACCTATCTACAAAAAATTGCCGGTAGCTCCATGACAACCCTCTACAACTGGGTCAATGTCATTATTTTTACCGTTATCTCCGCCGCGATGATTACCGTGTCGGCCACTGCCGTGCGTTTTGCCTTTGGCATACCTGCGCAACTTAACTGGTATCCAACAAACACGTGGTTTGTCATGGTGGTAGTGGCGGTCGGTATCATAGTGGTATTGGTTGCCATGTACGGCTTTACTGCAGTGTCTAATTTTTCTCGTATCTGCGCCCCTTGGTTATTTGTGATGTTTGTCAGTGGACCTCTGGTATTAATGCCAGCCTTAGCTGAGCACGTTATTGGAGCTACCACTTTAAGCAGTTGGGCCGACTTTATGCAAATTGGCAGTATGTCGGTGTGGACAGGCCTCGACTCTGAGGGTAAGCCAGGTATCGGTTTGCTTGAAGTGATAGGTTTTGCGTGGGCGGCCAATACCATTACCCATGTTGGTTTGATTGACATGGCCTTGTTGCGTTATGCCAAAAGCCGTACTTATGGTTTATGTACCTCGTCAGGCATGATGTTTGGCCATTATATCGCTTGGATTTCTGCCGGTATTATGGGGGCAGGCACCGCCGTTATCGTACAAAAATCTATTGTTGAATTAGACCCAGGTGATGTGGCCTTTCAAGCTTTAGGTTTGTCTGGCCTAGTGATAGTTATTGTGGCCGGTTGGACCACGGCTAACGCTAATTTATACCGTGCAGGTCTTGCGGCTCAAGCTATCTTTAAAAATCATTCACGCAACCGTACTACTCTTGTGGTAGGCATAGTGGCGGTGTGTATCGCTTGTTTTCCCTTTGTATTTAACCAAATGTTACCGCTATTAACCTATGCGGGTTTATTGGTAGTGCCGGTGGGCGCCATTGTTTTTACTGAGCATTTTATCTTTCCTCGTATCGGTTTTACCCGTTATTGGGCGATGTTTCGTAACCTCACTCACAGTACCCCTGCTGTGGCGTCGTGGTCCTTAGGTTTGCTCTTTGGTTTTGGCCTTAATGCCTTAGATGTGATGTCGTTTTATTATTTATTTATCCCTACTTGGTTCTTTACTTCAGTGCTCTATATCGTCTTGGCCAAGTACCATGGTGCCGCGCAAAAATACCCCGAAGAGCAAGCCAAATTAGACGCCTTTGATAAACACGTAGAGGTACATCAAGCCAAGCAAACTCAGTTAGCTCCAGACTATGTGCACGACTACAGTGGTATGACAAAAGTACTGCGCTTTGTCTCCGTGTCGAGCTTAGTTATTACTTTAGTATTAGCCCTAAATACTATGTTTATGAGCGTGGGCATACCCGCTTACGAGAGTAATCGAGAACTATTTTTTAATATCGGATTTGTTTGCACCATTATTTATTTTACTTCTGCTTATTGGGTAATGCAGCGCAGTAAACAAGTTACTGAATCAGCGTAGAGGACTATTAATTATGCAAACCCCAGCAATCAAACTTAACAATTCGGCACTTCAGCACTTACCAACAGAGGTAGTGGTACCTAACTATGATCGTACCAAGGTGACACAAGGAATAGTGCATGTGGGCGTAGGCGGCTTTCATCGCTCTCATGAAGCTTATTATACCGACGCTTACATGAACGAAACGGGTGATCTCAGTTGGGGTATTTGTGGGGTAGGGCTGCGTGAAGCTGACCGCAAAATGCAAACCCTATTGGTAACTCAGGATTATCTTTATACCCTAATTGTGCGCCATCCTGATGGCAATATTGAAAACCGCGTAATTGGTAGTCTCAGTGATTTTTTACTGGGCTGTGACGACCCAACAGCGGTGATCAACAAAATGGCAAGTAGCGAAACAAAAATCGTCTCGCTGACCATCACCGAGGGGGGCTATAACTTTAACCCAGCCACTGGTGAATTTGACTTTACTAACCCTGATGTCATTCATGATCTTGCCAATCCGAGCGCACCACGTTTGGTGTTTGGCTACTTGATTGCAGCATTGCAATTACGCCGTAAGAACGGCTTGGCGCCCTTTACTATTCAGTCATGCGACAACGTGCAACACAACGGTGATGTCGCCAAAAAGATGTTGATTGCTTATGCCACCGCAGTGGATGGCGAATTAGCCCAATGGATTGAATCGAAGGTGGCTTTTCCTAATGCCATGGTGGATCGTATTACGCCTGCAACCACTGCCGCAGACATAGATTATTTACAGACAAATATCGGTATTGATGATCAGTGGCCGGTAACCTGTGAGCCTTTTCATCAGTGGATCATTGAAGACAAATTTACTCTAGCACGGCCACAATGGGAGCAAGTGGGTGCCCAGTTTGTTGACGATGTCACGCCTTATGAGAACATGAAAATCCGCCTACTAAATGCTGGCCATTCGGTACTCGGTATACTGGGCTCTTTGCATGGTTTTCTTACCATTGATGAAAGTGTGCAAGATCCTTTGTTCGTTAAATTCTTACGCCACTTTATGGACACAGAAGTCACCCCAATCTTGCCTGCTGTGGCGGGAATAAACTTGGATGAGTATAAAGATACGCTGTTAGCCCGTTTTGCCAATCCCAATATCAAAGATGGCTTAGTTAGAATTTGCTCGGAGAATACGGCTAAACTTAGTACCTTTTTACTGCCTACTATGGTGGATAACTTGGCTAATAAAGGGCGAATTCAATGTGCGACTTTAGTGCTCGCCGCATGGTGTTATTACAGTGACAAACAAGTAGACCAACAAGGCAAACCACTGAATATCAGCGACGCCATGGCCGTTGAAGTGCATCAAGCGGCCAGTCAAACAAGCCAGCGACCACTGGCTTTGCTCGAATTAAACTCAATTTTTACTACCCTTACCAGTCATACAGAATTTGTGGCGGCCTATGAAAAACAGGTTATGGCTTTTTATGCCAAGCCTGATGTGAAACAGCACATGCAAACGATATTAAGCAGCGTCGCCTAAACGCTTAAACTAATCAGGAGTTACAATGACTAGACCAAAAGTAGCCGTTTTTGGAGAAGCGCTTATCGATATGATCCAACAGCAAGATGGCGCTTACTTGCCCTTTATTGGTGGTTCGCCTTTTAATGTCGCTCGCAGCTTTGTAAAACAAGGCATTGACTGTACTTATTTATCACCTATTTCCACTGATGACATGGGTAAAAAAATCTATGCAGCGGTAATGGACGAGGGTATTAAAGTCCCTGCTAACAATCGCTCGGATAAAAACACCTCGCTGGCGTTGGTATATAAAGACGCTGAGGGCAAACCCAGTTATCGTTTGTATCGTAAGTCGGTGGCTGATCTGGATATTTGTGCCGATGCGCTGTTGGCCATGTTACCCGATGATATTGAGTTGTTTCATACCGGCTCTTTGGCCTTAGTACCTGAAATGTTAGATGTGCTTATTCCTGTAGTAAAAAAGCTAAAATCAAGAGGGGTAAAAATCAGCATAGATGTGAACGTGCGAAAAGGCGTTGAAACCAGCCATCAACAGTATGTGGCAGCCATTTGGCGCTTTGTTGAGTTTGCCGACATTGTAAAAGTCAGTGACGAAGACCTAGAGTTAAAAGGTTTGTATGGTGAACCTGAATTTCATGCTAAGGCCATGTTAGCAAGAATGGAAAACGGCATGGTGGTGCTGACACTCGGCGAAGGTGGTTCACATTTAATCACCAGCAAACACAATCTCAAACAAAGTGTGCATATAGCCGAGGTTTTTGGCGATACCGTAGGGGCAGGGGATACCTATTTTTCCGCCTTGATCGCTAGATTACTAAAAGACTATGCCTTATCACCAGAGGCAGCACCGGCAAAACTCAGCGATGCCTTACGTTTTGGCGCCATCGCCGCCAGCTTAAATGTGGCCACTGTGGGTTGTAATCCACCCACCAGTGATGCAGTACAAGTTGTGATGGATAGCTTGGTTTAAGCGCTAAATCTGGGTGAATTAACCCGTCGAGTTATATATTAAACAACCGACTGCTGTCGGTTTTTTTATACGTATCGTCCCGATACTTACCCCCTAGGGCATTGCTAATGCAGTTCAAATTTTTTCCTGAAATATTTATGTGGCTGTTGGGAAGTGGCTGTGACGAAGCTTTTTAAAACATTATAGCCAGCTCTTTTCAGGTTTATTACTCTTATACGCGCCAAAAAATGTCATTTAAAACATTTTAATGCGCATTAAAATGTAAAATTA
>NZ_JANQVQ010000290.1 GCF_030730205.1 Paraglaciecola sp.
CCTATTTTGTGAGCAGGTAGACCTTTCTTCTCGATCCATTTATAGATGGTGTCGTTGGTGACACCCAAATACAGGGAGATGTCGTTGATGGAGAACCAACAGTCAGTCATTTCTTCCATTTGCTTTGCTCTATAATATAGGGTTCTAACACTGAAGATCGACTCTTTACAGTTAATACACTTATCAAAATGAATCAAATGATTTAGCTGTTTTGTCCTAGTTTAACTGATTATGATATGATTTGACTCAAGAATAAGACAGCGGCGTTAAGCGGTATGTGGAAATTACCTAAAGTTACCTACTCTATAGGTAGCTTTAGGTAATCGGTCTAAGCGCTCCGTTTAATCCAATTAGCGATCCTCTGCGCCCAAGGGTCAAGGGATTCGGGAGGTAACGAGCCAGGATGCTTTGATTCAGGATGTGGAATACCCTTGTTTGCGCCTTCTCCAAGTTGGCCTTTGAAATAATCTGAAGGCCAGCCCAAGGATTTTTTCATGATTCGCTGTAAGATAACTTTCTCATTATTTGCCACCCAACCTAGGGGTGAAGTTAACAACATGGTCGAAAGCTTGGCTGCACCATCAGAAGTGTCGATCTCAAGTATGGTATAGGACTTACCACCATGTTCTAACTCTACAATTGCGATACAACGCGGGTTCTGTTTATCGTTCAGCCAGTGTTTCTTACCATCGCCAACTTTTGGCAGCTTCACTAGCCTATCACTGACTTTTCTGCAGCCATGTTTGGATGTCAGTAGCTCTATCGCGCTGAAGAACGACTTAAATTTTCCGATATAGAGGTGCGCATCATCAGTTTGGTCATCTAAATTGTTCCAGGCTCCACCAGGAAGAGCACCGGACTCTTCTTTTTCATTTGGGCTAAGGTCTTTATCCAGAACCTCTTTGTCGCCATCCCCTATAAGGTTATTTACAGCCTTCGTATTCTGAGCAACACGATTAGTTATGTGCGGGTTTCTGAAGGATACTGAGACCTGCTCTGAATTGAGTGCCAAAGTAGCTTTATCAGAATCCGACAACTCGTCATCATCTAGATCAAACTCATCGGGTGCTTGGCCCTGTTTACCATCTCCTTTTGTAGGTTTTCCACCTAATTTGCGCTCATATCCAGGATGATAGAAATCGATCTCTCCTTCGACTTCCGATGGCAAATTATCTAACAGTTTGATTTCCCATACAAAGAAGCTGTTCGACACATTATCTGCCCAGCCTCGTGCACCTAGCTGCACTCCAGATAAGGATGGAGGTGAGAACTGAAAATTCCAATGCAGATAGCTTCCCTTCTGGTATTGATTTAGAGTCAGGTCTTTACCGATGCTTTCGAAGGATGTTCTGGCATCGCTATCTAACAGAACCCAACTAAGGAATCGCCGGTTATCGTCTCGATTAAAATAGGAAACCGGATATTCGGCACCTTCGCGAACGACAATCAGTGGCTGACCATCATCTCGTTTACTTAACATAAAATCTTCAGATAAGGCATCATGCTGTAAGCTAAGTCGAGCAAGGAAAGGATCGTGATAGAAAAGTACCCGCGCCATTTCTAATTGCGGAATGAAAACTCGCTTTCCATCCACATTGACGACAAAACAATTTTGGTTGCCATCATTGCCATGGTGATGTGCATTAAAAGCAGGGCAGTCAGAAGCCTTTGCTACTTCCCATTCCTGGGCACTGCCGATGATGAACTCAATCGGCAGCCCAGCTGGTTTCGCCACCAAGGTTGGGTTAAGCACTCTTTTTCTTGCAAGCACCGGGATGTTACTAAACTGCATGCTTTGAGGCTTTTTACCGGTTAAATCGATGTTGATCGCCCAGCCTTTTCGACCGACAACACGGAACAGGGAGCCGACACCTAGTATTTTTGAATCATCATCCAATTTTTTGAATCGCGCCTTGCTTTTACTCACTTAAGATCTCCATTAATAACTCAGAAACTAAATCAGTCATCCGCTTGTCACTCAAACCCGCCTCACGCAATAGAGACCAGCGTTTAATCTCTTGATGATTTTCTTTCATCGCTAAATATGCACGAGTTAGCCTTCGAGCTTGATATTCCGTTGTACTTTCCGAATGAAGCGAGAGCAGCAATGCACAGCGCGGCAGTCTGCTTAGGTTCTTCTCTACCGTTGCTCTTTGGCTTAAGTGATGAATCAGATAGGTTCTGCTCAAATGTGGCACGTTAAGGTCGTCGGCCAACCTTTCAATTATGTGTTTTAGTTCACGAGCGCATTGCCTATCCCTTTGAGACCAATCAACTCGCTTATTGTTGACTTCACTTTCTTTATGAAATTTTATGTCGATAGCCAACAACCAATCGTGATGACTTCGATAAAGGCGAGCGTATAAAGCTCGATTTCTTTGCCGAGCAGCTTTGGGATAGTGTTTACGCAATAAGTCAAGCCACTGCTGCTGATCAGGAGTCAACAAAGTTTCTACGGCTATTTCGTCGTTAATTTTGTGAGGGCTTTTAAGAACAGGTACAGGTATTATAGCTTCGGCTGTTTGAATAGCTTTTAAAATGCTCATCTGCCCTTCTGTTAGGGCAGTTACGGCTATGATGTGCTCAGCGAAGCTGAAACTTTTTCTGTGCTTTCGGAAGAGTGACTTGAGCCATGAAGTTTCAGTGTCGACCGGATATATACCTGCATCCTCTAACCATGACTTCCCCCAAAAACCTATTACCGCTTCTCGAATTCTTGAATGATCAATTCGCGCACCGTTTAAGAGACCAAATTTACCCGCGAGCTGTTTATAGAAAAGTGACCATTGAACAAATCTGGTCCCTTCACTACTAGTCTGTAATAGACAAACGCATTGCTCAGCAAAGAATTTGTCTTGCCTCTTAGAAGGGTGTTCATCAAGTACCTTGGCGGACTCTATTGGGATAAAGGTATGACGGTGCTTACCATCAAGTTCGATGCTCGTCCGGCTGAGCGCTCTGTGAATTGGGCAGACCGTAACGAGCGGAACCTGCCAAAGTCGGTGCAAATATCCTTCACCGTAATTTGACTGCTGATCTACCAAGCATTGCTTGCAAACATAGAGCTTAGTTTTCGCCTTAACCCTAGAAGCCGCAACACCTGAAGCAAGATGTGCTGCGCCTTGCGAACTATTTGTCATCCACTGTCGCAGTTTTAAGACGCGTTCCGGCGGCATGAATGGAGCATATATTGACCATAGCGTATGATGTTTGATCAAAAAATGAGAACTGAGTTCACTGTTTTCTGGATATTGGTCAGCGATTGATTGGACATGGCTAGGTAAATCTACCGTGGCGATGACTTTGCGATTCGAGAACACTTGGTCTAGCAACTGCTTAGGCGACGTTTCGCCATCATGCACGCCAGCTCTCGCAATTGTGCTGTACAGCAATTCCTCAGGATACGGTTTTGGAAACCCAAGCATCAATGTCCTACCGCCCAACCTTCAAGATCAAACATTTCACCATTCTGCTCTAAGCGCTCAACCAACGAAAGGTTTTCATCTTTGCAGTAGGCGAATTGATATCGCCAATCATCGGAGCTCAGATCCAACCAATCCTTTTCCTTAACTCTCGTACTCACTTGTTTTTTCTTTGTTGGTTTTTGCCCTTCTGAATACCATGCCGCAATTATCGATATCATGTCTGCACGACTCAGTTCAGGTTGTTCTTTAAATATACGTTTGACAAGCTGCTCAATAGTTTCTTCCTCATAGGAATCATCGAGCTGCAAAACGAGGTTGTATAATCGCAGCGCATCTTGATCTCCACCAAATAGCTTTTCCTCTTGTTTCTGGGCAACCTCAAGAATTTGTCTACCTAGTTCGATTATTCTTTTATCCAAATCCACAACGCGCATATCAGAATACTTCACAATTTTATCTGCATCGCCGGAACGCAAGGCATCCAACATAGGGTGTACAGGTTTTAGTTCTTGTTCATAAACTGAATTCAGAATACCAACAGTAATGCGCTCTTTTTTGTTAGCAATGGCGCGAAGCTGTGCCAGGACAAAAAGCTTTACTACGATATCCAGCACCCCCTGGGACAGGCTATACCAGCATTCTCTTATTTCATCATTAAGTGGATCATCCCCATGCCTGAGCCATTGGTATTTCCAAAGATTGTCTGTAAATCGCACCCAGTTGGGGTTAAGCAGTCTTTCGTTTTTCCGAGTGACATATTGCGGAATGGTTTCCCAATAAATCGACCCTAATCCAGCGCTGCGCCTTCCTGACTGAAGTTCCAGCTCAAATATTGGGCGTGCTTTAGGTGTACCAACTAAGACAATCGGGATGCCTACGGTATTCACCAATTCGACAAAGAATTCTAACATCTGCTCTTTGCCACCTGAGCGAACCTGACTCAAGCGTTGAATCTCATCAATAACCAAAACTCCAATTGCTCTGTTGTTAGCAGTTTGACGCATCAGGGCTAACATTTTTGGAACAGATAATCGCTGCTTGGCGTACCGGCGCTCATAGTCTGTGCCTAGCAGGTTATCAACTGCGCTAAAAAAGTTAAGGCACAAGCTTTCAAGATCACCGTTACTTGGGCATTCAATTTTCAGGTAGGTAACTTGAAAGCGATTTTCTTGTTCGTGATAGATCACCTGCGGATAAGTCGCTAAAACTCGTTCCAACGACTTGCTCTTACCTGCTCCAGAAACACCAATCAGAGACATGCTCCGGGCTGTAGTCTTTTCAACAGCAAAGTTTGCCAAAACGTCTCCACCAGACTTTATGAACTCATACCCTTCTTGAAGTTTTCGATTTAACGAACCGTCACTGATGTTTCTTCCGACATATCCCATGCGAAGCATTAGGTCGATTTTTTCTTGAAGCTGAACATGCTGTGAGAGCGGTTGAAAATAGTCGTCTAGCAACGAAACCACCATATGCATTCTAGATTTAGGCTCAGCTAATCGCTCAGACGGGTGGAATTCAACTTTACCTTTGATGCTCTTACCCGCTTGAGCAACGGTTAAGATTGGAGGAAGCGCTTCAATGAAAGGGTTGCCATCATACCGTTTAACGCCTGTCGGGCTATATGATGCGGTAACAAAATGATTAGGTCGCTCCATTAGTCGTCTCCATCATCAAATAGTTCATCTTCAAAGTCTGGGTAGTCATCATTGTCATCTGGCTGGGTCAGGTGTACGACTTTGGATGGTTGATTTTTCTTCGCAACGGTTGGCCGACGATTTTCCCGTTCTTTTTCGAGTTGCTCGGTGCGAGCACTACTAACCCCACGCATGCGTTCCGTGTTGGTAGCCGTCGGTCTAGGAGTTTGTTTTATGGCCGAAGATATAATTTCTTCTACCCGTTCCTCATGCTGGTTTCGGACTTTGTCGGCTTCCAACCAGTATTTAGATGCCTGTATTTTCGTAAGGCTTTGCTTACGCCATACTTCCCAGAACGATGAACCACGAAATTCCCTAGAAACATCTGAGATGCGGCATACCCAATGATCTCTGTTCCCTTTGGTATGAAACAGATACACTTCATTAGCAAAGTCGGGATCATATGCGACATCCACCGCCTCGGGTCTTGGCGACTTTCCGGATCGATGCATCCAACCCAATTCAATGATTTCGGGTGATGAATAGTAAACACCAAACACACAGATGCCTTGAACAGAAGCGCTTGCTTTTGCTCTAGGGAGAAGCGCTATTCGAACTGTTTCAGTACTAGCTTTCCTTAATCGCCCTGTGCGGTTCTGCAAACCCCAATTCCATAGATGAACAGGAATCGAAGGCAGTGCTGCAGGCATATCTTTAGCTCTATCGTATTTGGTCATCGGATCGATGAAGTTTCTCATTACAATTGAAGAAACTATAATTTCGGTAAACTCAGAAACTGTGAGCGTGCCATCCAGCCAATAGTTTTTCCCACCACGTTTTTTGACAGTCGGCCCTATCACTTCGCCTGGAGTAAAACCCTTGAACTCCGCTTGCAGCGTCCTAAATCGTTGCTCAACAATACCTTTTGCATCACCTCGGTAAGGCGGTGTATTTTCAATCCTGATTTTGTGACTCGATTCTAACCCTTCAATCTGATGCCCCTGTAGTTCACCTCTATCCGCAAGAATTGCTTCCGGTAATCCTGCAGCTGGCCATGAAAAACTATTAGTATCAATTGCAAGATCGCTGAAGATATGACTCTTATCTGTCAATGCCAAATGTAGGGCTTGAAACGCTGCAACGTAGGAAGGGTTTTCAAAACCAATATACCAACCTACAATAAAGCGAGAAAAAACGTCTATAACTATATAAACGGTGGGACGACCTACTGGCTGGTTGCGATCGTGGTTAGCCACTAAGATCACGTCAGCAATAGTAGCGTCGATTTCGTATCTTGACCCCGGGCCTAACGCCTGCGTTGTAGCGGTACTCAAAAGAGGTCGAATGTCTTTCTGGTAAATAATATCCGGAACAGCAGCCCTAACTTTTTCAACATGGCTGTATTCACGCTCAAAAAAATAGCCCATTTGTCGCTTTGTTGGTTTTTCTGACTCAGCGACATTTGGAAACAACTGCTCGTATAGTTTTTTCAGTCTCCTATGGGCACGGGCAATCGTAAAATTCTTATTCAGAACATATTTATCAATAACAATTCGGAATAGCTTTTCTGTCTTTTCGTCAATTAAGGCACCTGTACCTTCCATATAGACACGCGGTCGGCCGAGCTTTTTATCTTTTACTGTTCTTTTGGTTCCTTTCGCACCTGAGTTTTTGTAGTCTGGTAACAGGGCGTTTGGTGTTTGACCTCGCTGCCAATAGCGACGAATCAATTTATACAAATAAGGGCGCGAAACTTTCCCTGTAGCCAGTATTTCGGCTATATGTTTCGTTCTGACTTTCTTGACATAGAACTGTGGGTCTTCAACTAGTGGTGAGATAACCAAGTAGTTTTTATCACGAATTGCTGCATCTTTCGACCCTTCTTCCGGCAATAAACTTTGAACATACTCATACGGATCATCCACGCGGGTCATCTTTTCCTGCAATAACAGATCATTGAGTTGCTCGATTCTGGCGAAGTCTGGCAAGGCTTTAGAGTCATCCAACGATATCCAGACGACATGACGCTCAATAGAAACAAGTATTCGATACAACTTGTCCTGCAGGTTTAAAACTTCGTTAACTTGAAACACGCCACACCTCCTGCAACACATGCTGACCTTCAGCAACTAAATCTGAGCAACGTAACTCAGTGAATGGCTTTGTGATGTCAAAATGAAAGAAGCGCTGTGCCAATAATCGCTTGAATTGAAATAAGGCTTCTCCTGGATCGAAGTCATAAGCGGTGTCCAAGCGAATGCATAGGTCGATGACCCTAAGGCTTTTATCCTGAGGAATCTGCTTTAGAAACAATGAAAAATAGGTCAGTAGCTCGTCCTGGCTAGCATCGTCTTCGATATGGTTGTAAAGAACACCAATGTTCTCAAAAACAGGCCTAGGTATTTGATTCTCATTCACTAGAAAGAAAGGGACCTCTTTTTCAGCCCAATACATGCGCTCTATTTGCAACTTCTCCACTGTTCTAGAATCTTGAAAAGCACTTCTACTCTTCACCTGAATAGCAAACCTTGGTTTGCTTCTATCTTCGGAATCTACGACAAAATCACTACTCATATATTGATCCACACCCTGAACATTTGGATGCTCGACGCCAAGTTGATTACATATTTCTCGGGTTAACTCCCGATCTAATGGAAATTGCTCGCGAATGTCGGTGGTTATTGGTCGCCATTGGAGGAAGAAGAAAGTAGCGAGTTCGAGGTCGGAAAGGAGATGATGGGTACGTTGAGTAAGATGGCCAAAAATTCTGTGTGATCTACCTTGGGAGGGTACGTCACGTATAGTAAGCCAAGGCTTATAGTCAGGACCTGATCCCTGACCCCGGCCTTCTTTGATCCAGCGCTCATTTTTAGCTTCTGAATTCCAGTATTGCTTCTTGCCCATACTAAATTGCCATCTGAATTAACTTATTTCTAAGTTAGTTCAAATGGCAAAAATTAACAACTATATTGTTTTGTTAACAACTTTATTGTCTTGTTAACAACTTTATTGTTCACCAACAAACCTTACGGTTTTGTAAATGCCATTATTCGACCGTAACACTTTTTGCTAGATT